>SPJP01000086.1 GCA_006844665.1 Paracoccaceae bacterium
CCCTTATGTGATTGACGATTACGAGGCCGGTCGCTTTGTGTCGCTAAAACGCGATCCCGACTACTGGGGTGCAGACATTCCGTTTCGCCGCGGAACCAACAATGTCGACGAAATCCGAATGGAGTTCTTTGCCGACGGTACTGCAATGTTCGAAGCTTTCAAATCCGGCGAGCTGAGCACGATGCGCGAAACCAACGCGCAGAAATGGGCCGATCAGTATAATTTTCCGCGGGTTCAATCGGGTGAGGTCGTTAAATCCGCGATCCCGCATCAGCGCCCAACAGGGATGACTGGTTTTGTTATGAACACACGTCGCGACACCTTTGCTGACTGGCACGTGCGCGAGGCGATGATTCAGGCCTTTAACTTCGAGTTCATAAATCAGACGTTAAATGGCGGGGCTTTACCGCGGATCACGTCCTATTTCGCAAATTCGGTCCTATCGATGGAACCTGGCCCTGCGGAAAGCAAAGTCGCAGAACTGTTGGCGCCTTTCAGTGCCGATCTGCTGCCCGGTGCGTTGGATGGTTACACATTGCCCGTCTCGGACGGATCAGAATCCAACCGTTCTGGCATTCGGACTGCGCTGAACCTGATGAACGAAGCCGGCTATTCAGTGCAGGATGGTCAAATGGTTGGGCCCGACGGGGATCCATTTACGTTTGAAATTCTTCTGCGTCAGGGATCATCTGAAACTCAATCTATCATCAACATATACACCGAAGCTTTGGGACGTCTTGGCATCAAACCAACAATTTCGACCGTGGATTCAGCCCAGTACAAAGAACGGACAGATAGTTACGACTTTGACATTACCTACTTCCGCCGCGGGTTAAGTCTAAGCCCAGGGAATGAACAATTGGTATATTGGGGCTCTGACGGGGTAACGACCCCAGGCACGCGCAACTTGATGGGGATGAATAGCCCTGCGGCCGAGGCAATGATCACCGAAATGCTGATATCCGCCAGTCAGGACGATTACCGAGCCGCCGTTCGGGCCCTAGACCGGGTCCTGACCTCGGGCCGCTACGTAATCCCAATCTGGCATAATCCGATCAGCTGGCTGGCCTATGATGCTAAGCTTCACTTTCCAGATCGCATTTCGATGTATGGGGATTGGATCGGATTTCAGCCAGATGTCTGGTGGATTGAGGAATAGTTAATCCTAAGGCGCGGTGCCAAAGCCGCGCCTTAACCAATTCTGATTGCAGAACTATTTCTTCGCTGGCAAGGCTTTTTGTTCAACGCCGCCTTTGCCATTTGGATAAACAAGACCAGCTGAAATCACCAGTTTCGCAGCATCCTCAACCGTCATATCCAAAAATGTAACGTCTGCGCGTGGAACAAACAGCAAAAAGCCAGAGGTCGGGTTAGGGGTCGTTGGCATAAACACAGAAACAACCGGTAGCTCGAAGCGCTCGGCGATTTCACCTTTTGCATCAGTAGAAACAAACGCGATGGCCCAGATCCCTTTGCGGGGATATTCAACCAAACACGCCTTGTCGAAAGAACTGGACCCTTGGGCCAATACTGTTTCTGTGATCTGCTTCAAACCACCGTAGATGGAACGCACAACCGGCAAGGAGTGCACAAGCTGTTCAGACCATTTCAGAAGGAAACGCCCGATAAAGCCCTTGGCCAGCCAGCCAACAATCACAGTGAATAGGAGGAAAAACACGACGCCAATGCCGCGGATATCAACCTGTACGTTGAAATAACGGGCGATGAAAACGGCAGGGTTATAGGCGTTGGGAACAAAGGGCAAAACCCAGCTGTCGATGATACCAACAACGCTCCAAATAAGCCAAATCGTAAGGCCAATGGGCGCGATGACGATCAGACCTGTGAAAAAATTGCCGCGCAAGGCGGCAAACCGGCCGCGGCGTTGCGGGGTATGTTCTTCGTTTTCCAGCTTCACGGCGTCGTATCTCCTACCTTCGGCTTTTCATATTCGGCTGAAGGGGGGCGTACAAGCGGACTCGCTCTAAAGGAGGAAAAGATCCGCCTATGCTTGTCTCATTTGGCTGATTTCTCGCGCAATACTGCTCGCTAAACGGGCATTATTTAAAACCAGCTCGATATTTGCCGTCAGCGATACGCCTTTTGTCACTTCGACGATCCGACCCAGCAAGAATGGTGTTACCAATTTCGCCGCGATTTTCTGGGCTGCGGCTTCCTTCAAGGCTTGCTCGATGATGGGCATTAACATTTCACCTGAAAGAGCGGCCTGATCCGGGATAGGATTGCCCACCAATTGGCCGCCTGGCAGGTCCAAATCTTGGCGCATTATGTGGGCTCTGGCAATCTCGGCCGCGCTTTCGACGCGTATGGGGGCCGGCAATCCGCTATCTTGCATCCAAAAGGCAGGAAACGCGTCAGTCTTATAGCACAGAACCGGGACGCCCAGTGTTTCAAGGACTTCCAGAGTTTTGGGAATGTCCAAAATCGCCTTTGCGCCTGCCGCAACGACGGTAACGGGGGTCGCAGCAAGCTCGTATAAATCGGCCGAGACATCAAAGCTTTGCTCGGCCCCGCGATGGACGCCACCAATACCACCCGTTGCAAACACATCAATACCCGCTGCGTGGGCCCCGATCATGGTTGCAGCCACTGTTGTGGCCCCTGTTTTACCTTGGGACATCGCCACAGCCATATCTGCGCGGCTGAGTTTTAAGACATCCTTGTTCTGGGCCAAGTTTGACAAGGTTTCCGCGTCCAAACCCACATGCAAGTTGCCACCGATCACCGCAATTGTCGCAGGAACCGCTCCGTTCTGACGAATTGTATCTTCGACACGCTGTGCAGTATTCAAATTTTCAGGATACGGCATGCCGTGCGTGATGATCGTGGATTCTAAGGCAACGATGGGGGCTCCATCTGCTTTGGCTTGCTTAACTTCGGGTGATAAAACGATGTTTAGCATGGAGAATCCTCGGTTGAAATATAGTCGGCGGCTGCTTGGAGCGCCGCATTCAGGGCATCATTACCGGACGCTCCCCGAAGTTCAGCTGCTATATGAGCAGCCATAAACGTGTCGCCCGCGCCAGTTACGCGTTTTACCGCCGCGGGTGGTGGCGCACGCGTAATGATTTCATCCGCACTAGCGACACTGGCGGGATTTGCGCCGTCTGTAACCACGATCCGGCATGCCCCTTGGGCAAGCAAAGCTTCTGCCGCTCGTTCTGTATTTTCATGGGCAGTCCCTAGGATCAAATTTGCCTCGATCAAGTTTACGTAAAAAGTCGCGGTTGGATGACGAAACAAAGGCTTTAGGCGCAGCGCCTTGCCTGGCGACGCAGGGGCGACCCTTAAATCGGCCTTCGATAGAAAAACACTGGTCGCCATTTGGGACAGCAGATTTTCTGTTAGATTACCATCCAAAGCGACACAGCCTGTCCAGGGCTCAATCTCGTCACCCAAATCACCATTCTGTAGGGGCAATAAGATCTTTTCACCTGCCTGCTCTAGGCCATGAGCATCGGCAATTGCGGCAATCAGGCCATTACTGCCTTCGATAGCCATATAAACGTCTGTGGGGGTGTTGGTTCGCAGAATATGCCAGGTGATCATGCCCAAACGGTTAGCAGCCGCCACCAACGCATCACCATCTTCATCCTGACCAATGGCTGTCAAAAGGGCAGGGGTCAAACCCTGCTTTTTCAAGGTCATGGCGATATTCATGGCCACTCCACCAGGCAGTCGAGTGATTCGGCCTGGAACGTCATGGCCAGCTTTCATGCGCAATTCAGCACGGCCGATGATGTCCCAGAGCATGGCACCAATGCACAAGATATCGGGGGATCTGGAAGACTCTGTCATGACCTTGTGCATCGCATGGGGTGAAACCTCGGTAAAGCTATAAGTCTTGGCGAAATGGGTCAAAAATGCCAAAATGCACGCGCTGTCATAAATAGGTCTGCCAACCATGGATAAAGAAACAAGTCGCAAAGCGGCCCATAACGCCCGTGTTCAATCTATGTTGCTGCGTCAGGCGGCGCCTTTGTTTCGTGAAAAAGGCCCCGATCACGTTGGCATTGACGAGGTCATGTCCCGCGCCGGAATGACCCGTGGCGCATTCTATGCGCATTTTTCGTCCAAGGATGATGTTTTCATCGCGTCTTTGCGGCAGGAAACGCCGTTGTTGAAATCCTTGGAAGGCCGAGCTGGCCAATCCCCAGATGAACTGCGCTACGAAATGCGCGCTATGTTCGACGACTATCTGTCCGATAAGTCCCCATCTTCGGCGCAGACCTGAACATTGGCGGGTTTAGCGATGGACGTCGCGCGCAACGGTGAAGAAGCACGCGCAACCCATGAAGCCATGCAACTGGCCATGCGGGTGGAAATGGCGCGCGACATGGATGTTCATCACGACGACGATATCGTGCACGCGACCCTTAGCCTTGCTGTGGGGGCCGTGATTTTGGCAGCTGCGCAGAGGACCGAGTCGGGCAGGGCAAAAGTGCTGAAATCGGCCCGCAGCGGCGTGAACGATTTGTTTGACGGCTACATCTCTCCAAAAATCGAAGATTTTGCGCCGCCTCCGCCCCGGCCTGAAGTAAAACCTGTTGAATTTGATGCGGGCGCGTTGGCCGACAAGACGCCTCCTCCGCGTCCACAAATTCCGTCGCGCCCGGTCGCTGCGACGCGCAATCCACCTGAACGCCCGAAATACAAGGTCCACAAGCAAAAGCCATTGTTTGAACCAGAACCTTCGATCATTGGAAAAATGGCCGTTGGCGTAAAGAAGCTGTTTTCTTAAAGAATGAGTTGATTTTGGCCCCAGCCCTCTTGTGTCGCGCGCAGATCTGAACTATGTGCAGCGCACTTCACAGGTAGAGCTTGGGTCGCGCAGGGAGAAATCCTGTCGCATCCGCCGGTTGAGGCTTCGGTCTCTCACGCTCTGCCGAGGCGCAAACCGGAAAGGAAACATGGACATGGCGCTCCCTGATTTTACACTTCGCCAGCTTTTGGAAGCTGGTGTACACTTTGGTCACCAGACCCAACGTTGGAATCCCCGGATGGCTCCGTTCATCTATGGTGATAAGAACGGCATCCACATCTTTGATTTGACACAGACTTTGCCACTGTTGGACGCAGCGTTGAACGCTGTTCGGGAAACGGTAGCAAAAGGCGGCCGCGTCTTGTTCGTCGGCACAAAGCGTCAGGCTCAAGGCCCCGTTGCCGATGCCGCAGAGCGTTGTGCGCAGTACTATATGAACCACCGTTGGTTGGGTGGCACATTGACCAACTGGAAAACTGTTTCCAACTCGATCAAACGTCTGAAGGACATTGATGAGGCCATGGAAAACGGCGTCGAAGGTCTGACCAAAAAAGAACGCCTGGGCATGGAACGTGACCAAGCCAAACTTCAGGCTTCATTGGGCGGCATCCGTGAAATGGGCGGCGTACCCGATCTGTTGGTCGTGATCGATGTGAACAAAGAAGACTTGGCAATCGCCGAAGCCCGCAAACTTGGTATTCCAGTTGTTGCGATCGTTGACTCCAACTGCTCACCTGATGGCATCGACTACATCATCCCTGGCAACGACGACGCGGCACGTGCGATTTCACTGTACTGCGATCTGATTGCCCGCGCAGCTTTGGACGGTATGTCTGCTCAGTTGGGTGCAGCTGGCGTCGATTTGGGCGAGCTGGAAGCTGGTTTGGAAGAAGAAGCAATCGCTGAAGCCGCGGCTGAAGCATAAGTTTCACATCCACCCTTTAAGTTAAGCCCGAGCGTGAAGTCGCTCGGGTAAACCTTTGTTTTAGCTAGGAGACACCAAGATGGCGATTACTGCTGCAATGGTGAAAGAATTGCGCAACACGACCGGCGCAGGCATGATGGACGCGAAAAAGGCGTTGACCGAAACTGATGGTGACATGGAAGCAGCTGTAGATTGGCTGCGGACCAAGGGCTTGGCAAAAGCTGCCAAGAAATCCGGTCGCACGGCAGCTGAAGGGCTCGTTGGCGTCGCAGTGAAAGACGGCACTGCCGTTGCTGTTGAAGTTAACTCTGAAACCGACTTTGTTGGCAAAAACGCCGAGTTCCAGGAAATGGTCTCATCTTTCGCGGGTGTTGCCCTGGACGTTGACGATGTTGATGCGTTGAAAGCAGCTGCTCTTGATGGAAAATCGGTTGAAGAAGTCCTGACTTCCAAAATCGCGACAATCGGCGAGAATATGACGATCCGTCGGATGGCGAAAGTAACAGGGGAAACCGTTGTTTCCTACGTTCACAACGCCGCCGCTGATGGCATGGGCAAAATCGGTGTACTTGTTGCTTTGAATGGCGCAGACAACGGCATCGGCAAGCAAATTGCGATGCATGTCGCAGCTGCAAACCCAGCATCTTTGTCCGAAGCCGACCTTGATCCAGCCGAGATCGAAAAAGAAAAGACAGTCCAAATGGACATCGCGCGTGAATCTGGCAAGCCAGAAGCCGTAATCGAAAAGATGATCGTCGGCCGTATGAAAAAGTGGTTGTCAGAGGTCACGCTGGTGAACCAGGCGTTCGTGGTGAACCCGGACCTGACAGTTCAAGAAGCGGCTAAAGAAGCTGGCGTCGAAATTGTTGGTTTCGTGCGTTTGGAAGTCGGCGAGGGCATCGAGAAGGTGGAAGAAGATTTCGCCGCCGAAGTCGCGAAGACTATGAACGGCTAAACGCTGTTCTACAGGAATTGGAAAAGGAGGCTTCGGCCTCCTTTTTTTGTGCATTTTGCGCAGCTGCCACTTTGAATGAAGTGACGCAAATTTTCGTGTAGTTTCAATCCCGTTGGCCAATCAGTTCATGTGGATAGTGAATTATATATTTAACATAATATTGATTATAGGATATTCAGTTTGCGACTAGACTGACGTTACCCAAAGGATCGTCGCGTCGTCCTCACTGATTGAAATCACGTTATGCCCCATCGTTGCATCGTAGTACGCAGAATCCCCACGACGCATTTCAATTGGTTCGTAGAACTCGGTGATCAAACGGATCGCGCCGGTCAGCACGAATAGAAACTCTTCCCCGTCGTGGCGCACCCAACCGTCAAACTCTTCAAATTTACGCGCACGAATACGCGCTCTGTACGGCAACATAGATTTCTTCGTCAGACTGGTTGCAAGGATCTCATGCTCATAAGTGGTTGTTGGGTGGCCCTCGCCCTCTCCCATTTTCGTCACTGACATGCGTCCGTTAACCTGCCCACCTTTCGGAGGCGTAAATAGTTGCGGAATCGAGATTTCTAGGCCTGTCGCCAGCTTTTTAAGCGCATCAAATGTCGGTGACATCTGACCATTTTCGATCTTCGACAACGTAGATCTAGCCAAGCCGGCTTGCTGTGCGGCCTGTTCTAAAGTCCAGTTACGAGACTTGCGTAAATCTCGAACGCGCGCTCCAAGATTCAGGGTTTCAACGGGTGTATCCTGCCCGGTTTCCCGCGCAATTCGGATCAAGCTTGGTTCGGTATCATGGGTCATGTGCCATTTTCGGCGGTTTCTTGCGAAATTGCAATTGGTTAGCGTAATTGTGTGATGTGGCAGATTGAACGTCCGTTGACATGCCCTGGTCAGAGGCGCATGCAATCTCCAAACAGCGGCGGCAAACAATCCTTCCTGTCTTCCGCCCGCTCAGCAGAAAGGTTGCAATTTTGGTCAAGCTCGACATTTTATCCGATCCAATTTGCCCCTGGTGTTACATCGGGAAAACTTATTTGGATCAAGCTCTTGTGGAGCGTCCTTCACATCCCTTCACTTTTGAATGGCACCCTTTCCAGTTGAATCCAGAAATGCCTTCGGCTGGTATTGACCGACGCGAGTATCTTGAAACCAAGTTCGGAGGCAAAGAAGGCGCGTTGGCAGCCTATGCGCCCATAGCTGAGCGCGCCGAAGCGCTTGACCTGAAAATCGACTTCGCGGCGATCCAAAAAACTCCAAATACGTTAGATGCCCATCGCCTTATACATTGGGCTGGGCTCGAGGGCCGGCAAACCGTGGTCGTAAGTGCTTTGTTTAAGGCCTATTTTGTCGACGGTCTAAATATCGGTGATCAGGACGTATTGGTCGAGATTGCAACAGGTGCCGAGATGGACCCAGACATGGTTCGACGGCTTTTGAATAGTGACTCGGATGTACAAGATTTGAAATCACGAGATTCCCATGCAAGGGAGCGCGGTGTTTCTGGGGTGCCCTGTTTTATCGTGGCCAACC
>SPJP01000097.1 GCA_006844665.1 Paracoccaceae bacterium
CACAGGCCCGAACCGTTCGCGGGTGTTTTTCTTGACCCATGCGGTGATCTCTTTGAACTCGGCATCGGTCAGGCCAGAATAGGCCTTGGTGACGGGCACCAAGGTGCCCTGGTCCCAGACCGCAAAGGTGTAATCTGTAAACAGGGTGGCACGGCGGCCATGGCCGGATTGGGCATAGATCATCACCGCGTCAAAGCTTAGCGGGTCAATCTTCCATTTCCACCAATCGCCCTTTTTGCGGCCCACCTGATAGGGCGAGGATAGGCGTTTCAGCATCAGACCTTCGGCATGGGCGGCGCGGCTGGTGTCGCGCAGTTGCGCCAGCCCGTCCCAATCGGGCGCATCTAGAATGGGTGAGGGGCGAAGGGGCGCAGTATCCGGCAGACCCGCCAGCAACTGGTCCAGTCGCGCGCGGCGGGCTGATAAGGGCAGGGCGCGGATGTCTTCGCCGCGATCTTCCAGCAGATCATAGGCGAGCAGGATGACCGGGGCCTCGGCCAGCAGTTTTTTCGGCACGGTTTTGCGACCGATCCGCTTTTGCAGCAGGTTGAAGGGCAGGGGTTGGGCGGCGACGCTGTCCCACGCCACCAGCTCGCCATCCAACACGGTGCCGTCGGGCAAAAGGCTTGCCAGTACAGTCAGTTCGGGGAACCGGTTTGTCATCAGCTCTTCGCCCCTGGACCAGATGAAATGCTGGCCGCCGCGCAGGATCACCTGGCCCCGGATGCCGTCCCATTTCCATTCTGCCTGCCAGTCGGCGCGGGCCCCCAACGCATCAGGCGCGTCTTCCAGACCGTAGGCCAGATAGAACGGGTAGGGCTTGGACAGGGCGGCAGCGGGATCGGGGCGCAGAACCAGCGCGTCAAAGCTGGTGCTGTCCGGTGTCCAATCGCCCATTAGTCGGTGGGCCAGCTCGGCTTTGGGGATATCTGTTGCGCGGGACAGGGCGCGGGTCATAAGTTTCTGGCTGACGCCGACGCGAAACCCGCCGGTGATCAGCTTGTTGAACACAAAGCGTTCGGTCTGGTCCAGCTGGTCCCAGGCCTGAAAGATCGCCTGTTTGCGCCCGTCCTCGGGCAGCGCGGCCAGGCTGCGCAATTGGTCGATCCAGTCGGTCAGGTTGTGGGCCGAATTCTGGCGGGCAGGCGGCAGCACCAGCGCGATGGTTTCGGCCAGATCCCCGACGATAGGGTAGGAATCCTCGAACAGCCACAAAGGAATCCCCGCGCGTTCGGCCGCCCATTCGCGCAGCCGGGTTGTGGTGACAGCGCGTTTCGGGCGGCGACCCGACAGGATCGCGATGGTCCACAGTTTATCTGCACCGGGTGCTGCGCGAAAATAGCTGGCCAGAGCGTCTACCTTGGCCGTGGTCTTAGTGCTTTGATCCAGCGCGTTGAACAGGGCGACAAAACGTTTCATGGCAGATGGGAGTTCATAAACTCGGCTGTCTGCGTGATCGATCGTCGGGCGATGGGCGTGCCGTCGATCTGAAAGCTGTGATAGGCGGGGTCAAAGGCTTGCAGTTGCACTTGCGCCCCGCTGGCCTGCAGAGCTGCGGCGGCGGCTTGAATCTGGGGGGTTAGCGCTTCGCCCTGCGCATAGTGGATCAAACTGGGTGGGGCGGCGGAAAACGGGGCCGCAAGGGGTGAGATCAGCGGATCATCGCCATTGCGCCCGTCCAGATAGCCCGCGATGGCCGCCAACCCCCAGCGTTTGGAGAGCAGCGCATCATCGGGCCCGGTCAGCAGATCATGTCGCGCATCGGGGCGCAGATCGGCCAGGGGCGACATTAGGGCCATGACGCCGGGCAAGGGCAGGTTCTTTCGCGCGCAGACATGCAGCAAAGACAGGCACAAAGCCCCGCCTGCACTGTCGCCGGTCAGGGCGATTTGGTTTGCAGGGACCCGGTCCAACAAAGCACGATAGGCGGTTTCGCAATCGTCCAGGGCGGCCGGGAACGCATGCTCTGGCGCCAGCCGGTAATCGGGCACCCAGACAGGCCGGCCCGCCGCCTTGGCCAATTGCCCGGCCATAGGCGCGTGGGTGGTCGAGCTGCCGGTGGCAAAGCCGCCCCCATGCAAGCACAAGATCGCCCCCGGCCCTTTGCCCAGGCGCAAGGCGGGGATGCCGCCCAACGGGTCTGTGGCTTGGCTGATCCCAAGGGGCACGAAATTCTCGCTTCGGATCGTGACGGCGTAGAGGACCCGCAACAAAGGCATGCTGCTGATTGCCCGCATCACCGGTTTTCGGATATTGCTGGCTTTCCACAATGCGATACGGTCTAGCAGGCTCATCCGTCGTCCTTTTCGGTCTCGGTTGCGAAGTCTGTTTCCACGATCCGGGCGTCATAGCCCTGATCGCACAGCCATTTCTGGAAAGTGCTGGTGTAGCCATGGGTGACAAAGATCCGCTCGGCCCCGGTGGCTTTGACGGCCCTGTTCAGTCCGTCCCAATCGGCGTGATCGCTTAGCACAAACCCCCGGTCCATGGACCGCCTGCGCCGCACGCCCCGCAGGCGCATCCAGCCCGAGGCAAACCCAGTCGATACCTTGCCGAACTGGCCTGCCCAGGCAGACCCCAGGGCCGAGGGCGGGGCGATGACCAGCGCGCCGGGATAGTCCGCAGGGTTCAGATCCGGCGTCACGGCGATGGTTTCGGGCAAGTCCACCCCTTGGGCACGCAGAATGATATTCGTCGCCTCGACCGCGCTGTGGCACAGGATCGGTGCGTTGCCGGGGGAGACAGAGGCGATCAGGCGCTGGGCCTTGCCCAAGGAATATGCGCCCAGCATGGACACCACGCCTTCGGCCCGGTTCTTGGCCCACCAGGCGTCAATCTCGGCCGCCACGGTTGATGGGTCGGGCCAGCGAAAGACCGGCAGGCCAAAGGTGCATTCGGTGATGAAAGCGTGGCAGCGGATCGGCTCGAACGGTTCAGAAAGCCCGTCCTCTTCCAGCTTGTAGTCGCCCGATGCGACCCAGACCTCGCCCTTATGTTCCACCCGGATTTGCGCCGATCCTGGCAGGTGCCCGGCGGGGTGAAACGACACGGTGACACCGCCGATATCGCGCCGTTCGCCATATGCCAGAGTGTCCACGTTGATCCGGCCCAAGCGGTGGCGCATGATGGGGGCTGTGCCCTCGGTCGCCAGATATTGGCCCATTTTCGGGCGCGCGTGGTCGGCATGGGCATGGGTGATCAGCGCGCGGTCCACAGGACGCCACGGGTCGATATAGAAATCCCCCGCCGCGCAGTAAATCCCGCGATCCGTATGTCGAAGCAACCCGTCCATGCCCCTTATGTAGGCGCGAATGGGCCCCGGGTCCAAATGTTACCCGAGGGAACATTGGAAGCCCGTGCATTTGGTCTGTTTATCTGGGGCAGGCGCTTGCAAATCGCCACGTCTTGTCCAAGGATTTGTCCATGATAGAATTGCTTGATCCCACAGATTTTGACGCTGCCCTGCCCGACTTGGCCCGGGTGCTGCAGGCGTGTGTCGCAGGCGGTGCCAGTGTGAATTTCGTTTTGCCATTTTCGGAACAGCAGGCGGCCCAGTTCTGGCGTGAAAAGGTGCAGATGCCCCATGCCAAAGGCCAGCGTTTGCTGTTTGTGGCCCGTCAGAACGGGCAGGTCATGGGGACGGTTCAGCTGGATCTGGACACGCCGCCGAACCAGCCACATCGGGCTGATGTGGCCAAGCTGTTGGTGCATCCGGACGCGCGCCGCCAAGGCATGGCCCGGCGTCTGCTGGCCATACTGGAACTGGAAGCCAAGGCACGGGGCCGGAGTTTGCTGACGCTGGACACCCTGACAAAGGACGTGGCGTTCCCGCTGTACCGTTCGATCGGCTACCAGGTCGCGGGCGAGGTGCCGGGCTTTGCCCTGTCCACAGATGGCAAGAGCTATGAGACGACCTGTTATCTGTACAAGAATTTGGCGGTCTGACCGGGTTTTCCCCGGGACCACAAGGAGGCGACACAATGCATATCGTTCTAACCGGGCTTGGCCTGTCGCTGTTGGCGGGCGTCATTATCGCCGCCCAAGCGCCGATCTACACGCGAATTTCCGATGGTTTGGGCAGCCCGTTGCAAACGACCCTGTTGGCGTTTTCCACTGCGGTGTGCATGCTGGTTGTGTTGATGGTCGTCACCCGCACCGACTGGCCCAGATGGGAAGCCATGCGCGCCTTGCCGGTTTGGGTCTGGATCGGCGGCGTGTTGGGGATCTGCGTTGTTCTGTTGTCGATTGCGGCGGTGCCCCGGCTGGGGATCGCGGGCTATATCGCTGCGATGATCTGCGGGCAATTGGCGGCCTCGCTTGCCTTTGATCGTTGGGGATTCTTTGGGTTGGCCGAGCGTGGGGTCGGCTGGCAGGGCGCGCTTGGGGCAGCTTTGATCGCTGCTGGTGCTGCCATGGTGGTGTTTCGGCCGTAAAACGGTGCGCGCGCGGGTTCCCGCCACGCGCACCGCGCTGATTTAGTGATCTTTGTGGGCGCTGTGGCCCATATCCTCGGGTTGGCGTTCCAGATCGACCCGGATCATCAAGCTAGCCTCGCCTGCGTTCTGAAAAGTTAGGGTCACAGGGATCATGTCGCCGTCTTTCCATGTCTGGGACAGGCCCATGAACATGACGTGGTCTGCGCCACGCGCCAGGGCATGAGAGCCGTGGGCTGGAACGGTGAAGCCGCCTTCGACTTTGCCCATTTGCATGATGCCGTCGCCCACCATGGTGTGGGAATGCAGCTCGACCCTTTGGGCCGTGTCTGAGGATACGGCGATCAGTTGGTCATCGGTGTCGCCGGTATTCTCGACCACCAGAAACGCGGCCCCGGCCTTGGCCACGGGGGAAGATACGCGGGCATAGGCATCAAGGATCCGCAGGTTGCCCTGTTCAACAACGGGCATCATGTGGTCGGAATGGTCCATGTCGCCTGCAAGGGCGGCGAAGGGAAGGGTCGCTACAAGGGCGGCGAATAGGTTGGATTTGAACGACATAAGGCGTCCTCCATCAGTCGTTGGAATTATTTGCAGAGTTTGGCTTGGGGGGATCAGGCCGAAAGAGGCGGTCCACGGGCTGTGGCCGACAGCGTGTTCCGCTGGGTCCAGCTGCTGCTGGGGGCGGTCCATTGCACCGTGTGGACGCTGCTTGCGATCTGCGGCAGGGCCACCGAAGACGGGACCGGGACGGCCAGGGTCATGATGCAATCGGGGCAAGTCTCGCGCGTCTCGACCGGATCGCCTTTTCCGTCCATCGAGATGGTGATCATGCCGTTGCCGGTACAGATCACCATATCCAACGTGCCTGCCATCGCTCCTCGGGCCGAGGCCGTTGCAAAGCCAGACAGCAGCAACGACAGGATCAGTAAAGGGGCGAAGAGGCGGGTCATGCTAGGGCGTTTAGCGTAAATCCATTGGGCCGCAAAGATCGAACGTTACGACAGTTAGACGCTTGCAAAGCCTCGGCCCAGGCTGCGCCAACCGATCACGGCCAAAACCACGCCGCCCAGGGCTGCTGCATATAGCGGGGCTGTCAGGGCCAGTTCGCGCGCCATTTGGGTTTCGGCCACCCGCACGATCACGCCCGACAGGATCAGCCCAACAGGCATCATGCCCCAGGCCAGCAAGCGGTACAGGCTGTTGACCCGGCCCAGCAGCGCATCAGGGATCGTGCGCTGGCGGTAGCTGACCGACACGGTGTTCCAAACGAGGCCCGAGAACTCGAACGCGATCAGAACAAGGCCCAAGCTGACCGGCCCCGGGGCCAGTGCGATGGCGAAAAAGGCAACCGGGGTGACGGCCAGCATCACTTGGGCCGTGCGCGCGGGGCCAAGGCGCGCGATGATCCACGGGGCGCAAAGCCCGCCCAAGATGCCGCCCACTGCAGCGCCGCTTAGGATTAGGCCGTAACCTGTTGCGCCGATGCCGTAGTTTTCCTGCACATGCAGGACCAGCGCGATGGCTTTGACCTGAAACAACAGGTTCCAGAACCCGGTCAGCAAAGCGAGGGTTTTCAGCAGGGGCGAGGACATTAGAAAGCGTGCGCCCTCGGCCAGTTCGGCCTTCCAATCGGCCAACTGGGGCCGGGCCGGGCGAAAAGATCCCGCCAGACGGGCCACCAAGGCCACGGCCATCAGATAGGCCGCAGCATTTAAGGCAAAGGGCAAGGGCAGGCTGGTGGCGATCAGCACCGCGCCAAGGGCGGGGCCGACAAGGGCGTTGCCGATTAGCTCGACGCTCCACAGCCTTCCATTGGCGTGTTCCAGACGGTCGGCGGGCACGATCGAGGGCATGATGGTCTGGGCCGCGTTGTCGCGAAACACCTCGGCCAGGCCCACAAGGCTGGCGCAGGTCATCAGCAGAATGAACAAGGCGGGCGAGGACGTGCCTCGGGACGGAGCCTCAGCCAGGGGAAGGGCGATCCATAGGGCGATGGCGGCCAGGGCAAAGGCCATCCCGCGCAGCATATCCATCCGCAGGATCAGGCGGCGACGGTCCACGCGGTCGGTGATGATTCCCGCGGGAATCGCGCAGATCGCCCAAGGCAGGCGCAGGGCGACGGGCATCAAGGCCACCAGCAAAGGGTCGCGGGTTAACAATGTGGCCACCCAGGCCCAGGCGACAACGGCAATGCCGTCGGCCAAATTGGTGGCACCACTGGCCAGAATGAAACGGTTGAAGGCGGGGGACAGGCTGTTCATAGGTAAGTCATCACTTACGGAATGACCCGGGTCAAGCCGAAACAAAACCCAAAACGCAAAAAGCCCCGCCGAAGCGGGGCCTTGCAATCTGTCGTACCAAAGGGCTTACGCCGCGACTTCGGACGCTTTCGCGATTTGTTTCTTGATCTTCAGTGCCTTATCGGACAGCTCGGCATCCTTGGCTTTGGCCAGGAACGCGTCCAGACCACCACGGTGGTCAACTGTGCGCAGAGCAGCAGCAGAGATTTTCAGCTTGAAGCCACGGCCCAATGTCTCGGACAACAGGGTTACGTCATTCAAGTTCGGCAAAAACCGACGACGAGTGCGGTTCTTTGCGTGGCTTACGTTGTTACCCGTCAGGACACCCTTACCGGTCAGTTCACAGCGGCGCGACATCGGCTCGCTCCTATCTTTGTCTGGCCCCGGTATTTAGGGGCATGCATCATATACGAAAGGAGCCCCAGAGGGCCCCGAAAAGCTAGGGTCGTCAGGTATCGCGTCCATGAGAGGGCGTCAAGGGGGCTAAGCGCTGCCAAACCCGGCTTTGTTCGCCAAATCGTTCCTTGGGGCGTGACCCGGCCCGATTGGCGGCCTAAATAGGGGTATGAGCCGCGCGATCCCCAAAGAAACAGAGCTATACGCCCCTGTAAAAACCTTTTTGGAGGCGCAGGGCTATACCGTCAAGGCCGAGATCGGCAAGGCGGATGTGGTTGCGGTGCGGGGATCCGAGGATCCGGTGATTGTAGAGCTGAAGACGCGATTCTCTTTGGCGTTGTTTCATCAGGCGATTGACCGGCTGGCGTTAAGCGATGCGGTCTATGTGGCGGTGCCGCGCCTGACCGGGCGTGGGTTTCAAAAGGCGCTGGCCGCGAACATGAAATTGGCGCGGCGATTGGGGATCGGTTTGCTGACCGTGCGGTTGAAAGACGGGATGGTCGAGGCGCATCTGGACCCAGGCCCCTATGCGCCCAAGATCGTATCGGCCAAACGCGCCCGGCTGCTGCGGGAATTTGCCCGCCGGGAAGGCGACCCGAATATGGGCGGCACACGGGGCCAGGTGATGACGGTCTACCGGCAGGATGCCCACAAGCTGGTAGCTTATCTGTCCGAACACGGGCCCAGCAAGGGCGCGGTTGTGGCAAAGGCAACCGGGGTCGACCGGGCCACCACCATGATGCGCGACGATCACTATGGCTGGTTCGAACGGGTGGACAAAGGGATCTACCAGCTGACGCCCAAAGGCGCGAAGGTTGGGCTTTAGAGGGCGGTCGCTTGGCGGGTCCGTAGCATTGTATATAGTCCCGCCGACAGAACGATAAAGCTGCCGACCCATGTCAGGGCGTCGGGGCGCTCGTTAAAGATAACCAGGCCAAAGGCGATCCCGAACAGCAGGCGGCTGTAGCGAAACGGGGTGACCACCGATACCTCGCCTGTGCGCATGGCTTGGGTCAGCGCCGAATAGGCCCCAACCCCGATGAC
>SPJP01000101.1 GCA_006844665.1 Paracoccaceae bacterium
AAAAGGGTTAATGGCGACAGTTAGGCCAAGAGCAGCAAGACGGAAACTGGATTTGAAAGAAATTGCACAAAATTTAAGCAATGAGGTCTGGCTGGCCAAAAACAATGTTGTGGATCAAGCCAAGATTAATTCCGCTCCATGGTCAATCGTTTCTCGGGTTACCCTGGAAAACGGGTCAACGGCGATTTTTAAACAGGTGAAAATGCCCAATCCCGCCACTTTCCGTGTGCCTGAAATGTTGTCTCGCATCGCGCCGGGCCTGTGTCCCGAAGTGTTGGCGACCAAGCCGAAACGGGGCTTCTATCTGTATGAAGACCTGGCACTCGATCGAATTGAACCGGCCCAAGAGCTGACGCGTTACGCGATGCTTGGGCCCTATGGTGCGATCCAAGCAAAGGTCGCCAAGGATCCCGAATTTCTGGCCAAGATTCCACGCCACAGTGCAGCCCGAACCCTGGACCTGATCCTGGATCTGTCCCGTATGCCAGCTGGTACCCCGCCGGGAAATGTCTTTGCCCTGATGGACACGGACACCGCCGCAGGACTAGCCGCGATGCTGGACCGGCATGGCGGCCGCCTGCGGGACATGGCGGCCTTGGTGGATGGGGCCCCGGCGACGGTCAACCACACCGATCTGAACAGCGGAAACGCCCATATCCGCGCATCGGGCCAGATCTGCCTGATCGATTGGGATGATGCGATTTTGTCGGCCCCGGGCTGGTCGCTGCATATGCCATTTTCCGGCGCTCATGCGGTTTTGCACGCGGCCTGTTCGCTTGCGGATACCGGCGCCCGTGATCTGGCCACTGTCGCGCTGCGCCAATACACGCGGGCCCTGTCGCGCACAGGCCTGTTTGAGGGTACGGATTTCACCAAGCTGCTGCCCGCAGCGGCGGCATTCGGCGTATTGAAATACGCAACCGACATGGCCCCCTACACCTTGGCGGGCACAGGGATGGAAACGAATGTGGCCTCTTTCGCGGCGCGCCGCCTGAAGGATCTGGGCGAAATGCTGGACGGGTTGGACGCAGAAGACGCGCCCAGCAAACCGCTCGCAAAAGGGGCAACCACAGCCTTTCCGGAGGTCCAAATCAAATCCCGGATCGCGACGTCCAAAGAGATCGCCAAAGGCGCAAAATTGTTTCGCAAAAACGGCGCGCTTTTGATCCGCGATTGTGTGCCTCGTCCCCTTATCGCCGCCGTGAATGCCGAGCTGGAGATCACTTGGGCCAAGCACGAGGCCGAGATCGCCGAGGGCCGCGCCCTGCGGGTCGGCTCAAAGCGCTATATGATCAGCCTGAGCACCGATGGCGCCTTGGGCCAGGCCGAGGTTTTGGCCGCCTCTCGCATAACAGCGATTTGTGAACAGGTTTTGGGCAGCGATATGATCCTGGGCAGCCTGACCACGGTTGTGTCCCTGCCGGGGTCCGAGGCTCAGCGGTGGCATTGCGACAACAGCGATCTGTTTCCCGAAAGCCCCGATCTGGACACACCGGCCTATTCGATTGCGGCAATCATCCCCTTGATCGGTCTGACCGCCGATATTGGCGCAACCCAGGTTCAGCCGAAATCCCACCGGCGGGGCACGCAAATCGCCGATGACCTGCCTTGTGCGATCCCCGATCCGGGGCCGGGGGATTGTTATCTGATGGACAGCCGCTTGATGCACCGGGGATTGCCGAACCAGTCCAATGTCAAACGGCCGATCCTTAGCCTTGTGTACCAGCGACCCTGGTACAAGGACTATCAGAACTTCAACCAACAAGACGCGCTGACGATTTCCAAACCGGTCTATGATGCGTTCCCCGCCGACTGCCAACCTTTGATCAATTGGGCCGTGCCAACATGACAGACCAAGACCAAGCGGCCCTATGGTCTGACAGCGGCTATGTGACGGAAATCCCCTATATGCGGGATTACATGCGCTATCAGGCGCCGATCAGCATGGCCTTTGCAGCAGCCGCCAACGGGTTCGATGCACCAGATTATCGCCAACCCTTCCGCTATTGCGATCTGGGCTGTGGCGAGGCGGTGACAACCCTGACACTGGCCGCCGCCTATCCCTATGGCACCTTTGTGGGCGTCGATCTGAACCCTACCCATATCGAGAACGCCGAGAAATTGGCCAAGGCGGCCGGCCTTACCAATGTAAGCTTTCTGGTCGCCGATTTTCAGGATCCTGGGGTTATGGAACAGGGCCCCTATGATTTTGTGGCCGCCCACGGTGTCTACAGCTGGATCGCGCCAGAAATTCAAAACCAGTTTCATGATCTGGTGGGCAAGATCGTGGGCGAGGGCGGGCTTTTGTATTTCTGCCATTACGTGCGACCGGGATCAGGCAAGATCGAAGTGATGTTCCACCTGATCCAAAGCCTGATGAAGGACAAAACCGGGCCATTGTTGGACCGGGTCCGGGCGGCCTTGGCCGAAGCAAAAGTCATGTGCAAAGACGGCGCGCCGATCTTCAGCTATCACAGCTCGCTGGCGGGCTATCTAGAGGAACTGGAAAACCGCGATCCCCGCTATCTGGTGCACGAATTTTGCAACCATTTCTTCTACCCGCGCTATTTCCCTCAGGTCGCAGATGATCTGGCGGCTGCGGGCTTGCACCATGTCGGATCCACCCGCCCGGATCGCTACGGGCTGGAAACCTTGTTCGAAGACGAGGTTCCGGACGCTCTGAAAGGGCTCGATCACGCCACTGCTGAGGGCCGCGCAAGCTTGCTGATTGTGGATCAGTTCCGTTGGGATGTGTTTCGCAAACAAGACAGCGCCGGGGCTAGCCAGATCAGCATCCAGAACCGGCTGGGCGATTTCATCCTGGATTCCGCGATTTTCCCCTACGGCTATCCGAAATCCGTGACCTTATGGGAAAAAGAGGTTATCTTTGACCCAGCAGCTTTTGCCGCCATTTCGGCCTTGGCCAATCCGGGGCAGTTGACCATCGGGCAGATTTTGGCCGACCCGACGCTTGCGGCTATTCCGGTCGATAAGGCGGTTTCGACAATCCTACAGATGGTTGGGTCGCGTTTCTTCCATCCTATCCTGCATCCTGCCGGGCGGCCTTTGGCCCGGGGGCAAAACAAGCTAAACCTGTCGATGCCGTTCCACGCAGAACTGGGCGCGCGGGACCTGCGGGTCGAAGGCTATCTAAGCCTGCCGTCGCCAATTATCGGCGGGGTCGTTTCCTTGACCGGGTTCGAAGGGCTGGCAACCCTGGCCCATGACGGGCGAAATCGGGCCGAGGCCAAGAAAGAGCTGCGCCGCCAGGTCAAAAAGCTGAAAAAACCCGAACGCAAACGGCTGAAGCGCCACCGATACAAAAAGCGTCCAGATTTTGAAGCCTCGTGGTCCCGGTTTGAGCGCCGCACTTTGCCATTATTATTGAAATACGGTGTGCTGCGGCCCGAATAGGGGCGGCCTGAGCCTAGCTTGCTGCTTTCAAAATGGCCGTTAGATCGTCTTGGGATAGGGTAAAGGGATTGCCTTTCATCGACGACGCGTTGGCCGCCGCCAGGGCGACCTCTGGGTGTTGGTCTTGGGCTAGCCCCATGTCAGTAAGGGAGCGAATGCCTTCGGATTTCGACCAAAGCCGCAAAGCTGTGGTGGCATCATCCGCAGGGGCCGTGGCAAACACTTCGGCGATTTGCTGCAACACCCAGTTTAGGCGCATGTGCAACTTGGTCCCCGGTTGAGATTTCTGGGCGTGGCTGTCCAGCACGCAGGGCAGCAGTGTGCCGCAAACCTCACCGTGTGGGGCGTTAGTTTTGCCACCAATCACTCCTGCAAATCCATGTACAGCGCCTAGGCCGGAATTGGCCAAGGCCAGACCGCCGCAAGTGCTGACCCAAGACAGCGCGTCCCAGCTGTCAGGGCAATCTTGTTCGACCACGCGGCGCAGGGCCTGCAAGCCTGTTGGAATGGCGCTGCTGCAAATCGCGTCGCTCATGGGATTAGATTTGGCCGATAGGTAGGGCTCGATTACCTGGGTCACAGCGTCTAGCCCGGCGGACAAGGCCACCCGCCGGGGCGCGCCTTGCATCAAGCCTGCATCCACGATCGCGATATTGGGGATCATTCGCGGGTCCCGCAGGCTGACCTTTAGGCCCCTGTCCGGCACTGAAATTACAGCATTCTTTGTCACCTCGGCCCCGGTGCCCGCGGTCGTCGGGATCGCAATCATTGGGATCGGGTCCGCGTCCAGTCCCCGACCATCGCCGACGATTTCCAGATAGGACTCAACCGGGCCCGAACAGCCGATCAAAGCTGACAGCGCTTTGGCAAAGTCGACCACGGATCCGCCCCCCAAGGCGATCACAACATCAGGGCGCGCCGTTCCCAGTGTTTCCAAGGCCCGGTAGATTTCAGGTAAAGAGGGCTCTGACCCGCAGCTCAATCGGATGGTTGTCAGACCCGCCTCTTTGCACTCAGCCACCAACCACTCGGCCCGGCCGGCTGTGGCGCCATGGACGATCAGTGCAGTGTCGCCAAAGCCTTTCGCCAGGCCAGACACCATTTGGCTTTGACCTCTTCCAAAATGGATGGTCTGCGGGCTGGCGAAGGAAAACATGGGCTTGATCCTGAAATTAACGGCGCGTTGGTTCTCTTTTACCCATTTTCGCATTGGTCTGCGCTAGAGAACACACAAGATTGGCCATTTAGCCGCGATTTGCCAGCCATTCATCCAAAGCTTGCACTTCGGGCGGTGTCATGCGCAACCCAAGCTTAGAGCGTCGCCAAACGATGTCTTCGGCCGTGCGCGCATATTCTTTTTCCACCAGCCACGTGACCTCTTGCTCGGTCAGGGTTGCCCCGAAGGATTGGCCCAGATCGGCTGCGTCTTTGGCATCGCCAAGCACAGCAAACGCATCCAGACCGTACGCCTTGATCAGCCGCCCTGACCATTCCTGCGTTAGAAATCTGTAGCGGTTCTGCAGACGTGTTTGCAGCGCTTCCACCCCGTCCACCGGGAAATCACCGCCGGGTAAGGGGACGCCAGCTGTCCACGGCGCAGCGCCGTTGTCAAAGAACGGTGCGATCTGTTCCCAAGCACTTTCAGCAAGGCGGCGGTAGGTGGTGATCTTGCCGCCAAACACGTTCAGAATCGGCGCACCTGCTGATTGATCCACTGTCAGAACATAGTCCCGCGTCGCCGCCGTGGCAGAGCTCGCCCCGTCATCATACAAAGGCCGCACGCCGGAATAGGTCCAGACGATGTCGTCTTTGGTGATGTCTTGTTTTAGGTAATTGGACGCAAAATCAATAAGGTAGTCTTGTTCTTGGGGCGTGCAGACGGGGGCCGTGCCTGGGTCCGGATGATCCGCATCCGTTGTGCCGATCAGGGTAAAGTCGGTTTCATACGGGATGGTAAAGATGATCCGGCCGTCTTCGCCTTGAAAGAAATAGCATTTGTCGTGCTCATAAAGCTTGCGGGTCACGATATGGCTGCCGCGCACCAACCGCACGCCTTCGGTCGAATTGATGCGCACGGTGTTGCGGATGATTTCGCCGACCCACGGGCCGCCCGCATTCACCAGCATCTTGGCCCGCGCAACCCGGGCCGGGCCGTCTTGCGGATCAAGCGTGACCTGCCAGATCCCGTCTTTCTGTTCGGCAGACACCACCTTGGTGCGTACGTTGATCTTTGCGCCGCGCGCCTCGGCATCCCGCGCGTTCAGAACCACCAAACGGCTGTCTTCGATCCAGCAATCGGAATACTCAAACGCCTTGGCAAACCGGTCTTCCAATGGCGCGCCTTCGGGGGTGCCCGCCAGCTTGACCGAGGTCGTGCCCTTCAAGATCTGCCGACCGCCCAGATTATCATACAGAAACAGGCCGAACCGGATCAGCCAAGCCGGTCTGCGCCCCTTCAACCACGGCATCACAACGCCTAATGCCTTCGAGGTCGGCGTGTCCCCGTCAAAGCGCATACCACGGTGGTAGGGCAACACGAACCGCATCGGCCAGGCAATATGGGGCATGGCCCGTAGCAGGGTTTCCCGTTCAATCAGGGCTTCGCGTACCAAACGGATTTCCCAATATTCCAGATAACGCAAGCCGCCGTGGAACAGCTTGGTCGAGGCCGAGGACGTGGCGGAGGCCAAATCGTTCATCTCAGCCAGCTCGACGCTTAAGCCGCGGCCAACCGCGTCGCGCGCGATGCCACATCCGTTGATCCCGCCGCCAATGACGAAAAGGTCAACAATGTCCGATGTGTTGGTCTGGTCCACGGGGGGCTCCTTTAGGCGGTCCAAGGCAGTATAAGCTTCTGCAGCTGACATGGCACTGAATCATGCATTATAGCAATAACGAATGTTCGTTTATGTTCGTTTTGGGGAATATTGTCGAATATCGGGTGCTATTATGTTCGAATTCACACGGACTGAGTCCTTACGGTCTTGACGATCCAAAGGGGGTGTAGACTATAGAGGCCTTGATATCGCACACGACCGAGGACGCCATGGTTTCGAATTTCCGTCAAAAAGAGATCCTGGAGCTCGCGCGAAAAACCGGCAAGGTTACCGTCGACGGTTTGGCCGAACACTATGACGTCACGGTCCAAACCATCCGCCGCGATCTGGCAGAGCTGTCAGAAAGCGGGCGGTTGGAACGGGTCCATGGCGGAGCCGTGGTGCCGTCGGGCGTCATCAACATCCAGTACGAAGAACGCCGCCAGCTGAACGAGCAAGGCAAAAAGGCCATCGGGCAGCGCTGCGCCGCTGAAATTCCTGACGGCGCTTCCGTGTTCATGAATATCGGCACCACGACCGAGGCCGTCGCCCGCGCGCTGCTGGATCACGAAAACCTGCTGGTGGTCACCAACAATCTGAACATCGCCAATATCCTGGCGGCCAATCACAGCTGCGAGATTATCCTGGCGGGCGGCGTTCTGCGCCGGGCCGATGGCGGGATCGTCGGGGGGCTGACGGTGGAAATGGTCAAGCAATTCAAGTTCGACTATTCGGTCCTTGGATGCTCGGCCATCGACGGGGATGGGGATCTGCTGGATTTCGACGGGCAAGAGGTCATGGTCAGCAGCACTGCGATCAAGCGGTCGCGCAAAGTGATGGTCGCTGCAGATCATCTGAAGTTTTTGCGCAAAGCGCCGCTGACCATCTGTTCGCTGTCAGATGTTCAGATGCTGTTCACAGATCGGGCCCTGGCCCCAGACTTGACGGATCATTGTGGCGGCTGGGGCACCCAGGTGGTGACGGTTTAGGTGTTCACGCAAGCCGCGGTAATTATGATTTCGACCTTCAGCGCCTCTCGGGCCAGCTTGGCTTCGCCGCAGGCGCGGGCAGGGGCGTGGCCTTCGGGCACCCAGACGTCCCAGACGGCGTTCATTTCGGCAAAGTCGTCCATATCGGCCAGC
The DNA here is from genome assembly GCA_006844665.1 of Paracoccaceae bacterium. GTDB lineage: Bacteria > Pseudomonadota > Alphaproteobacteria > Rhodobacterales > Rhodobacteraceae > Dinoroseobacter. The sequence continues at coordinate 7,373 of SPJP01000101.1, forward strand.
CAGACAATGGCCTGCAAGATATGCTGGCGCGATGACCCGGCCTGCAGCAGCAACCCGTCCACGCGCGACAGGCAATCGGCAGTTTGTTCGGCCACTGTGTCGCCCGCGCCGACTTGGCCGCACAGATAGGCCACGCCGTTATGCTTGACGATCTTGCTCATCCTTGTGCCGGTCTCAATACGCTCAATCATCGGGTTGCCTTTTGTCTATGCGGGTTAGTCCCGCACATGTTTCATTTCGGGGTCATAGAGGCAAGCGTCGACCACCGCAGCCGCAACGCGTTTGCCCAGTAGATCAATTTCATACGAGCTGCCGGTCGCAGAACACTCCGGATCGACAAAGGCATAGGCGATGTTCTTGCCCACCCGGTGGCCATACGCGCCCGAGGTCACTGTGCCCACCACCCGGTCGCCCTGCATGACCGAGGCCCCGCCGTGGGCCGGGCCAGAGGCGCCGTCCAGAACCAAAGTGACCAAGCGCTTTGCGGGGCCCTTTTCAACCCGAGCGGTCAATGCGTCCCGCCCGACGAAATCCGCCTTGTCCATCTGAACGAACCGACCCAGCCCGGTTTCGAACGGATCAAACTCGGTCAGGATATCGGCTTTCCAGTGCAGATAGCCCTTTTCCATCCGCATCGCCTCTACCGCGTGGGCCCCGAACAGGCGCAGGCCGAACGCTTTGCCCGCCGCCCGCAAAGCCGTATAGGCCGCATAGACCGAGGCGTTGGGGACATGGATTTCATAGGCCAGCTCGCCCGAGAAACTGACCGACATCACTGTTGCAGGGGCGAT
>SPJP01000094.1 GCA_006844665.1 Paracoccaceae bacterium
GCCAAACGATGACCCTGACCCGCCGTTCCTTGACCGACCAAGCGCGCGAGGTGACGATCACCGCCCCTGATGGCACCGTCACGGTCGTTCCCTTGGAACAGGGCGATGCTGGACGTTCTATGGCGGTGTTTGAAGCGCCGGAACAGGGGTTATATGTTCTGCGCGAAGGGGATCTGGAAACCGTGATCGGTCTGGGCCCCGCCGCCCCCCGCGAATTTGTCGACACCATCGCCAGCGGCGCGGGGTTGGCGCCATTGGTTTCAGCCACCAAAGGCGGGATCATGCGGATTTCAGACGGGGTGCCGGGCGTGCGATTGGTGCGCGAAGGCCGCGTGGCCGCGGGCCGGGGCTGGATCGGCCTGACCCCGCGGGATGCCGCGATTGCCACGGATCTAAGGGTTTCGCCCTTTGTCGCGGGATGGTTGTTTTTGCTGCTGGCAGCCGCGTTAAGCCTTGGGGCATGGTTGCGCGAAGGGCGGCGTGGGGCCTAACCCTAGTTATCCAACATAAACTTGAACGGCTCGGATTCCGCGCCAAGATTGTCTTTCGCGATGATCCACACAAACGGTCCGGTGGGCGGTTCGTCCAATGTCAGGCTGCGGGTGAAGGGCTGTTCGTTTACATGGGGATGATGCAGCACGCGGGTGCCCAAAACCGTATCATCCGCGCCGATCACCTGCCATCCGTCTGCGTAATGGTCCCAGCCCGTGTCCCCATGGGACAGGGTCACGCTGATCTGCGTGCCGCGCAGTGCGGCACCTTCGACCACAGGCGGGTCGGCGCGGGCAGGGGACATGGCCAGAAAGGCAATCCCGAGGGTAAGGCATATACGGGTCATACCCCATCCAAGCCTGCCTGCGCGTTCAAATCAACCCGGACCTGCGGTGAAATCGGGTTTGGCGCGATAAGAATAGACATTCGGCAAAATTGGTAATATTATTTTACCAAACCGCAGAAGGATGCCGCCATGGAAATGCCGACCCCCAGCCTAACCATTCTGGCCAAAAAGGCCCGTGTCGTAGCGCGCCTGATGGATGTTCTGCCTGCCGATGCCGTTATTCACGAGGTTGAGGAAACCCGCGCCTATGAATGCGATGCGCTGACCGCCTATAAATGTCCGCCCCTTGCGGCTGTGCTGCCATCCTCGACGGTCGAGGTCAGCGCCGTACTGAAAATCTGCCACCAAGAAGGTGTTCCGGTCGTGCCGCGCGGCTCTGGCACATCGCTGGCTGGGGGGGCTTTGCCAACGGCGGATTCGGTCATTTTGGGCGTGGCCCGGATGAACGACGTCTTGGAGACCGCCTATGACGACCGCTATATCCGCGTCCAATCGGGCCGCACCAATCTAAGCGTTACCGGCGCTGTCGAGGAAGACGATTTCTTCTACGCCCCCGACCCATCATCGCAATTGGCCTGCGCGATTGCGGGCAATGTGGGGATGAACTCTGGCGGGGCCCATTGCCTGAAATACGGGGTGACCACGAACAACCTGCTGGGGGTCACTTTGGTGCAGATGGACGGCACCGTGGTGCAGCTGGGCGGGGCCCATCTGGACGCGGCGGGCCTTGATTTGTTGGGCGTTGTCTGCGGGTCCGAAGGCCAGCTGGGCGTGGTGACCGAGGCCACTTTGCGGATCCTGCGCAAACCCGAAGGTGCGCGCCCGGTTCTGATTGGCTTTAATGATAACGAGGTCGCAGGCGCCTGTGTGGCCGAAATCATCAAAGCCGGCGTCCTGCCCGTGGCGATCGAGTTCATGGATCGTTTGTGCATTGAATCCACCGAAAAATTCGCCAAAGCGGGCTATCCCGATTGCAACGCGCTGTTGATTGTCGAGGTCGAAGGCTCGGACGCGGAAATCGACGAACAGCTAGGCAAGATCGCCGCAATCGCCCGCAAATATGACCCGGTAGAGTTGCGCGAAAGCAAATCCGCGTCTGAGAGCGCCAAGATATGGTTGGGGCGGAAATCGGCCTTTGGGGCGATGGGTCAGATTGGTGATTACATGTGTCTGGACGGCACGATCCCGGTCTCCTCTCTGCCCTTCGTGTTGAAGCGAATTGGCGAGATGTCGGAGGATTACGGCTTGCAGGTGGGCAATGTGTTCCACGCAGGCGACGGCAATATGCACCCGCTGATCCTGTTTAACGCCAACAAACCCGGCGATCTGGAACTGTGCGAAGCCTTTGGCGCGGACATTCTGCGCCTGTGTGTCGAGGTCGGGGGATGCTTGACCGGCGAACACGGGGTCGGGATCGAAAAGCGCGACCTGATGTTTGCCCAGTTCGACGCCCAGGACATGGAAGCCCAGCTGTGGGTCAAGGATGTGTTCGATCCGGGCTGGCTTCTGAACCCGGCCAAGGTCTTTCCCCTTAGCGTTACCCAATCCCGGCGCGACCAGCCTGTGGCTGCCGAATAACGCCTAGGTTTTCTTTTGACGACTGCATCCAAGAAAGGGTCAGCCATGCTTGCCCCCACAAATGAGCCTGATCTGGCCGAAGCCATCGCCGGGGCCCAAGGCCCCCTGAAAATCGTCGGGGGCGGAACCCGGCCCATTGGCAAACCGGTGGATGGCCAGGTCCTGTCCACAGCAAACCTGTCGGGGATCGACCTATACGAGCCCGGCGCGCTGACCATCGTCGCCAAAGCAGGCACCCCACTGGCCGAGATTGAGGCCGCCCTTGCCGCAGAAAACCAGCGCCTGCCCTTTGAACCCATGGATCACCGGGGCCTTTTGGGAACCGATGGGGTGCCAACGATTGGCGCTGTGGCGGCGGCGAATATATCAGGCTCTCGCCGGATCCAGACCGGGGCCTGCCGCGACAGTCTGATCGGGGTCCGCTTTGTCGATGGCATGGGCACGGCTGTCAAAAATGGCGGTCGGGTGATGAAGAACGTCACCGGCTATGATCTGGTCAAGCTGATGGCGGGGGCCTACGGCACTTTGGGCGTGCTTAGCGAGGTGTCATTCAAGCTTCTGCCAGGGGTCGAATCCACCGCAACCCTGCTGATCCCGGACCTAAGCGTAACAGACGCCGTGGCGGCCCTAAGCCAAGGGCTGGGTTCCCCGTTCGAGGTATCGGGCGCTGCCCATTTGCCCAACGGTCCTGAGGGCCATCCCCTGACAATGTTGCGGCTGGAAGGGTTCGAAAACTCGGTTGCGTACCGGGCCCAACAGCTGATGGCTGAACTGGCAGGCTTCGGCGCGATAGAGCTGGAAACAGACGCACAAGCCGGGGCCGCGCGGTGGAAAGCGATCCGCGATGTGCAGGCTTTCGCCGGGCTGGACGGCGATGTGTGGCGCATCTCGGTCAAGCCATCGGATGCCCCGCCTGTTGTGGACAGCCTTGGTGCGGATCAGGTCTTGCTGGATTGGGGCGGCGGGTTGATCTGGGCCTTGATGCCCGGCGGCACCGACGCGCGGGCGCGGATGGGCGATTTCGCGGGGCACGCCACCCTTGTGCGGGCCTCTGACACAACCCGAACTGCCCTGCCGGTGTTCCACCCTGAACCCGCCGCAATTGCCGCTCTGTCAGACGGGATTCGCCAGCGCTTTGATCCGCGCGGCATCCTGAACCCCGGATTGATGGGATAATTCTATGCAAACCACATTCACCCCAGCCCAGCTGTCCGACCCCGCGATCCAACGGTCCAACGAAATCCTGCGCAGTTGCGTTCATTGCGGGTTCTGCACCGCCACATGCCCCACCTACCAGGTTCTGGGGGACGAGTTGGACAGCCCAAGGGGCCGCATCTACCTGATCAAGGACATGCTGGAAAACGGCCGTCCGGCGGACGCGAAAACCGTCAAACATGTGGATCGCTGCCTGTCTTGCTTGGCCTGCATGACGACCTGCCCGTCGGGCGTGCACTACATGCATCTGGTGGACCACGCCCGGGACTATATCGAAAAAACCTATCGCCGCCCGCTGAGCGACCGCATTCTGCGTTGGATGCTGGCCAAAATCCTGCCCCATCCCACCCGGTTCCGCCTGGCCCTGCTGGGTGCGAAACTCGGCCGGCCTTTTGCGTTTCTGATGTCTGATGCGCGGTTAAAGGCGATGCTGGAAATGGCCCCCAAGTCGATCCCGCCTGTTAGCCGCAATGATGACCCGCAAAGCTTTGCCGCCGAGGGAACGCGCATAAAACGCGTCGCCCTGATGACGGGCTGCGCGCAAAAGGCGCTGAACACCGACATTAACGATGCCACGATCCGGGTGCTTCGGCGTCTGGGGTGCGAGGTCGTGATCGCCCAAGGCGCGGGCTGTTGCGGCGCGCTGACCCATCACATGGGCAAAACAGGTGAAAGCCACGCCACGGCGGCCAAAAACATCCGCGCCTGGGTGGCGGAAATGGACGCGGGCGGCCTGGATGCCATCGTGATCAACACCAGCGGCTGTGGCACCACGGTCAAGGATTACGGCCACATGTTCCGCAACTCGGACCTAGCAGATGACGCGCAGCGCGTGTCGAGCATCGCCATGGATATATCAGAACTTTTGGTGGATCTGGACGTTCCCAAAGGCGACAAAAAGGGCCTGACCGTGGCCTATCACGCCGCCTGCTCGCTGCAGCACGGCCAGCAGATCAAGACCTTTCCCAAAGACCTGTTGCGCCAGGTGGGCTTCAAAGTGGTTGAACCCGCCGACAGCCATCTGTGCTGCGGCTCGGCCGGCACCTACAACCTGATGCAACCCGAGATTTCAAAGCAACTAAAAGCGCGCAAAGTCGAGACGTTAGAGGCAAAGAACCCCGATCTGATTGCGGCAGGCAATATTGGCTGCATGATGCAAATCGGGGGGGCGACCCAGATCCCGATCGTCCACACGGTAGAGCTGATTGATTGGGCCACAGGCGGTCCGGAACCGCGCGCGTTGTACCGACACCGCGAAGGCATTCCCGCGCCAACAGCCCCGGCGATCCCGATCCTGCGGTAACGCCTAAGTTTCGCCAAAGTGGTCGGGCAGGTTGGGCGTATGAAACCCCTGCTGCTTGCCCTTCTTGTCACCACAGCCGCCCCTGCCTATGCAGAGGATCTGCTGGAACTAAACACTGCCGATCAGGTCCGCGCCTATACGGCTGTCGGGCGGTTGGAACTGGACGGGCGCGGCTTTTGCACTGCCACTTTGGTGACCACAGATCTGGTGCTGACAGCGGCCCATTGCTTGTTTAACAAGCGCACAGGGCAGCGTCTGCCGCTGGACGGGTTGACCTTTAACGCCGGGATGCGCAATGGCCGGGCCGAGGCGACGCGCATCGCCCGCCGGGCCGCAATCCACAAAGATTACACGTTGACCAACCCGGATCCGGTGACCTCGGTGTCCACGGATCTGGCGTTGATCGAGCTGGCCCAGCCGATCCGAAATGGTCGGATCACGCCGATGATGGTGGAACGCAACCGCCGCACCCTTAGCCAGGTGGCGCTGGTGTCCTATGCCAAAGACCGGACCGAGGCTTTGTCCTTGGAACGGTCTTGTGATGTGCTGGCCCAGGAATCCTCGGTTCAGGTTTTATCGTGTGACGTGGATTTCGGGGCCTCTGGCGCGCCAGTGTTTGTGATGGAAGCAGGCGTGCCCCGGGTCGTGGCCGTTGTGTCGGCCAAGGCGGATATGGACGGCCAAAAGGTGGCCCTTGCCGCCGGGGTGGAAACCACCATGGACACGTTGCGCCTGGCCCTGCAAGACGGTGTCGTGACCGCCCGCACGGGCCTGCCCCAGGTGCGCAGCGTGGCCCCGGCCCGCGCGAACATCCCAACGCAAATGACCGGCGCAGGCGCGAAATTTTTGCGGCCCTAAAACCTTGAACCCTTTTGAGGGGTGCCCATATCAGTTTCATCGCAGTCGCCAATAGGGGCTGCGACACGGAAACCGCCGGATCGCTTAGATAAGGGTTCGGCACGCACAACACATTGCTCTTAGAGGATGAATCCCATGCGTCAGATTGATATGACCCCCCTGTACCGCGCCACTGTTGGCTTTGACCGTTTCGCTGAACTGGTCGACCGCGTGACGTCAGCGGATACTGCCGGACAGTCCGGCTACCCCCCTTTCAACATCGAGAAGACCGAGGAAGATCAGTACCGGATCTCGATCGCGGCAGCTGGGTTTACGGAAAGCGACCTGAACATCGAAGTGCGCGAAAACGCCCTGCATGTGACGGCGAAAAAGCCTGAAGACACCGAAGGCAAAACCTATCTGCACCGGGGCATCGCAGCGCGCAGCTTTGAAAAGCGGTTCCAACTGGCCGATCACGTTCGCGTCGTCAGCGCCAGCCTTGTGAACGGAATGCTCGATATCGAGCTAAAGCGCGAAGTGCCCGAAGCGTTGAAGCCGCGCCGGATCGAGATTTCCGGCCCAAACACGCTGGACGCCAAGGCCGTTGAAGCCAAGGCTGCCTAAGACCTAAACCGTACCTTTCCTCCCGGTACCAGAAAGGCGCGCCCTGCTGGGCGCTCCTTTTTTGATGTGTGACCTGCGGGCGGATTAAACCGCGATGCAGATGTATTTCATTTCCAGATAATCTTCGATCCCGTGATGGGACCCTTCGCGGCCCAGACCCGATTGCTTGACGCCGCCGAACGGGGCAACCTCGCTAGAGATAATCCCGGTGTTCACGCCAACGATGCCGTATTCTAACGCCTCGGCCACTTTGGTGACGCGGCTGATGTCGCGCGCGTAGAAATACGAGGCCAGGCCAAAGATCGTGTCATTGGCCATGGCGATCACGTCGTCTTCGTCCTCAAACTTGAACAGAGGGGCCAGCGGGCCAAAGGTTTCGTCCTGGGCGACCTTCATATCCTTGGTCACGCCGGTGGCGATTGTGGGGGTAAAGAACAACGGCCCCTTGGGGTCTGCCGCCCCACCGGTCAGGATCTGCCCGCCTTTGGACAGCACATCCTTGATATGCTCTTCGACCTTGTGAACGGCGGCCGTGTTGATCAATGGGCCCATTGTGATGCCGTCTTCGAACCCGTCGCCGGTTTGCAGCGCCTCGACCGCGATTTTCAGTTTGGCGGCAAAGGCGTCATAGACACCGGACTGCACATAAATACGGTTCGCGCAGACGCAGGTTTGGCCGTTATTGCGGAACTTGCACAGCATCGCACCGGCCACAGCTGCATCCAGATCGGCGTCGTCAAATACGATGAACGGGGCATTGCCGCCCAGCTCCATCGAGCATTTCTTGACCGTTTCCGCAGATTGACGCAGCAGGATGCGCCCGACTTGGGTCGACCCGGTGAAGGTGATTTTGCGGACGGCGGGGTTGCTTGTCAGCTCGGCCCCGATCTCGGCCCCGTGGGATGCGGGCAAGACAGAAAACAGCCCCTTGGGCAGGCCCGCGCGTTCGGCCAGAACCCCAAGCGCCAAGGCCGATAGAGGCGTGTCTTCGGCAGGTTTCGAGATGAACGAACAGCCCGCCGCAAAGGCAGGTCCGGCCTTGCGGGTGATCATCGCGCTGGGAAAGTTCCACGGCGTGATCGCGCCGACAACCCCGATGGGCTGCTTGATCACTTGGATGCGCGTGCCCGGCGTTGGGGACGGGATGGTTTCGCCGTAGATCCGTTTTCCTTCCTCTGCGAACCATTCGATGAACGAGGCGGCATAGGCAATCTCGCCCTTCGCTTCGGCCAGGGGTTTGCCTTGCTCAGCCGTCAGGATCGTGCCCAGATCGTCTTGGTTGTCCATCATCAATTGGAACCATCGGCGCAGGACGGCGGCACGCTCTTTCGCGGTGCGCGCGGCCCAGTCTTTCTGGGCGATCTTGGCGGCGTCAATGGCGCGGGCGGCTTCCGCTTGGCCCATTTCCGGCACGGTTGCGATCACGTCGCCCCGGGCCGGGTTGATCACATCAAACCGAGCACCGCTATCGGCCTCGACCCACTCGCCTGCCAAGAAGGCTTTGGTCACCAGCAAGGATGGATCGTTTAGCATTCCCTTCAGGTCGGTCGTTGCATCTAGCATTCTGGTCTCCGATCAAATTAAGTGGGTTCTTGGTAGATTGCTGGGAAGAAGAGATCAAATGGATTGGGATGACGCATATGCAAACGGGCCTTACATTGCGGGGGCCGAGCAGTATCCAAG
>SPJP01000022.1 GCA_006844665.1 Paracoccaceae bacterium
CTCGATCGGGCGCGGCAAAGACTGGACGGATAAACTGCTCGACGGCCTTGATCCCAAATGCACCGTGTTCGAGATCGTCGAAAGCGCTGTGATCGAGGACGGCGCAAAAGCCAAAAGCCTGCTGATCGCCCTGCGCGACGCCGGGGTGCGGATTGCCTTGGACGATTTCGGAACGGGACATTCCAACCTGATGCGCCTGCGCGACCTTCCTGTAGATATCGTCAAGATCGACCAGGGATTCATCGCCTCTATCGTCAATTCGCAAAAGAACACGGCGATCCTAAAGGCGCTGATAGGAATGGGCCGCGATCTGGGGTTTGATATCATCGCCGAAGGTGTCGAAACCCAAGACCAATTGTTTAAACTGCAAGACCTTGGCATCACCCAAGCCCAAGGGTTTTACCTAGGCGCCCCCGCCTCGGTCGAAGAATGGAGCGAACGCCTGGCCCATCACCCCGGGCGCAAAAGCAAGATTTCGGCCGCACAATAGCCTCAACCTTAACGAAACATTCCAAAAAGGTGGTTCGAGCGCAATATTCGGAAAGAAATTTCTGCACGGGCGACAGTAAATTTGCAAAATTGCCTGTTGACGGCCCCTTTCCGCTTGCCTAGGTTCTCGCAACAAGCAAGGAAAGCCTCTTCGATGAAAGACATTGTCGTCCTCGTGAAACGAAAGCGCATGGGCCGGTAACGGTAGACCAGAATTTTTCCCATGCGCCCCCGAGTTTCTGACCGGGGGCTTTTTTATGACCCAGCACCAAAACCAAACCTAGGTGCATAGATAGGAGCAAGAAAATGACCGCGCAGCAAATGACCGGTGCACAAATGGTAGTTCAATCCCTGATCGATCAGGGCGTTGACACTGTGTTTGGCTATCCCGGCGGCGCTGTCCTTCCGATCTATGACGAGATTTTCCAGCAGCAATCCATTAAGCACATTCTGGTGCGCCACGAACAGGCCGCGACCCATGCGGCCGAAGGCTATGCGCGTTCGACTGGCAAGCCCGGCGTTGTTCTGGTCACCTCTGGCCCAGGGGCAACCAATGCGGTTACCGGCATCACTGACGCGTTGATGGACAGCATCCCGATGATCGTTCTGACCGGTCAGGTTCCGACCTTCATGATCGGATCGGACGCATTCCAAGAAGCCGACACTGTTGGCATCACCCGGCCCTGTACAAAAATGAACTGGCTGGTAAAGGAAACGGACGAGCTGTCCAGCACCATTCACGAAGCGTTCCACATCGCCACCTCGGGCCGTCCGGGCCCTGTTTTGGTTGATATCCCAAAGGACGTTCAGTTCGCCAGCGGCACCTATACCCCGCCCAATAAAGCCGACCTGGGCCATTATACCCCCAAAATTAAAGGCGATATCGACGAAATCACTCGCTTGGTCGAGGCGATGGAAACCGCTGAGCGTCCGGTCTTTTACACCGGCGGCGGCGTTATCAACTCGGGCACGGCGGCTTCCCAATTGCTGCGGGAATTCGTTAAGGAAACCAACTTCCCGATCACCTCGACCCTTATGGGACTGGGCGCTTATCCTGCGTCCGGTGAGAATTGGCTGGGCATGCTGGGCATGCACGGGCTGTATGAGGCCAACTGGGCCATGCACGATTGCGATCTGATGATCAATATCGGTGCCCGGTTCGACGACCGGATCACGGGGCGCTTGGATGCATTCTCGCCCGGGTCAAAAAAGGCCCATGTCGATATCGACCCGTCCTCGATCAACAAAGTTGTAAAGACCGACTTCCCGATCATCGGCGATATCGCCCATGTTCTGGAAGACATGCTGCGCGTTTGGAAGGCGCGCGGCCGCAAGACCAACAAGGCCGCCCTGCAAAAATGGTGGGCGCAGATCGACGATTGGCGCAAGATCCGGTGCTTGGACTTCAAAAACTCGAAAACCACGATCAAGCCGCAATATGCGTTGCAGCGTCTGGAAGCGCTGACAAAGCACCGCAAAGACCGCTTCGTCACGACCGAGGTCGGCCAGCATCAAATGTGGGCCGCGCAATATCTGGGCTTTGACGACCCGCATCATTGGATGACATCGGGCGGTTTGGGCACGATGGGCTACGGCTTCCCGGCCTCGGTCGGGGTTCAAGTTGCCCATCCCGACGCGCTGGTGATCAACGTAGCGGGCGAGGCCTCATGGCTGATGAACATGCAGGAAATGGGCACGGCGATGCAGTACAAATTGCCCGTCAAACAGTTCATCCTGAACAACGAACGTCTGGGCATGGTGCGCCAGTGGCAGGAATTGCTGCACGGTGAACGCTATTCCAGCAGCTGGTCTGAATCCCTGCCGGACTTTGTGAAACTGGCAGAAGCCTTTGGCGCAAAAGGAATTTTGTGTTCCGACCCAGCCGATCTGGACGACGCGATCATGGAGATGTTGAACTATGATGGCCCGGTTCTGTTCGACTGCTTGGTCGAAAAGCACGAAAACTGCTTCCCGATGATCCCGTCGGGCAAAGCCCATAACGAAATGCTGATGGGCGACGCAGAAACCCAAGGTGCAATCGACGCTAAGGGCAGCGTTCTGGTATAATTGGCTGCGGGGGCACCCTGCCCCCGCGCTTTGCAGTCTTGGATCGGAAAAGGCGCCAAGAGCCCTTTGTGAAGGAATAGAAAATGTCACCGCTTAACATCAAATCCGGCGCCACCAGCCATTCCGCGTACAACTTGCGCCCCGTTTTTTCCGACACCCGCGAAACCCACACTTTGGCGGTTGTTGTCGACAATGAAAGCGGCGTTCTCGCCCGGGTTATCGGGCTGTTTTCTGGGCGCGGCTACAACATCGAGAGCTTAACCGTGGCCGAGGTCGACGCCGAAGGCCACCGTTCGCGCATCACTGTCGTGACCACGGGCACACCACAGGTTATCGAACAGATCAAAGCCCAGCTGGACCGGATGGTGCCGGTTTACGAGGTCCACGATCTTACCGTCGAAGGCCCTGCCGTTGAACGGGAACTGGCCCTGTTCAAGGTGGTTTGCAAAGGCGAACACCGGGTCGAAGCGTTGCGGATGGCCGACATCTTCCGCGCCAATGTCGTCGATAGCACCTTGGAATCATTTGTTTTTGAGATTACAGGCACCTCTGAAAAGGTGGCCGCGTTCGGCGATTTGATGCGCCCTTTGGGTCTGGTTGAAATCGCCCGTACGGGGATCGCAGCCTTGTCCCGCGGGGCCTGAATCCGTCAATTCTGATGTCGTTTGCAGGCGCGATGGGGCAGACTCACCTGGCTTAGGCTGGCTCCAATAAGAAGGAGCGTGCCCATGACAACCGACCTATCTGCCGTAAATCGCAAGCTCAGCCAGGCGCAGGGCTTGCCCAACGCCCACTACACCGACCCCGCCACGATCGCCGAAGAAAACGAGGCGGTTCTGGCGAATGAATGGGCCGGCCTGGCGGTGACCTTCGACGTGCCGGAACCCGGCGATGCCAAGCCAATAGAGTTTCTGGGCGAGCCACTTCTTTTGGTTCGCGATCGTGCGGACACCGTCCGGGTTTTTCACAATGTCTGCCGCCACCGCGGCATGATACTGGTGTCCGAGCCGCGCAAAATCGAAGGCGCGCTGCGCTGCCCCTATCATTCATGGTGCTACTCGTTAGAAGGCAAGCTGGTCGCCACGCCCCATGTCGGCGGGCCCGGCCAGAACGCCCATGACGACATCGACCGGGACCTGTTGGCCTTGATTGAAGTGCGCAGCCATATCTGGCGCGACATCATCTTCATTAACCTTAACGGCACCGCTCCGTCGTTCGAGGACACCCACCAAGACCTGATCCAACGCTGGGCCGAATTCGACCAACCCATGGTCCATGGCGGCCCTGACAGCACCTTTACCTTGCAGGTGGAAACCAATTGGAAGCTGGCAGTGGAAAATTACTGCGAAAGCTATCACCTGCCTTGGGTCCATCCAGGATTGAACAGTTATTCGCGACTGGAAGATCACTATCATATTGAAAGCCCTGGGAAATATTCAGGCCAGGGCACCCTGGTGTACCGGCAGCTGACGGGCGATGATGGCAGTAAATTCCCCGATTTCGCGGGGCTGTCAGACAAATGGGACACCGCGGCCGAATATGTAACAATCTATCCCAACGTCCTGCTTGGGGTCCATCGCGACCACGCCTATTGCATCATTTTGGAACCCGTCTCGCACACGCAAACCATCGAACATGTGCATCTCTACTACCAAACAGCAGACACATCCCCCGCCCTACGCGTTAAGAATTGCGCCCAATGGAAAGAGGTCTTTGTCGAGGATGTCTTTGTTGTGCAAGGCATGCAAACCGGCCGCCGCGCCCGTGGGTTTGACGGCGGCCGTTTCTCGCCCGCTATGGATGGTCCGACCCATTGTTTCCACCAATGGGTGGCAGAACGTGTGATCCATCAACGCCAGTTCCAAGCCGCAGAATGAACCCGCTGGACGTGGCCCTTATACAGGCCCATGCGCGCGAAGACAGGCAAGCACTGGTGGATCTGTATGGGCAGGCAGCCGGTCAAACGACTGACCAAACTGCCCAGCGGTTCTACACAACTCATGCCTATGTTTTCGCGCTGGAGCTGGGCAGCCCAAAAGCTGAAATGCTGCGTCATAGATTGATTGAGCTGGGCGCAGAACAAGCTTAACCACTTTAGGATCGAATCCCAAGCTACTGAGATAAAATCGGAAATCAGGATTCAAAAAATTCTGAAACCAGTACACGCCGTACAAGATAGAAAAAAGGCCGCCCACAAAGGGCGGCCGTAGTTTCGCTGACATGGCTCTTATGTGTAACCGCCCGAGTTTTCTGCCTGCGGCCATGTCTGCGTACTGGAAATAGAGTTGCGAGCCCGCTGGGCGAGAACCGCATTAGGCATAACTACCTAAAGTGATCGAACACGAATACCCCGTAAATCCATGATTTTACTTATCTAAATCGAATAAATACTGTCCATTTCGAACATTTCCCTGTGTGTTAAATAAATGGGCCGCCCCGAAGGGCGGCCTGAGTCTCGGTGATAAAGCTCTGTGTGTTAACCGCTCGTGCTTATTGCCTGCGGCTCCACCACCGTCAGGGGCGAGCGCACCCACCCCGGAACTGGTTTAACTACAGCCAGAAGTTCCTCCACAGGTGTTGCACTTCATACAAGTCCCATTTCGAACCAGCGTATAGTTGCCGCATTCGCCGCACGGATCGCCTTCATATCCCTGCATTTTTGCTTTCGTCCGGTGATCCACCTGCAGGGCTCCTACTGCAGATTGCGCAGTTCCGGCGTCGGCAACCATTGTGTCCAGCGCGGAAGACGCATCAAAAACTGTCGCCCCCTGTTGACCGCCCTGCAACACGACCAACTCCTGCGGGACGCGTTTACGCAGATACCCGGTCGAGCTGATTTGTTTCAACACTTCCAAAGATTTGGATGCAGCGCCATCTGATACAGGATCGACATTGCGGGTTGTATCCGCCTCGCCCCGACCCAGGTCATCAAAGCTGGCTCCTTGCGGCTGAACATGGGCCAAATCCGTGCGATCAAGATAGCTGACGGCCAATTCTCGGAAAATGTAGTCCAGAATTGAGGTCGCATTCTTGATTGCCTCGTTGCCCTGGACCATTCCGGCAGGCTCAAATTTGGTAAAGGTAAACGCGTCCACAAACTCTTCCAGAGGAACGCCATATTGCAGGCCAACAGACACAGCGATGGCAAAATTGTTCATCATCGCCCGAAAGCCTGCGCCCTCTTTATGCATATCGATGAAGATCTCGCCCAGTGTCCCGTCTTTATACTCGCCTGTTCGCAGGTAGACTTTATGGCCACCAACAACGGCTTTCTGAGTGTACCCCTTCCGACGCTCGGGCATTTTTTCCCTTTGAGTTCGGACGATTTCCTTAACGATTACCTTTTCGACGATCTTTTCAGCCAGCACCTGGGCCTTATCAGTCGCGTTACCGGTTTCAAGGATCTCTGCCGCTTCGTCGTCATCTTCCACCAGCGCCGCAGCGAGTGGTTGCGACAACTTGGACCCGTCCCGGTAAAGCGCATTTGCCTTTGTTCCCAAGCTCCAGCTTAGCTCATACGCTTTCTGGCAATCCTCGATCGTGGCCGAGTTGGGCATGTTGATCGTCTTGGAAATAGCGCCGGAAATAAAGCTTTGCGCCGCGGCCATCATATGAATGTGGCTGTTGACGCTCAGGAAACGTTTTCCCTTTTTGCCACAAGGGTTTGCACAGTCAAATATGTTGAGGTGTTCAGTTTTCAGATGAGGGGCGCCTTCCAACGTCATCGTCCCGCAAACATGATCATTCGCGGCCTCTACATCTGCCTTTGAAAATCCCAAAGACCGCAGCAGATCGAAACTGGGGTCATTCAACTTGGCTGCGGGAATGCCCAATGTTTTGGTACAAAACTCTTCACCCAGGGTCCATTGGTTGAACACAAAGCGGATGTCAAAGGCAGAAGGCAGGGCTGCCTCGATCTTTTCAATTTCCGCAGCACCAAAGCCATGGCCCAATAACACGGTATGGTTAATCCCGGGCGCATTGCCCAAAGTGCCATGTCCCACGGCGTAAGAAATAATCTCTTCAATTTGCGACGACGAGTAGCCCTGTTTTTCCAGAGCGGCCGGAACAGACCGGTTAATGATCTTGAAATAGCCACCGCCGGCGAGCTTCTTGAACTTGACCAAGGCGAAATCAGGCTCGATCCCCGTGGTGTCACAATCCATGACCAAACCAATCGTTCCTGTCGGAGCGATGACAGTCGATTGCGCGTTGCGATATCCATGGGCTTCGCCCAATTCAACGGCCTCGGCCCAGGCAGCAATTGCCAGTTCAATCAACGACTTATCTGGGCAGCTTGCATGGTCCAGCGGAACCGGCTTGACCGACAGTCCTTCATATCCTTCTGTTAACCCTTGGGCTGCACGGGCATGATTGCGCATCACGCGTTTCATGTGTTCTGCGTTGCGCTCGTACCCGGGGAAAGGGCCAACTTCCGACGCGATTTCCGCCGACGTCGCGTAGGAAACCCCGGTCATCAGCGCCGTCAGCGCGCCACAAATTGAACGTCCTTCGTCACTGTCGTAGCCGTAACCCATGTTCATCAACAGGCCGCCAATATTGGCATAACCAAGCCCCAACGTCCTGTAATCATAGGACCTTTGCGCAATCTCTTGGGATGGGAACTGCGCCATCAACACCGAAATTTCCAGCGTCAGCGTCCAAATTCGTGCGGCATGCATATAGCTTTCAGAATCAAACTGTCCGTTCTTATAGAAGGTCAGCAAGTTCATCGAAGCCAGGTTACAGGCCGTGTCATCCAAGAACATATATTCCGAACACGGGTTTGATCCGCGGATCGCCCCATCTTCCGGGCAAGTGTGCCATTCGTTAACCGTGTCATGGAACTGGATGCCTGGATCGGCACAGGCCCAAGCCGCGTGACCAACCTGATCCCAAAGATCGCGGGCCTTAATGGTCTTCGCGATCTCGCCATCTTTGCGATTAACCAAGTCCCAGTCACCGTCTTCCCGAACTGACTGCAGAAACGCGTTTGTCACTCGGATCGAGTTGTTAGAGTTTTGCCCCGAAACAGAGCTATAGGCCTCAGAATCCCAGTCTGTATCATAGGTTGGGAACTCAATTGAATCGTAGCCTTGGCGCGCATAATCCAGAACACGTTTTATGTAAGTTTCTGGAATAGCGACCTTTTTCGCTGATCGAATGGCAGCTTTGAGGGCCGCGTTCTTAGAAGGATCAGTCGCATCCTCAATGGATCCATCCCATCCGCCGATGGCGCCGAAAATCTCGTTTAGCTTTGCCTCGTGCATTTTGCTGCCTGCGACCAGAGAGGCTACTTTTTGCTCCTCTTTCACCTTCCAGGTAATGAACTCTTCAACATCAGGGTGATCCGCATCCACGATCACCATTTTAGCAGCGCGGCGCGTTGTTCCACCTGATTTAATCGCGCCAGCTGCCCGGTCGCCAATCTTTAGAAAGCCCATCAAGCCAGAGGATTTGCCGCCAC
>SPJP01000025.1 GCA_006844665.1 Paracoccaceae bacterium
CTTGCGACCAAAGTCACCTCTGAATCGCCCGAAGGCATGGTCCACCAGAAATTCGCTGACCTGGTTTCCGAATATACTGGTGGTGACGTCACCGTTCAGATTTTTCCATCTGAACAGCTGGGCGATCCGCAATCTGTTCTAGAGCAGGTCTCGTCAGGCATCATCGACATCTTCTCGGACGACGTTACCTATCTGGAAAAGTGGAACAAATCGATCACTTGGGTCGGTGCTCCGTTCATCTTTGACGACCGCAGCCATTGGAGCTGCTTCATGGCGTCCGATTATTTTGACGGCATGGTCGACGCCGCGACCGAAGAATCCGGTGTGACGACAATCGGCAATGTTGGGCCACTGGTTCGCGGACCATACCGGGTTATCCTGTCCACCGATCCAATCGACAGCCTTGATGACGTCAGCAATCTGAAGCTGCGCATCTGGGACAACCAGCTGATGGTCGATATCTGGACAGCAATGGGCGCCGAGGTTCGTGTTCTTGGTTGGACCGACGTGTATCAGTCCATTCAGACCGGCATCGTTGAAAGTGTGACCGCACCTGCTGCATTGGTTGAATCGATGAAGTTCGCCGAGGTTGCGCCAAACATCCGCCGGACAGACGAATTCAACCAGGCACTTGCCTACATGATCAACGCAGACACGCTCAACGGTTTGTCCGATGCCAACAAAGAAGGCGTCATGAAGGCATATGTCGAAGCGGGCGAGTATAGCTCTGAACTGATGGGCTCGATCGCGTCTGAATCCTTTGAACGGCTGATCGCCGCTGGTGCGACATACGAAGAATTGGACACAGGTCCGTTCATCGAACGTGCGACAGCCATCTATGAAGACCTGGCTGGCAAAGGTGAAATCCCTGAAGGCTTCCTCGAAGCTGTTGACGCTGCACGCGGTTCTTGCAGCTAATCACAAACTTTCTGTCTGGCGGCTTCGGCCGCCGGGCAGGCAAGCCCAGGTACAGTGAATGACCATTCTTACAGCAACTCAGCACGTCCTGTCGAAGATATCGGCAGGCTTCGAGCTGACGGCCGCCCTTATTCTAACAGTGATGTTGGGGATAAACGCAGCCAATATTTTCCTGCGAAGTGTATTTGGCAACGCCCTTGATTGGGTTTGGCCGTGGACGATGTTCCTTTTTGTGGTCTGGGTGCTTATCGCGTTCTTTCCACTGTACCACCTGAAAAAAGACGTCTCGATCTATTTCGTCCTGCGTGATCATCACCCGAAACTGCAGCGCGCGCTGGGTGTTCTGGCATATACGATGATTTCCGCAGCGATGCTTATAATCCTGATCACCGGCCCAAGCAGGCTTGAATCTGCCCGCGGCATTATTGAAATCGTCAATCTTCCGCGCGTCGCATTGGTCATCCCGCTGCTGCTGTCGGCCAGCCTTATATTCGTCGACGCCGTTGTGAACCTGCTGCTTATTGCGACCGGCAAGACAGAATATGTGCCCTTCGGGAAAGTCGAGGTAACCGAATGACCGCCCTGATCGTTTTCGGCGTCTTCCTGCTTCTTGCGTTCCTGACGGTTCCGATCCTTGCGTCCATTGCTATTGCAGGCGCAACAGGGGTTGCTGTTCTGGGGTTTGGCGACAAGCTGGATCTTGTATCACAGCAGATGCTCGACGGGATCAACAACGCCGCTTTGTTGTCGGTGCCGTTCTTTATCCTGGCTGGTAACCTGTTGAACGCTCTGCAATTAACCGAGCGGATCTTTCGCTTTGCGACCAACCTTGTTGGCCACATACGGGCGGGATTGGCCCAGGTGAATATCCTGGCCTCGCTGCTGTTTTCCGGGATCTCCGGTGCGGCTGTTGCCGATTGCGCTGCCCTTGGCACGATCGAGGTTAAAGCCATGCGCGAGCGGGGTTACAAACCCGAATTTGCCGCCGCCCTAACCGCCGCGTCTTCTATCATCGGCCCGATTTTCCCACCCTCTATTCCGCTGCTGATCTACGCGTTTGTCACGTCAAGCTCGGTCGGGCGTCTGTTTTTAGCGGGTATCATCCCGGCATTAATCCTTGTTGCCGCCCTAATGACCTTTGTCCATTTGCTGGCACACAAACATGATTTCCCACGCGAAAAACGCGCAACCCGCACCGAATTGATGCGCAGTGCCGTGGACGGGATTTTCGCCCTATTGGCCCCGGCAATCATATTGGTCGCCATGCTGTCTGGCATCACAACCGCATCAGAGGCCGGTGTGCTGGCCTGTTGTTATGCTTTGGTCCTGGGCGCCTACTACAAAACGCTAACGCTCGCTTCGCTTTATCAGGCGCTGCGCGAAACGGCACATCTGTCGGCAATCGTGTTGCTTATGATCGGGTTTTCAACCGTGATCGCGTGGATCATGGCGTTTGCTCAGGTGCCCCAATCCTTGGCCGCCCTGACACTGGCAAACATCAGTGCCGACTGGCAATTCATCCTTATCTATATCGTGTTCTTTCTTTTGCTCGGCTGCATCTTTGATGGCCTGTCAGCGATGATCATCATGATGCCCATCGTGCTGCCGATCATCGACAGTTTTGGCATCGACCGGGTTCACTTCGGCATTATCACCGTGCTGACCCTGATGGTTGGCATTCTGACGCCGCCCTTGGGCATCGCGCTGTATGTGATGATGGACATAGCCAAGCTGCCGTTCGAGGTCATCGCCCGCGCGACTATACCTTTCCTGCTGCCCATCATCGCCGTGATCCTACTGATCGCGTTTGTTCCCGAAATTGCTTTGTTCCTGCCTGATCTAATCATGGGACCAGAATAGTCCTGATCCTTCTACCAATGGAGAACCACATGCGTGTTCTAATGCTTCAACTCAATTCTCGTCACGACAAGGCGGCCAACATCAAGACCATCAATGACATGGTGGACGAGGCGATGAAGACAGACCGTCCCGATCTTATCCTGGCCCCGGAATATGCAACCTATCTGGGCGGCACCACGAAAGAGCAGTGGGCAGCCGGCGAAACCTTTCCCGACGGCGAAGGCTATCAGGCGATGCAGGACATTGCCCGCCGCCACGGCGTGCCGTTCCATGTTGGGTCAATGATCGAAACCGACGGCGACGCGCATTACAACACCTCCGTTGTTTTCGACAAAGACGGCACTGAAATCGCGAAGTACCGCAAGATCCACCTGTTCGACGTGGAAACACCCGGTGGCCATGTCTTCCGCGAATCCGATGTGATTGATCGCGGCAGCGAAGTTGTCGATTACCAGCTGGGCGAAAACCGGATCGGTTGTACCATTTGCTACGATATGCGGTTCTCGGAACTTTACCTGCAGCACATGCGCGCTGGATGCAACATCATCGTGGTTCCGGCGGCGTTCAATCTGGAAACCGGCAAAGACCACTGGGAGCCCCTGCTACGGGCCCGCGCGATTGAAACCCAAAGCTTCGTCATTGCCCCCGGCCAAATCGGATTCCACCTGGAAGAAGCGGGCGAACGTCCTTGCTATGGCAACTCTATGATCATCAACCCTTGGGGCACCGTCATCGCGCGGGCGCAGTCCAAGCCCGGCACCATGATTGCTGATCTTGACATGGACTATCAGCAGCAGGTCCGCACGATCCTGCCTTCCAACAACCACCACGTTTTGTAGGCGCTGATATGAGTTTGGAAAATCACGCATTTTGGATGAGTACACCTAACCTAGGGTACTTGGAAATCGCTGCCCTGAAAGGGTTCAAACAGGTTGTGCTGGACATCGAGCATAACAGTTTCACCCCGAACGACCGTGAAGCGATGATATTGGCGGCCCGGAAAATGGGGCTAGGTGTTTACCTCAAGATCGAAGGTCCGGATGTCATCTGGGTTCAACGTGCCGTCGATCTGGATATTGATGGCGTCATCATCCCCCATGTCGGCTCTGCAGAAAGCGCCAAGAAGGTGCTTGAAACAACCAAGTTCCCACCCTTGGGAACACGCAGCTACGCGGGCGGGCGTTCGGCGGGATATACCCCCCCACAGGACGACTATTTCTCGGATTGCAACAAGCACATGTTGTGCCTACCGATGATTGAAACCGCCGAGGCTCTGGAAGATATCGACGCCATTTTGGCGCTTGATGTGGTGGATGGCGTGTTTGTCGGGCCCTTTGACCTGGCGCTGACGCGCGGACGCGGGAACTACAAATTCGGCGATGCGGACCGGGTCGATATTGCCCGTGCTGCTGCGGCGGCGAACAACGCGAATAAACCTTGGTGGATGCCAGCCTGGACCCCTGCCGAGCAGGCATTTGCCAAAGAAAACAACATCGGCGTCACGGTCGTCGCGGCGGAACATCAGGTCCTTGGCCTGGGGTTGTCGCAAATCATTGCCGATCTTCCCTGAACAAAAATCTGACTGGATAAACCATGAAACCCTTCACGAAAAACCCGCTTCCCGACCAGATTTCCCCGGCGATCGTAGAAAAACTATTGAAAGTCGAATCCGCGACCGTCGGCCACTTCATGCACAGCTGTTTCGTTGATCGCGGCATTGGCGCGTCCAACATCAAGAACCGCATTGCTGGCACAGCCGTGACCCTGCAACTGGCGGCAAACGATTCAACATTGCTGCACGATGTGATCAGCGATCTGCGTCCAGGCGACGTTCTGGTCATCGACCGCAGCGGCGACAACCGCCATGCATGCTGGGGCGGTGTTATCACCAATGCGGCCGTAGTCGCGGGCATTGCTGGCGCCGTGGTCGACGGCCCGGTGACGGATTTGCTAGAGATCTTGAAGCACAACTTTCCGATGTGGAGCCGTGACCGCTCCTCGGTAACAACAAAACTGCTGGCGCAATCCGGGGCCTTCAACATTGCCGTGACCTGTGGCGGTATCACAGTAAACCCAGGCGACGCAGTTTTGGCCGACGAAAGCGGCGTTGTGGTTCTAGCACCCGATGTAGTTGAGGCCGTCGCAGATCGCGCTTTGGGGATGCAAGAGGCCGAAATTGGCCTGATCGAACGGTTGAAATCCGGGGAACGGCTTGGTGATATCACCGGCGCGTCCAACATGGTTACTTCGGCAAGCTAGTTGATTTCACAGACTGCCAGCGCTAGGGTCGCACGAGCTGCCGGGTCAATTTTACCATGAATCTCGAAGCCCTTAGAACGCTGGTGGTCGCCGCCGAGCTGCAAAATTTCCACGCGGTGTCCCGACGGCTGAACATGTCGCAGCCAGCGATCGCGAAGCGTATCCGCGTGCTGGAAGAAGCCTTCAACACCAAGCTGTTCGTGCGATCCGGGAAACGGATGCTGCTTACACATGACGGCCGGCTTGCGCTGGCCCATGCCAAACGCATCGTCCGCAACTATGATCGCATGTGCGACAGTATTGGCAAAAAGTCGGATACAACGACCATTCGCCTTGGTGTTGTCGACACGATTTTGTCGACTTGGCTAAGTGATTTCTTGGCCAAACATCGCGAAGAACATCCGGATGTCGGGTTTGAAATCAGCAGCTCTCCTACGACCAGCCTTATCGAGGATCTTCACCATTCCCGGATAGATATGGCATTTGTTCTGGGCCCGTCAGAGGACCGACCCTATGTCGATGTGCCCCTCGGCTTTATGGAGGTCGGTCTGTATTGCGGCCCCAAATCCATCGACGCCCTGCGGGCGCGAGAGCTCACCCCCGAAGTGATTTCAGAACAAAACTTCGTCACCTTTCCAAGGAATTCAAAGCCCCATATTCGGTTGATCGAGTTTCTAAACAGCATGGGCTTGCCCAAACCCCCGGTGATCACAAACTGCGCCTCGGTTCTAACAATGCGCAGCATGGCGGAACGAGACATAGGGATCGCAACCATTCCCAAACTGATCACCCAAGGCGCAGAGCTTTTTGAAATCGAGCTAGGCACGGAACTGGTCGGATTGTCGTTTTCCGCAACATATGACCCGACAATGGTAACCGACGAAATCAAAGACGCGTGCGAAACCGCAGCACGGGTTGCGAAAGGGTTCATGATTTAGGGTCAGGACCCTAGGGCGCCGACCTTGACCGCAGATTAATTCGCGCGACCGTCCGCAACCCGAAACCTTTTGCTGTTATCGGTCTCTCTTTAGGCCCGAATTGACCAAGCGACGCTTTTACATATCTGGGGGCTATTCAGGGCAATGAACTCATTCTGTGAGACTGCGCTGCTTCAACCATCTTTAGACAGCAGCCAGAGCTTCAAAAAATACCAACGAAATCAAAGGAAAATGGTGGGCGACCCTGGAATCGAACCAGGCGTGCGTCTCCGCGAGGGAGTTACAGTCCCCTGCCACACCTTGCGGCCTGTCGCCCACTGGATCCCAGCGTGCTGCGATCCGTGGCGGGGGGATAGCCACGCCTGAGCCCGAGGTCAATGGAAAAACAGCGTGTGGGTCAAGGAAATCCATCGCAAAATTTCCAGGCCGCGCGGGGGGCCATGGCGCTACACGCATGCAAGGGCTAAACAGGGTCCAACCGGGCCTTTGGCCCTTCGCGAAACGCAACAAAGGCCGCCAACATGCAAAAACCAAAATGGGTTATCGAGAAAGAGCAAGCCAAGCGCGTTTCCGCCGCTGAAACGATCTGGCTGTTCGGCATTCATGCGGTGCGGGACGCTTTGGAAAACCCCGATCGCAAACGGCTGCGCCTGGTCGTGACCCGCAACGCCGCCGACCGACTGTCTGAGGCGATTGCCGCAAGCGGGATGGAGCCTGAAATCGCCGATCCACGCCGGTTTCCTGTGCCTCTGGATCCCGGTTCGGTTCACCAAGGGGCCGCATTAGAGGTCAAAGCCCTGGATTGGGGCCCCGTCGATCAGGTCTGCGTCCCGGCTGCGGGTGTGCCTTTGGTTGTTGTACTGGACCGGGTCACCGATCCCCACAACGTCGGCGCGATCCTGCGTTCGGCCGAGGTGTTCGGGGCCTGCGCCGTCGTCACCACGGCCCGCTCTGCCGCGCCAGAAACCGGGGCTTTGGCCAAGACGGCCTCTGGTGCTTTGGAACGCCAGCCCTATCTAAGGGTCAAGAACCTGGCCAACGCGATGGAGGAGCTGCGCAGCATGGGCTATTTGCTTTTGGGCCTGGATGGCACCGCAGACATAGATATCGAACCCGCGCTTGATGGCTATTCAGGCCGCCCCGTCGCCTTGGTGATGGGGGCCGAAGGGCCGGGCCTGCGCGAGAAAACCAAAGACACCTGCGACCGCTTGGTCAAAATTCCGTTCGGGTCTGATTTCGGCTCGTTAAACGTGTCCAATGCTGCTGCAGTGGGCCTGTACGCCACCCGCCGCGCGATTGGCTGGTAGCACGGCCATGGCGTTGCACGAGGGCACAAAGATCGCGACCTGCTGCTATTGCGGTGGACGCAGCGTGTTGCAGCTGAACGCGCGGGACGGGCACGAGCTGGCCTGCGGATCCTGCGGCGCACCGTTGCACGAAATGAAAGCCATGCCGGTGGCCCGCCGCAAACCAGCCAAACCGCGCAAAGGTTCCCACCCCGCCGGGGCCGGGGGCAAGTCGCACCGCAAATCCAAATCCAAGCCCAAGAAGAAAAAGGGCTTTGGCTATTGGTTGGCCGAAGCCATTGACGAGATCGCCGACATTCTGGACTAGCCCCTGCCCCTTTGCCCTTACCAATCGAAACGGCGATATTTGCGGGATGCGAACAGATAAACGTAATCGTGGCTCCGCAGTTAAACGGGCATCGCTTACCAACTCAAAGGGGAACGTGGAATGATTTGGCGACTGGCGACGTATTTAGCAGCGTTCATAGGAGCGTTCACCGTTTGGTTGGCTCTGAAACTGGTCGAAGCACTCAATCCATATTTGACGATGCAGTATCCGGTTTTGACCTTATTCATAGGGCAGAGCTTTCCCGGCGGAGCGTCCCCGGACATGTATTACAAAAGCCACGTCGCAGTAACCTGGATTCCGTTCTTGGTGGCCCATCTGATCGCCAAAGCCCTTACCAAAGGACGTGCACGGTTCTGGGGCAGCGTCGCGCTCTACGCAGCATTTTTGCTTTGGTCTTTGGGCATGGTCT
>SPJP01000026.1 GCA_006844665.1 Paracoccaceae bacterium
AAAGATACATTCATTGCTGTGAAGCAAGCCAAAGAGGCTGGAGCAGTGGTTTGCATAATCACCGATTCCATTTCCTCTCCGATCGCCAAATATGCCGATCACCTTCTCATCGTCTCAGCCGACAGCACCTCGTTCTTTATCTCGCTTGTTCCAAGCCTGGCTGTTGTGGAAGGCATCTGTGCAGAGCTGGCCGCGATTGATCCCCATCACACCCAACACTCTTTGACCCAGAAAGAGGGCAGCTGGCAGGAGTTTGGAATGTTGTTGGATACCTAGGGTCAAGACCCAACTGAAACGGATGGCCCCTGAACACTGCTAAGGTATCGTCCAGACCCGGATAATTTCTGGCCTAGCCCCAGACAACTTTTTACCGGCAGAAGACCGCGCCAGAAACGACAAGCCCGAAGAAGATCATCTTGGCGCACAGCTGTTCGATCGACACGATCTATCGGAACACGCCAACCGGACGTTCAAAACAGCTTTGGGGAAATGGTGGGTGATGAGAGGCTCGAACTCCCGACATCTTCGGTGTAAACGAAGCGCTCTACCAACTGAGCTAATCACCCGCCGTGGCGTGGTCTTAAACAAGGTTTTGACGCCCTGCAAGGGGGTCTTAGCCAGTATTCATACGAAATTTTCGGGTATCCCAACGCGGCCAGCCCAACAGCTCGGATACGGTCGAGAAATTGAAGCCTCGTGCCAGCAATCCGTCCAAAGTGGCGGGCATCGCACGGACGGTAGGTCCGTGAATATCATGGGCCAGAATAATCGCGCCATTATTGGCGCCGCCGACAATACGGTTGGCCACAATCTGGCTACCTGGGCGCTGCCAATCGCGGGGATCAACTGACCACAACACTGTAGGCAGGCCACGGGTCTGGTAAACCATCTTGCGCTGGTTCGAGCTGAGCGCACCGTAAGGCGGACGCATGGTCACGGGGGCACGACCAGTGGTTTCGAACACAGCGATTGTGGTGCGGTCCAGTTCGCGCTGAACGCTTTCAGTGCCCAGCTGGGTTAGGAACGGGTGACGCCAGGTGTGGTTGCCGATCTCATGCCCTTCGGCTGCCATGCGGGCCATCAGCTGCGGGTAGCGCACAACATTCTGGCCGATCACGTAAAAGGTCGCGCGCAAACCGCGCGCTTTCAGCATGTCCAGCAGCGGCGGCGTGTGGCGGGGATGGGGGCCATCATCAAAAGTCAGCGCAACAGTATGGGCAGAAGTGTTAACGCGGGTGATTGTCGCCTCGTCGCCGCGGGTGATGTCCCCGGGCAGACGAATAACCGGCGCACTTCCCTGAGCACTGGCTTGTGTTCCAACCATCGCAGACAGGGCGGTCCCTGCCCCTCCAGCTAGAAGTTTGCGTCTGCTTAATGTTGCCATTGTGCTCATCCCCCGAAAGCAGAGTATATCTCGAATAACCCCCAACTGGCTGTGGATAGGTAGAAAATGCAAGCAAAATCTGGGGATATTGTGTGTTTTCATCCACACTAGATGAAGTATTGACACGAATTACCCACACCCGCCATAGTTGCGACAACAAAATATATAGGGGCAGGACAATGGCGCAACGACGCAACACTTTATTGTTACCGGTGGTAGCTCTTGGGTTCGGGCTGGCAACAACGGCCACCATCGCATCCGCACAAAGCCAAAATGTAATTACAAAAAACACCCGAATGTCCATTGCATCCGTGACCCCAACCAAGGCCGAGACCGGGTCTCATAGCGTTTTTCTGGCCATAATGGGGGCCACGCCCATCTTGTCGGCGGCAAGTTTCGTCAGTGGTGGCGCGATTATCCCCCTGCTTCCCAAGTAACAATAACAGGCAGCATGCAGGCAACGAAAACCCCGCTCAAACAATGGCTTGAGCGGGCTTTTTAATGTTAAATGCCGTGCAATTTAGTGCGCGACTGCGCTGTCGCCTGTCTGCCGGGATTGCAAGGCGGCCGCCGCGGCGGCTTCTTCTGCCTCTTCATCCCATTCGATGCTGACCGGCTTGGAAATCAGCGCGTGTTCTAGCACCTCGGACACGTGCTTAACCGTTATGATTTCCAGACCTGCTTTCACATTGTCCGGGATCTCGGGCAGATCCTTGGCGTTTTCTTCCGGGATCAGCACCGTTTTGATGCCTCCTCGCAGGGCCGCCAGCAGTTTTTCCTTCAAACCGCCGATGGGCATAGCGTTGCCGCGCAAACTGACCTCGCCCGTCATGGCGATGTCCTTGCGCACCGGAATGCCCGTCAGAACCGACACGATCGAAGTGACCATGGCCAAACCCGCGCTGGGGCCATCCTTGGGCGTCGCACCATCGGGCACGTGCACGTGGATGTCCATCTTGTCGAACTTCGGCGGCTTGACCCCGATCTGAGGGCTGATCGAGCGCACATAGCTGGACGCTGCATCAATCGATTCCTTCATCACATCGCCCAGCTTACCGGTGGTCTTCATCCGGCCCTTGCCTGGCAAGCGCAGCGCTTCGATCTGCAACAGATCGCCGCCCACCTGGGTCCAGGCCAGCCCGGTGACCACACCGACCTGATGGGTGTCTTCGGCCAGACCATAGCGGAACCGCTTGACCCCCAGCATGTCTTCCAGCGCATCCACATCGACCGAGACTTTGTCCGCCTCTTTCTTGACGATCTTTGTCACAGCTTTCCGAGCAAGCTTGGCGATTTCGCGTTCCAGATTCCGAACCCCTGCCTCGCGGGTATAGGTGCGGATGATCTCTTTCAGCGCGTCGTCCGAGACCGCGAATTCCGACTTTTTTAAGCCGTGGTTCTTGACCTGCTTGTCCACCAAATGCTGGCGGGCAATCTCGGCCTTTTCGTCCTCGGTATAGCCCGCAAGGCTGATGATCTCCATCCGGTCCAGCAGCGGGCCCGGCATGTTGTAGCTGTTCGCCGTGGTCAGGAACATCACATTCGACAGGTCATATTCGACCTCTAGATAGTGATCGACAAAGGTCGAATTCTGTTCTGGATCCAGTACTTCCAGCATGGCCGACGCGGGGTCGCCGCGGAAATCCTGACCCATCTTGTCGATTTCATCCAACAGGATCAACGGGTTGGTTGTTTTGGCCTTTTTCAACGCTTGAATAATCTTACCGGGCATAGACCCGATATAGGTGCGGCGGTGGCCCCGAATTTCGGATTCGTCGCGCACACCGCCCAGGCTGATGCGAATAAACTCGCGCCCGGTGGCTTTGGCCACGGATTTCCCAAGCGAGGTTTTGCCAACCCCCGGAGGACCAACAAGGCACAGGATCGGGCCTTTCAGCTTTTTGGACCGTTGCTGAACTGCCAGATATTCCACGATCCGCTCTTTGACCTTTTCCAAACCATAATGGTCGCCATCCAGAACCTTTTGTGCCCCGGCCAGGTCTTTTTTCACGCGGGATTTATTGCCCCACGGAATCGCCAGCATCCAATCCAGATAGTTGCGCACAACAGTGGCTTCCGCGCTCATCGGGCTCATATTCTTGAGCTTTTTGATCTCGGCATCGGCCTTTTCGCGGGCTTCTTTGCTTAACTTGGTGTCCGCAACACGGGCTTCCAGCTCTGCAACCTCGTTAGAGCCCTCTTCCCCGTCGCCCAGCTCCTTCTGAATGGCTTTCATTTGCTCGTTCAGATAATATTCGCGCTGGGTGCGTTCCATCTGGGATTTCACGCGGGTTTTGATCTTTTTCTCGACTTGCAGAACGCTCATTTCGCCCTGCATCAGCCCGTAGACTTTTTCCAGACGCTCGGCCACGTTCAGGGTCTGCAAAAGATCCTGTTTTTGCTGAACTTCGATGCCCAGATGCCCGGACACCAGATCCGCCAATTTCTGCGGTTCGGTCGTGTCGGCCACGCTGGCCAGAGCCTCATCAGGGATGTTCTTTTTAACCTTGGCATAGCGCTCGAAATCGCTGGCCACGCTGCGCGTCAGGGCGATCAGGCTTTCTTCGTCGCCATAGGTTTCGTCCAGCTCGATCGCTTCTGCTTCAAAGAAGCTGTCGTTTTCCACAAAGCCGGTGATTTCCACCCGCTCGCGCCCTTCGACCAGCACTTTGACGGTGCTGTCGGGCAGTTTCAACAATTGCAAAACATTGGCCAGAACGCCGGTGCGGTAGATGCCGTCTTGGGTTGGATCGTCTTCCGATGGGTCGATCTGGCTGGACAGCAGGATCTGCTTGTCGTCGCGCATGACCTCTTCCAACGCCTTCACCGATTTCTCTCGCCCGACAAAAAGCGGCACGATCATGTGCGGGAAGACCACGATATCTCGCAACGGAAGGACCGGGTAGGAGCTGCTCGTTTCAGTCATTCTATGTCCTTTCATTAGCAGGTCGGCGCGCCCTGTAGCAGCAACGAGCCGTCCTCTCAGGCCTGATAGGTGTGCCCCAAAATCCCGAGTTTCAACCCTTAAAAATTCATTAAGCAATGCATTTGGTCACAAACCTTACACAAAACTTCGCACCGCACCAGAGCACAAACCCTACATAGTGAACCCAAGGCTAACGCTCTTGTGCATAACATTGGATGAGGCGCGTCAAAGGGTTAACAAAACCCCGGATCAGGCTAAATGGGCTCGATATCGCCTATTTTCCGGGTGTCGTGAAACTGGGCCACAAACCCGTCCAAACAACCGGCCGTGATCGCATCCCGCAGGCCCTGCATCAGGGTTTGGTAATAATGCAAATTGTGCCAAGTCAGCAGCATTGACGCGATGATTTCTTGGCTGCGGAACACATGGTGCAGATAGGCGCGGGAATAGTTGCGACATGCCGGGCAGCCGCAATCCTCTTGCAAAGGGCGCGGATCATCGGCGTGGCGGGCGTTTTTGATGTTCACTGCACCTCGCGGCGTGAACACCTGACCGGTGCGGCCCGACCGCGACGGCAGCACACAATCCATCATATCGACGCCGCGCTGTACCGCCCCGACGATATCGTCTGGCTTGCCCACACCCATCAGGTAGCGCGGCTTGTCAAAGGGCAGCTGGTCAGGGGCGTAGTCCAGACAGCCAAACATGGCCTCCTGCCCCTCGCCCACGGCCAGTCCGCCAATGGCATAGCCGTCAAAGCCTATCGCCCGCAGCTTTTCGGCGCTTTCTTCGCGCATGTCCTGTTCCAGCCCGCCCTGCTGAATGCCGAACAAAGCATGGCCCGGTCTGTCGCCAAACGCATCCCGGGACCGCTGCGCCCAGCGCATGGACAATTGCATACTGTCATTGATCCGCTTGCGATCTGCAGGCAAGGCCGGGCATTCATCGAAACACATCACAATATCCGAGCCCAGAAGCTTCTGGATCTCCATGCTGCGTTCGGGCGACAGCATATGGCGCGACCCATCGATATGAGACCGGAATTTAACACCCTCTTCGGTCAGCTTGCGCAGCTCGGCCAGGCTCATCACCTGGAACCCACCGGAATCGGTCAGAATTGGACGGTCCCAGTTCATAAACTTGTGCAACCCGCCCAGATCAGCGATTCGTTCGGCCGTGGGGCGCAACATCAGATGATAGGTGTTGCCCAGCAGGATGTCGGCGCCGGTTTCCCGCACGCTTTCAGGCATCATCGCCTTAACCGTCGCCGCGGTGCCCACAGGCATAAAGGCAGGCGTGCGGATATCACCCCGGGGGGTCTGGATAACGCCTGTGCGCGCTTTGCCGTCAGTGGCGTTGATCTGGTACTGGAAACGGTCGGTCATGAAAGGCGGTCCTGAATGTCAGGCGCCTGTAATACGCCCTTACCAAGCAAGAGCAAGCCTAACGGGGCTTAAACCTCTTACGTCTCGTCCACTGGCCGCTCGGTCATGATCGTCCGTGTCAGCGGGACGTCGTCCGGACTTAGAACGCCACCAGCCGCGCCTAAGACCCGCATGACCTCCATCTCGCCAACCGAGATAATTGCGTCAGCCCCGTCATCTACAACGGTCGTGGCAAAGTCTGTGCCATTTTCAGCGGGTATGGCGACATAAATTTTGTCTTCTGCGGGATTAAAGTCTGCAAAGACAGGAACTTCGCCATTGACCCATGTGCCGGTGCTCACAATGTCTTCGCCTTCACCGGCAAGAATAATGTCATTCTTGCCCGCAAGGATAAAGTCATCGCCTTCATCCGCATTGATCAGGTCGCCCTCATCCGCGTCTTCATCGTACAAAATTACGTTCTGCAAAGAGACATCCCAAGGGTCGTCGGATTCAAGATCTTCGCGGAAAACCTCGGCCGAGATTATGTTGTCGTTACCTTCGCCCCCGCGGACAACGTCAAGGCCTAACCCGTCGACAATAAAGTCGTCGCCGTAGTCGGCAAATATGACGTCGTTGCCGTCACCGCCAAACAACTGGTCCGTTTCAAAGCCGCCAATGATCTGATCGTCGCCATCGCCACCGTAGACCTTGTCATCGCCCGAGCCACCTGAAAGTTCGTCATCGCCCTCGTGGCCGTGAATGACGTCATCCTCTGCACCACCTGCGATTTTGTCGTCGCCTGTACCGCCTTCCAAGTCATCATTGGAATAGTAGCTGGACAACAGGTCATCGCCATCTTGGCCGCTTGCCTCGTCCTCGAAAAACGATCCGCGGAAATCATCATCGCTGTTGCCAAGGTTCGGATTTGTGTCCTCGGGCTCGTTGCCCTGCTCGGGCTCGTCCTCGATACTGTCCCCGGACATGGCCATTCCTACCGTGCCCACAAGAAGCGAAGCCGTCAAAAGGGCGATAAACATCATGGCTTGGGTCCTTTCTGGAACCGATCACTTGGATTTCAACTGATTATTGACCATGCGATGGGGCGGAATTCGGGCAGTGGTGTGAAAACACCCGGGCGAAGTGTTTGGGCACCTCTGGACGCTTGGGCGTGGATACCCTATCTAAACACTCGACAATGCCAGAGAGGCGCGCAATGGCCAATGACATCCCCCCTCTTGAAGGGACCCCGCTTATCAAACCGTCGACCACCGACCACCCGCTTTACGAAAGCATCGTCGATGCGATCCGGACCGTGTACGACCCCGAAATCCCGGTGAATATCTATGATCTGGGCTTGGTCTACACCATCGACATTTCCGCCGATGCCGAAGTCAATGTCGCGATGAGCCTGACCGCCCCTGGTTGCCCTGTGGCTGGCGAAATGCCCGGTTGGGTCGCAGACGCTGTGGAGCCACTGCCCGGCGTCAAAATGGTCAATGTCGAGCTGGTCTGGGAACCCCCCTGGGGCATGGACATGATGTCCGACGAAGCCAAGCTAGAGCTGGGCTTTATGTAACCCTATGGAAGACAGCCGCAGCCAGAAACAGCGCATGATCGCGGGCGATCTTTACCACGCCGGCGATCCGCAACTGGTAGCGGAACGGGCGATAAACCAAGCCAACATGGCGCGCTATAATGTGACCACCGCCAGTGACGGCGCGGTCCGTGGGCCCTTGCTGGCAGATTGGTTCGGGGCGGTGGGCGACCGGGTCGCTTTGCGTGCGCCGCTCTATACGGATTACGGTTACAACATATATCTTGGCGATGACGTGTTCTTTAATTACGGCTGCGTGTTGCTGGATGTCTGCCCGATCCATATCGGCGACAATTGCCAATTCGGGCCCATGGTGCAGATCCTGACCGCAGATCACCCCCGCGATGCCGCCGCCCGCGACACGGGTGCAGAATTCGGCCAACCCATTCAAATCGGGCGCAATGTCTGGATCGGCGGTGGTGCGATCATCCTGCCCGGTGTCACAATCGGCGACGATGTGGTGGTGGGCGCAGGCGCAGTTGTGACCCGCGATGTCGCCCCCGGCTTGACGGTTGCAGGCAACCCTGCCCGCCCGTTGCACAAGGGCTAATCCCGCGACTTCTC
>SPJP01000133.1 GCA_006844665.1 Paracoccaceae bacterium
CCATACGTCGCACGCCATTTGAAAAAGCTGGCTGTGCTCATGCCATACTCACGGCACAGGTCCGCAACAGGCACTCCGCTTTCGGCTTGGTTCAAAATACCCATAATCTGGGCTTCACTGTACTTCGATTGTTTCATCAGAATCTCCTCGTTCATTGTTGAGAAAATTCTACCGACAAAAACCTCTAAACTTCGGGGGGATTACCGTCGCAACAAAACGCAGCATGAAACCTAAACCCGGTACACCCTAGAAACGCTGCAAACCTGTCCGAAAAGGTGGGAACACTTCAATCTTCCAACAAATTCTCTGCGCTAAGTTTGAATGGCCGCTATGCCCTTAGCGTAGGATTCTGCCCCGTCCGGCATTCGACCCCATCTTGCTGAAAAGCAAGGAGAACGGACATGGCCCCACTCTACAAGTTTCTTAGCACTCGTGCGCTGTGGCTCTCGGCTGTGTATACGCCCAGGCATCACGTACGATTTCCTCGATGCTGCTCCGGCGCGCCTGCCAATTCAGCAACGTCTGCGCGCGCGCGGCATCAGCCACAAGGATCGCAGGATCGCCCAGGCGCCGCTCAGCCAGTTCTACCTTGAACTCCACCCCGGAAACGCGCCGAACCGCATCGACGACCTCGCGCACACTCAGACCACGGCCTGTGCCCAGATTTATCGGCGTAAAACCCGTTTGCGCGCCTGACAAAAGCCGTTTCGCGGCTGCCACATGACCGGAGGCCAGGTCACAGACATGAATGTAGTCCCGGATGCAGGTCCCATCCGGGGTGTCATAGTCTGTACCAAAGATCTTGATGCACTCACGCTGGCCGAGGGCCGCCTCGATCACAAGCGGAATGAGATGTGTCTCTGGATCATGACGCTCACCGGTGCGCCCCTCCGGATCGGCACCGCAAGCATTGAAATACCGCAATGCAATAGACTGCAAACCATAGGCATCCGCGCAAGCTTCGAGTACCGTCTCAACCATCGCTTTGCTCTCGCCATAAGGGTTGATCGGCGCGCGCGGCAGCGCCTCATGCAAAGTGCCCTCAGCTGTGCTGTTGCCATAGGTTGCCGCGGTGGAGGAAAAGACGAGGCGCGCCACTCCGGCCCCCTGCATCGCCTCCAGGAGGTTCAAAGTTCCGGCCACATTGTTCTGAAAGAACGGCAAGGGGGTCCGCACCGACTGACCGGCTTCGATAAGCGCCGCAAAATGGACAACACACACCACCCCATAGTGCATCATGGCGTCTTGCAATTTTGCCGTGTCATGCAAATGCCCTTCCACCTGATGCGTTCCAAAACATGCATCGCGATGACCGGTGGAAAAATTGTCATAGACGACAGTATCAAACCCGGCTGCATTGAGCGCGAGAACGGTATGAGAGCCAATGTATCCAGCACCCCCAACCACCAAAATGGTCTGTTTAGACATCGTGCATATCTCCCCTACAATGTTCAGCGCAGCCCCGGACAAGATCCAGCATCACACGTTTCGATTGGCGTTCAAGCATCTTATATCCCCTGAAACTGTGTCAGCAGAAGGCCACAAAGCAGGCGAGCCCATGATCACTCACGCGCCGTTTAGGGCTGTGCATTTTGATGGTGGTACCCATCGACACGCCCTTCAATAAGGCTGCGCAATGCACGGGTATCTCCAGCCTCAAGCGCCCGATTCAACTCACGCAGTATGGCCGCCACTTCAATCTGGCTCAGGCTCTTTTCCTCTGCCCGCAGGATCTTGTCATGCGGTGTGACACGCAGGCTATCATCATCAATCAGCAGCTCTTCGTAGAGTTTTTCGCCCGGCCTCAGCCCAGTGATCGCGATCTCGATATCCCCCTGACCATTCTCTTTCACCCGCCGCCCGGACAGCTCAATCATCCGCTGCGCGATATCGATGATCTTCATGGGCTGGCCCATATCAAGCACAAAGACATCTGCCCCGCGCGCATAGGCCCCCGCGAGCAGGACCAAGCGCGCCGCTTCCGGGATCGTCATGAAATAACGCGTGACCTCTGGATGAGTGACAGTCACCGGCCCGCCGCGTCGGATCTGGCTTTCAAAGAGCGGCAGGACTGAGCCGGAGGAGCCCAGCACATTGCCAAAGCGCACCATGGAGAATTTGGTGCCCGTACTGCGCGTTTGCAAATCCTGCACCACCAGCTCCGCCATCCGTTTGGTCGCACCCATGATGTTGGTCGGGCGCACCGCCTTGTCAGTGGAAATCAGAATGAAGCGCTCAACGCCAACGGCCATGGCGGCCTCTGCGGCCACGCGTGTGCCGATGACATTGTTGCGTGCGCCCTCAAGCTCATTTTCCTCCACAATCGGAA
Source organism: Paracoccaceae bacterium (assembly GCA_006844665.1). Classification (GTDB taxonomy): domain Bacteria; phylum Pseudomonadota; class Alphaproteobacteria; order Rhodobacterales; family Rhodobacteraceae; genus Dinoroseobacter. The sequence goes on from SPJP01000133.1 coordinate 2,330, forward strand.
CATGCTTGTAGGCCGCAGCGTGCAGCACAATCTCGGTACTCGTTTCCGACAGGACCTGGGTCATCCGCGGCGCATCCACCACCGAGCCAAGGCGCGCCACCACCTCAACTCCGCTTTCGTGCATCAAAGCACGCAGATCCCTGTCGATCTGATAGAGCGCAAATTCTGACCGCTCAAAGAGCACGATGCGCGCGGGCCGGATACTGGCCAGCTGCCGGCACAGCTCGGAGCCAATGGAGCCCCCTGCCCCGGTCACCATCACCGTACGCCCTGCGTAGGCTTTGGCGACATCCGGAATATCGAGATCCACCTTGTCACGTCCCAACAGCACATCATGCGCAATGCTCGGATCTGTTTCTGTCAGGCCTTTGCCCGCCACGAGAGCCGCGTAAGACGGGACATGATATACATCAAGGCCAAGCGCCGAAAGCTCCCGCGTGATCACAGCGATCCGTCCCTGCGAGACCGAAGGCATGGCGAGCAAGACACGGACAATCTTGCCGCGCCGGACCAGATCCTGGAGGGCTTCAGGCCTGCGCACTTGAAGCCCTGAAATCAAAAGCCCCCACAGCGCAGGATTGTCATCAATGAAGACCACCGGCTTGGTATCCAGCGATTGGCGCAAAGATATCGCCAGCTGAATACCAGCCACCCCTGCCCCATAGATGGCCACTGGCTGCACGTCATGATGCCTCCCCAGTAGCATTTTCAGCACAGACAACACTGCAAAGCGCAACGAAACGGCAAGTAAGCAAAACACGACACCAAATATGAACGGCACAGAGCGGGGCACCCAGAAACTGAAAAGATATCCGAATAAAATCGTGGCTCCTGTGAGCGCGGCCGCAAGCAAGCCGATGCGGCGGAGTCCAACATCATCAAAGGAGTGCAGCTGGATGCGGTGTATGCCCAAAACAAAAGACAGCCCCGCGCCTGCACAGGTCATGATCGGGAAGAGCCCCCAGGCGTTCGCCATGCGTGGATCCACGGCAAAGGACTCCAAGCGCAAAGCGAAAGCGGCATAGAGCGCGGCACACACCAATATAGCGTCGGCTGTCAGCCAAAGCCCCGACTTCAAAAAGCGCGACAGATATTGGAAGACCTGCGCCATCACGGCCCCTGTTCTACTGCCCGGTTTTGCCCTGCCTACTGCTATCGCAGACACGGCAATCGGCGCAAGCTGGGCAACCGTTGATCAAGATATTATCTGCAAACCGTGGCACGTTTAAGCTAGGCTCCCATGCCCTACGTCATGAGCGGGCGTAGGAGCCTCTAATTTACGTAGGTTTGCGCGCAGGAGGCCGGGACGGGTCTGCGACTTTAGGCGTGCCCCCTCAAAGGCGCGGGGCACACCATTGGTCCACGGCGCTACAGACGCAGTTCGGCCAAGGCGTCCACGGCGTCCGGGATGGGGTAGTGATGGTTCCCGATAAACAAGCCATTTGCGTCAATGTATTCGGCATTGGACAAGCTGGCATGAATCTCGTGAGGAATGTGCTGCATGACAGGGTTCTTTGCAAAATTCCCGGCGACAATCGGACGGCATTCAAAACCCATATCGCCCAGTTTGGCCACCAAATCTGCGCGCGTCACGCCGGCATCTGGCCGGATCAGCAAAGAAAAGCCAAACCAGGAGCTTTCACCGGTTTCCTGCTGAATTGAAAAGACCGGGTGATTTGCCAGCTTCTCCGACACCAGGGCCCCATTCGCCCGACGCCCAGAAATCAGACCCGGCACTTTTTTGAGCTGTTCACGTCCGATGGCCCCAGACATCTCCAGGGGGCGCAAATTGTAACCAGGCAGAACAAAGTTGAAGCTTTCCTCAAAGGGATCGTCGCTTTTGGTGCCCGTCACCCTGTTCTCTTTGGGCAAGTGCCGTGTCCAGCCATGTGAGCGCATGGAGAGCATGATATGGTACAGCTCTTCGTCATCTGTCAGCACCACACCGCCTTCCATGGTCGAGATGTGATGTGAGAAAAAGCACGAAAAGCTCCCGACATGGGCAAACGTGCCCGCTTGCTTGCCGTTGTATGTTGCGCCCATGGATTCACAATTGTCTTCCAGTAGGACAATTTTGCGATCTCCAATGATCTCCTTGATCCGGTCGAAATCATTGGGGTTGCCAAGCAAGTTCACAATCATGATGGCGCGTGTCTTGTCGGTGATCGCGGCAGAAAGCGCATCAAGGTCATAATTGAGCGTGGCACGATCGATATCCACGAATTTCTGCACCAGCCCGTATTGCGCCAAGGGGTAGTATGTTGTGGACCAGCTCACTGCTGGCACCAGCACCTCGTCACCCGGTGACAGGCGAAGGTCTGGGTTTTGCGCATAGAAGAACGCAGCGGTCATCAGCAGGTTGGCGGATGACCCTGAATTGACCATCACCGCGTATTGCGCTCCGAAATGCGCGGCAAACTCTTTTTCAAAGGCGACCACTTCGGGGCCCATGGAATACATATCAGATGCAATGACACGCTGAATGGCATCCTGCTCGGCCTGGTCCCAGGACGACGTAGCCAGGGGAAAACGAAAATTCATGTCGATGCCTCATTGAGATAAAATGCGTAAGATTTAGCGATTGCGTCTTTGAGCGTCGTGGGCGGTGCCCACCCCCATTGTGTTTGCAATGTGCTGTCTGTCAGCTTTTGCATCATGCCAACGGGTTGGCTCAAGTCATGCACGAATTGGCCCTGCCACCCGATCACCTCGGCCACGGCCTGATAATAATCGTTGATCGTGTAGTCATGCCCAAGACCAATGTTCATGAGTTCGGGGATATCCTCAATCTCTTCAGCGGCTCGAAGAACAGCATCTGCAAGATCGCCAGCATACATGAACTCGCGCCGGGCCGTACCGGCCCCCCAGATCTCAACCTCTGCAGCCCCTTCTGTCAGAGCGATATGCATTTTGTGAATGATCGCTGGCAACAGATGCGAGTGCTTGGGGTCAAACTTGTCATACCGCCCAAAGAGGTTGCACGGGATCAGCGTCTTGTAGTTCAGATCCGGGTTTTCCCGGTTGATGTATTGGCACAGACGTGTGGCCATGATCTTGGCCAGCGCATATCCCTCGTTGGTAGGCTCGAGCGGGCCGGTCAAGATCATATCCTCGGTGAGCGGATTTGGCGCTTCGCGGGGATACATACAGGTCGAGGCGAGATTGAGGAACTGACGTACACCGGTTTCCTGCGCCGCCATGATGATATTGCGACCCATCGCAACATTCCGCTCCAGAAAAGCGACTGGATGCGCCATGTTGGCCTGAATGCCGCCAACCTGACCTGCACTATGCACGATCACATCTGGCTCATGCTCGGCCACATAGGCCCGCACAGCCTCGGCATCCATCAGGTTCATCTCGGCGGAGCCAGGGGCCAAAAGGTGCCACTGAGACGCCTTGGGATGTTCCTGTATATTGCGCCCGACCATACCGGAACCGCCCGTCAGTAAAAGCGTGCCGCGATGTTCTGTCTCCATGACCATCTAGATGCCCTCAGCTTTCCGTAGACACGGGAACATCCATGCCATGGGCACTGAGCAAAGCGTGACGCCGCGCCGCCTTGAGGTCTTCAGCCACCATCTCGGCACACATCTCCTGCACCGAAATCTCAGGCACCCACCCCAGCTTGGTCTTGGCATAACTGGGGTCGCCCAGCAGCGTCTCCACCTCAGCAGGCCGGAAGTAGCGTGGATCAATCCGCATGATGACGTCACCCACACTGACCCCCAGAGCCACATCCGAGGTCACGGCCGAGACAGTCCCAATTTCATCCACACCGCTGCCCGAGAACTCCAACTCAATCCCAAGCTCGCGCGCCGACCAGATGATAAATTCACGCACGCTGTATTGCACACCAGTTGCAATCACAAAATCCTCAGCACTGTCTTGCTGAAGCATCATCCACTGCATGCGCACATAGTCCTTGGCATGGCCCCAATCGCGCAGCGCGTCGATGTTGCCCATATACAGGCAGTCCTCAAGACCCTGTGCGATATTCGCAAGGCCGCGGGTGATCTTGCGGGTTACAAAGGTCTCGCCCCGCCGAGGGCTCTCGTGATTGAACAAAATACCGTTGCAAGCATACATGCCATAGGCTTCACGGTAATTCACCGTGATCCAGTAGGCATACATTTTCGCCACCGCATAGGGCGAGCGCGGGTGGAACGGTGTCTTTTCCGTTTGCGGCACTTCTTGGACCAGCCCGTATAGCTCTGACGTTGAAGCCTGATAAAAGCGCGTCTTCTCTTCAAGCTTCAAAAAGCGGATCGCCTCCAGCAAACGCAGCGTGCCGATAGCATCCACATCGGCTGTATATTCGGGCGCTTCAAAGCTGACGGCTACATGCGACTGCGCCCCCAGGTTATACACCTCATCCGGCTGCACCTCTGACAAGATGCGTGTCAGGTTGGAACTGTCCGTCAAATCCCCATAATGTAATTTGAATTTCGCATCGTCTACATGCGGATCTTGAAAGATATGATCGACCCGGCCAGTGTTGAAAAGCGACGCACGCCGCTTGATGCCATGCACCTCATAGCCCTGCTCCAGCAGAAACTCTGCCAGATAAGATCCATCCTGACCCGTTACCCCTGTGATCAACGCTCTTTTCATAGTAGACTGCCTTTCTTGATTTCTTACGTTCGCGCAATGCGCGTAACAATGTTGGCCAGCAAGCACAAAAACGATAGCAGCACTGAGTATTTCATGACGCTTCGAAACATGACAAAATTGTACTTCACGTTGGTCAATGCGCTGGAAGACAAGCTGTTTGAAGATCGAAGGTAAGTTCCCAGAACTTCATCAACAGAACTACACGTCAACCCAGGATTGTCGCGGAACAGAATAAGCCAAAACGCATAGTCCTGTCTGCGCCGGATATCAGGCATCTTTTTAGCGCTGTTCAACCCATTGCGGATGACAGTCATGCTTGTTGGGATCCAATCTGCAAGATGCATATTGAACCGAGTGATTTTTTGCGGAGGCACGCGTGTTCCAATCTTGGTGCCGGCCTCATCGATGATCTCGTAGCTGCACACGCAAATGTCCAAAGACCGGTCTTCCATGTAGGCAATCTGCTTCTCGAGCTTGGTCTCATGCCAGGAATCATCTGAGTCCAAAAAGGCGACAAAGTCTCCTTGTGCCGCTTGCAACAGCTGCGTGCGGGCGACACCTGCTCCCACGTTTTGCTCACCGAACAGCACTTTGACCACGGGATCAAAATCAGTCAGTTCCTTCAGAACGTCTCGTGTCCCATCCGTCGAACAGTCATCATAGATAATGATTTCTGCCGGTTTGCGCGTTTGCCGCAGCGCCGACATCACACACTGCCGTATCGTCTTTTCTGCATTATATGCAGGAATAATAACAGAGACGTTTTTTGAATCGTTTAGCATCATTATTTCAATTTTATCAAAGCCATCAAAGAAAATATCAGGCCTAAAATCCTTCCCCTCATGCAACGTGTTTCAACTAAATGAAAGCGAGATACCCGACACCAACCGTCAAAAAAACAAAAATTCTAGCCGTCATGACACCAGATACGAAGCCATGTATTTCAAGGCTGCCCTTGTCCACGAGGCTCGCAAACTTATGCTCAATGTAAAATACGTTAATGACGGTGCAGATCGTATTGAACAGAAAGCTTGTGTTGGCAAGTGTGAGCCGCCACTCGGGATAAATAGCGCCCGCCAGAAGCGGCAGGGTCAACCCAAGCAAATTGAGTGCGGTCGTGATAAAGGTAGCAATGACAACCACCCAGGGCCAATAGGATGTGTCCAATACCGACGTAACTTCACTGGCAAGCTCATTGAGCTGCTGTTGCTGACGCCATAGCAGGTAGATCGCAAGCGGCACCAGGGCGATCATCGTCACCCCAAAACCAAGCTTGATCGTCTCTGGCGCAAGGCCGTTGTCAATGTTGAACCCAATCAGCAGGAAATACATGACGGCCCCTGCTCGGTTGGCAACCATAACCTTCATGGCCAAATTATAGCCCGCCGCCACACGGCGCTCCATTGCGCCATGATACTTAGCCACCAATTGCATGTGATCGGCCAGAACTGCCAGGCCCAGCCCAAAAAGAGCCATGACAAACAGCACGTTCAAAACATCTCTGGAGCCGAGAAAGGCCAGAATGTCGCTCATGCTGCGCTCACATCAAGACGGACCGTTTTGTCCGAGAAAGCATAGTCCTGTCCTTGCTGGAAGGGCTTCGGCGTGACGCATTTTGCGCCGCCGCGCAGCCGGACGATCCAATAGGACATTGTTGAATTGCTGGACACGAACCAGTCGGCTCCGATGGACGCGCTCAGGGTGTCTTGTAGTGAGGTTGTTTGAATGTCAGCCTCTGGTGCGCCCGGTACGCTGAAATCAAGTGTACGCGCATATTCCACATCATCCGTCAGCACCAACAGCTGTACCGTTTTTTGCAGATCAGCAGCCTTGAGCGCCGTCTCTATACCTGCGCGAAAATAACTGTCGGGCAGAATGCCGTATGTTGTCTTTCCCGCCCGTTCCAGAGCCAGAAGATCTCCACCGCGCACATGCACAACGATCCGACCTTTGTGCTGCGTGGGAGCAAGTTGTGAGGCCAACTCTGCCACATCACGGCGCTCTGGTGCAGATTGGAAATACCCAATGCGCGCCACCTCTGTGATCTTAGGAGTGGCATGCACACCTCGCGTTTCGAATGTTGTAAACAAGCTCACCCGCGCGGTCTTGAGCAACACCGAATCAAGGCTCAGAGCCAGCAGCGCCAAAATATATTGGACAGGGCCAGGGCCAGGATAGCGCAATAATTGTTCATGTTGCGTCCAGCCAAGCAACTTGCGGACCGCTGAACTCAAAAACAGTGTTGAGAATTTGTCTTTGGCAGAACTTGTCGCAAACTGAAAGAACTGGTTTCCCGTTCCACCAATGAGAAATGTGACCGCCAAGAATCTGCCCTCGATAATACCTAAAAATATAAGGGGGGGCTTACAACGGTGCCGTGTCGATGGCCAGCCAAATATAAGAAATGACACACTGTACAATCGTCATAGCATAGACCTGCATATGTACAGGGCAGCCCCTGAATTCGGCCTGGCTACCGCAGGAGAAAATGCCCGCTTTGGCCAACGGCTTTAGTTCGCAGCCGCGCGCGTCAGCAAGGCCGGAAAAATCGTCTGCAAAGACCGTGTCCACTGCGTGATCACCTGTTCTTCGATAAACACGATGTCATTGGGACGCATCAGCATCCGCGTCGCCAAGACAAGGTTCGCTGCATTCGCTGCATCCAAGTGGTAGGCCGTTACGTCCACATTTGCTGCGGCCTTGCTACTCCGCAAGACATAAATCTGTGACGCATCTGCGGTGGTTGTGTCAAAACCACCTTCATCAAACAAGACATCCGCCAGGGTTGCCTGCCGCTCAAAAGGCAATGCGACGCGCGCCTTTTGAGACACCTCTCCAGCCAAATACACATAATCACGTTCAACAGCATCCAACTCAACCCGCAGTTGGAAATTGTTGCGGCGCTCCTGAAGGGCCTCACGTTGCAAACTGACTTCGCGTTGTAAAGCATCAAGTGCAGTGGTGCGCGCAGTGTTCCTTAGGGCAATCACGTCCAATTCTTTTTGGAAAAAGGTAAAGGCTCGATCGAGGTCATACGTCGTGTCGACGTAGAGCGCGTCGCGATCTTGCAAGCGCGTCTCACGCAATTCAGGACGCGCCAAATATGTGTCAAAGGGAATTTGATACAGCTTTTGATCGCGGTAAAGACGAATAACCGCAAACTCTTCGTCAGGGACCTGCACTCCGCCGGCACTCGTCAACGCCTCTCCTAAGGTCAGAGGATTGAGCGTGATGGGCACATTGCGGGTGGCTCCAACCGCCCCGCCAACGGTCACCCGTTGAGAGTTGAATTCCGAGACTTCGAGGCTCAAGGAAGGATCAATCTGGTTCTCAACCAGAACCTGAAATAGAACATCCTGCGCTTCTCTCAGCGAAAGGTCGGCAAGCCGAATATCGCCAATGGATGGGATGGTAATCGTTCCATCGTCGCGAACAGTATACCCTTGGCGGCGGTTCTGCGCAGCCAACAAACCGGAGAGTTGCTCGACCGTGCTCTCTTCGCCCTGCGTCGACAGAAGAAGCACATCCCCAACGCCAATCTTATACGCAGACGCGGGCTCAAGCGGAGGCAGGCTCAGCGACACGCGCTCCGGCCTTGCATCGGGGCTGTCAGGGGCCTCGGGAAGAGCACCAAGCGCACGCAAGGTGCCTCCGCGAGCAACGGCAAACAATTCTGAGGGCAATTGGCGCGAAACATATGGCGCTTTATTAGCAAGGGCGATGGCTTGGGCATCCAGTGACACGATCTCAACCGAGCCGCCTTCACCGGTGACTTCTTGCACTGATGGGCTTGTGTAGCTGACCCCACAACTGGCCAGACTGCATATTGCGCTTATAATGAAAAACAATCGTGACATGTAAATTCCCCCCGGAATCTGTATCACACTTGTTTCAGAAAACTATATGTAGATGCAACTACCTAGTCTAGGTTTCAGATGTCATTTCTACATTTCACAAAACAAAGGTGGCGGATGCACTTTGCATCCGCCACCTTCGATATTGTGTCGTCAGGTCTATCAAATCTGACCAGATAAGCCAAAAAGCTTAGGGAGTGCCTGTGCCTTCAGTGCCTTCGTCGACGGCTTCGGCCACTGTCACAACGGCCGTGGCACCAACGACAGCAAGCGACGTAAGAGCTGCAGCCGAAAGTCCGCCAAGACCAAGACCAGCAGCTGCGGCGGCACCAGCAGCTGCAGCAGCACCAGCACCAGCTGCAACAGCACCAGCTGCACCAGCTGCGGCACCAGCTGCACCAGCTGCACCAGCTGCAGCACCTGCACCAGCTGCAGCACCTGCACCAGCTGCAGCACCTGCACCAGCTGCAGCACCTGCGCCAGCACCAGCTGCAGCACCTGCGCCAGCACCAGCACCAGCACCTGCGCCAGCACCACCGGCACCAACACCAATCACCTGCGCACTAGCGGGAGCAGCGACGGCCAGAGCAAGAGCAGCTGTCAAAGAGAGAGCTGTAAGTTTCATTTTAAGTACTCCAAAAAAACAATATGCATGCGTGCCTATAATAACGGCGTCAGCACAGCTCTCGCAAGGATTAAAGAAGTATTAACCAGATCTAGAGAGATTTGCGGCACTTTATTGCCTGCGACTGCGCTCAGAAAAGAGGGGCTTCCAGCGTTATGTAACCGTTGCGTGTGCCAATCCACTGTTTCGACTTCACGATCCGTTGATTCGCATCCAACCAATAGCTATTCGTGAATTTCAAATCTGCCGGTTGCCCTGAATCGTCATGATCAGATGTGCACTGCTCTGTAACCACGCCATTCCCCCCAGAATAGGTGCAGGCAAATTTTACAGTGATCTGACTATTTTCCCCGTCCAGGTAATGGTGAACGCGCTGCGCCGTACCTTGGCCTTGCCCCGTCACGATGGCCAAAGGCCCATTGATATCGGAGGCCATCAGATCAAATCCAATCCCCCGGGTCCCAGAGATCATACCGCCGCGCGAATAAACGCCGACCCCATCAGGGGCAATCCAAGTTGTTGTTTCTCCATTCTGGGCTGTCTCGATCACCACCGCGGCAACTTGCAACGTCGGGAGTTCGGCAATCAGCACAGGCCGTCCGATCTGCGCGCGCACCTCTGGTGTGAGCCGGGTGCGCAAAATTGCCGTTGTCAGCGGAGGCGCTTTGCGGCTTTTCGGAATCAGCGCCTGCCGCACTTGCTCCAGTGCCGCACGGGAAAAGGTGGCGCTCTGGTTGGAGCCGCAGCTTGCCAGGATCATCATGCCTGCAAGCGCAAAAAAAACTGCTCGGATCACCGCCAAAATCTCCCCCAGCTTTTCACAAGGTCTGGGCGATGGTATCCGCCGTGCAATGTCCCATAGAGACGACCATCTACATTCAGCTTTGCCCCACCATCTCGCAAGATCGGTTGGATCGTTGGGCTGGCAGAGCGCCGCGATGCCGTTCCAATAAAGTGGTCAAACGGAATGGTGAATGTCAGCCCCTTGTCAAAGGATCCTTCCCCGAAATCGGCAAAGGGCACATCGGTCAACGTTGCATAGGCGCCAACACGCCAGCCGTTTTTGAAGACACGTTCGACCTTGAGCGTGCCGCCCACATCTCCTCCGAGATAGCGCCCGACCGACCCCTGAGCCTCAAAGCCATTGCCCATGTCCCAATAGCCGGTCAGATGGCCCGTTGCGACCTCATAGGCTTGAAAGCCAAAAAGCTGGTCGAAATCACGCTGTTTGACATAATTCAGTTCTGCTCCAAGCGCAAAGGGACTGTCCACCGGCTTCCACAACACTTCGGTCGAAATGCCGCCATACATGGTTTCCAGATAGCCCGCCGTGACGCGCCCGTAGAGATCTTTTCCAGGCCGGAAATAATAGGACAATGTGAGCCTCTTCAGCGACGGATCTCCCTGTCGTGCATATTTTCGTACATCCGAGCGCACCCGCCGTATCGTCGAATCTGAGACCCGTGTCGCTGTATGCTTATTGCCGGTCGCGCGTTTGCGCAGGGCCCCGGAAATCTCCAGGCCGGGCCGAATGACATATGTCGCTTTGGCCTGCAAACCGACTTCCGCCCGGATTGGCGTGCCCGGATCAAAAAAGCTTGTGGACAGATACGGGCCGAAGCTCCAGGTAAGCCGAGGATATTGCCCGTCATCAAAAACGAGGTCCTCCGCCGTGCGGCCCGCGGCATCCTGAATGGCGGCAGCTTTATACGAAAGTGCCGTTCCGTTGGGGGCATGTTCAAAGGCTTCAATGTCAGATCGCTTCAGGGAAACCTCGGACACGACCATACCGCGCTGCACAGGCACAATCTTAAAGGTCTCAACAGAGTCTGGCATCATCTGGCTCAGCACCCGGGCCGTGCGGCCAATAGCTTCGGCGCTTGCCTGATACCGTCCATTGCGGATGCGTATGGTTGTCTGCCGAGGGGAAACCGCCAGCGCATCCAGGACGATCCCTTGCTTTGCAAGTTGCTCTCGCACTGCTTTGCGCAAGTTTGTCGATGCATTTGGAATCTGGGTCCATCCTAAATCATCAATGTTATGCGGAAGGCGCACACGCACGGGCGGCGGCGCTTTAGCAGTTCCCCCGACAACACTGGGCCGCTTTGGATTGAGAGCAAGCGTCACGCCGGCGGACAGGGTATCCCCATGTAGATAGCTCAACTGTAAATTGGCATTTTTCCCAAGTTTATAATCGAGCCCGAAGTTATATGGTGTGCGTGGGCGGATGACACCTTCGAAAACCTCGCGCCCATAAGCATCGGACGAATATTCGGCCTTCAGGATCAGCCGCGGCGCCACGCGAACCGCCAGGCCCCCGAAAAACGCGGCGTCGCCTCGAAACCAACGGCCAAATTCGAGCTGCCCCCCATCCCCGGTAAAGCCCAGGGGCCTGGTTCGAAACCTCGGGTCGATTGAGCCAAGTGGATTTGAAAATCCACCAGATGACGCCAGACGTCCCCATCCGATCCCCCCTGAAACCAGCACATTGGGCAACAGATGTTTGCTGGCGACAAGATATTCACCAGAGTAGACACCTGTCCCGACAAAGTCGTTCAACCCAATCGCCAACGCGGGACGGATGCGCCCCTCATCGAGCAAACGGTATCTCAAATCAAAGGAACGATCATACAACTGGCTGATGTTGCCGTATCGGAAACTGCCGGACAGACGCGGTGTCATTTGAAAAGTCAAAGTGGTGCGCGTAGAGCCAGGGATATAAGACAAGGTCGTGGTGATCTCTGCATCCGGCTGGCTTTGAGCTGTTGGCGTATCAATGAGCCCAACGTTGCCGTAGGTGGTCACCGAACGGAGTTCATCGGCCTGTACAATATGGGCGGGGATCCCAATCAGCGCTGCAAATAGCAAAGACCCTAAGAATGCACGCGATATCATGACAGCAGATCCAGGCAAGAGTTTAAAATTATCCTGCCTTTATTCTGATATTTTTTCCGAATAGCAGAGAAGAGACTGATCTCGCCTGCGAGATAGTCGTGCAGTGTGACCCCAAAGGTGCAGGCAACCATGCGACGCGCGAGCGCATCAATGAGCACGCTTCGGCTCTGTTGAGGAGAATACACCAAATTGTGGTGTAACACCTAGCATTCTGGATCCGGCGATCCGGATCCCCAGCATGTAGGTACCGACAAACAGAACGCCAAAGCTGACGGCAGCAATGAAGGCAAAGAGTGGCTGGTTCCAGAGCAACACACCAAAGAAAACCGGCAAGGAAATGAACGGCAGCATCACAAGCGTTGCAAGTGGATTGGCAATTTGCCGTTGTCCCCGGCCCAAAATTTTAATTTCCAAAAGACGCATCACCATCTGATGGAAGTGCAGACGATCTGGCTGGTCCGTAGGGCGTCCGGAACGGCGACGACGCCAGATCGCGAAAACCGTATCCGCAAGCGGCCAGAAGAAGACGAGCACCACAGCCCAAGGCGTGAGGGCAGACACTTTGAACATCAAGAGGACGGAGAGCCAGGCAAGAGCATGGCCCAGCGAATAGGCCCCGGCATCCCCAAGGAAAATTTTGCCCCAAGGGAAGTTGAAGACCAAAAAGCCCATCAACGCTGCGACCAACATAAAGCTGACGGCCGCGATTTCTGGCAGACCGGAGATATGGGCAATGGAGGCCAAGCCAATCGCGGTGATGACACCAGTGCCGGCGCTCAAACCGTTCATCCCATCAATCAAATTGAATGCATTGCACACGCCCGCTGTAGCAAAGGCCGTGAAGATGATCGCCACAGGCACGAAGGTCAGCAGATAGTCAACGCCGGGAACATCCGCCCGCGCAACCCAAGCCCCGAGCAGAGCCACCGCCAAGATGCTAGACACCGCCGCCGCCAGCAAACGCCGCCGCGGAGAGACGTCATATCCCAGGTCTTCAGCCAAACCGGCTGCGAAAACAGGGATCATCGAGATGACGAACAGAATATACGTTCCCTGCACATCAGCAGGCATCAGGAACGCAGCCACAACAAGACCCGTAAAAATGGCAACCCCGCCAATGCGCGGGGTCGGGACTTTGTGAGAAGACTGGACGGCACCGACATCAGCGCCCTGGGCGCGAATATGGTACTGCTTCGTGACGATCAGGACGGCGCAAATCAACGCCGAGAACGCAAAAACAGCTAAATATGCCAAGTTAAAGTAAATCATTCTTCAAAACCTTGAGTTCAAAACCCGTAAAATTAGCTTCGTCTGAAGGAGGCCCTGCAGAAATCACGACAGCCTCCGAAACATGTAACTTTGTTAATACTTTCTTAAAATCTGAATAGCATCCAAGTGCTGCGAGCGCAAACTGTAGATGCGCAAAAAAGCGCTAAGTTGGTTAACGGCTGCCTATAATTTAACCACAACCTCTAGGGGATGCATTCCATCTGGCAAAAATGGTGCTGCAGCGCAGCAATATCAGCCAACCCGGCAAGCCTGCCTCGCGGCCTGCACCATATAAACTTACTGAATCATTGCGCTATACGCGCAGCCTCTCGCTTGAGCCACGCCGCAACATAGCCCAGAAACGCAGCATCCGCAGAGCGCAGACGGGGACGGCCAGAGTGCATCCAGTAGCGACGCCACTCCGCCTCGAGCATATAGACGTCCAGCCCAGGTGCCAGAAGGCGGGCCTTCTCAAGACAGTCCGAACTCAGGACAGGGGCACCAGGCACCTCCTCCAAGAGCGAATCGTGCACTGAAAACCGGATCAGGTCCCCCGGCTCTTCCGTCATCTCATAATCGGGCAAATGTCCCGCCGCGATCATGTCGCGTAGCATCTTACGAAAAACGCGCCGCGGCGAGGCCGAGCCAGACTTTTTCAGCAATGTATCCACCGAGACCCGCCACGTACGCTGCTTGCCGCAATGTTTGCGGGCCAGCTCATAGATGCGCCGCTCCAGCGGTTTTCGAAGCCGAAAATAGTCGCGGCTCAGCGTCAGCACCGTTTTGCTCTGCACCGCCCGGAACAGCCACTCCGAGAGAACAATCCGCACCGAGGCCATCCGTCCGCCCTTGGTGGCGCGCACAATTTGCCAGCTCTCAATGAGGCCAAACCCGGTGGTGATCTCCTGCCCTCCGGTTTCAAGATTGGTGGTGATGCGCGTGCCCGCGAGCCGCTCGAACGCCTCGCGCAGCCGTTTGTACCCATCGCCAGAGGTCTCCCGATTGGTGGCCACCAACAGATCATGCGCCGTCAATGTCAGGCGCCGCGATACCGCACGCCCGGCATTGAGCGCCGCCATCAGTTGAGAGATGCAATAGATCAGAATGTCCTTGTCATGGATCGTAGCCAGACCCTTGACCGAAGGCGTCACCGTGATCTCCACTCCGTTATGCGCGTAGCTCAGGATGCGCCGGTCGGGACGCGTCGAGAGGGAGAACACCGGATGCTCCATGGTCGCCATGTCATCCTTGGGCAGCGCATCAAGAATATCGCATAAGAAGAAATCAGGCGTAGGATGCCTGTCAGGGGTAAGCCCCAAAGAGCTGGTCATGGAAAATCGCCTGTATCATCTGTCGCCCGATCCGGCATCTTGCGCGCTCTGGGATGGCGCGTCTGCTCAAGGCCTGCCGGGGATTCGTGTTTTCATTAACACCCAGCCTAAAGTTATCCACAGCCCTCGTCCACACAAAGGCGAAATTCGCTCGTGGGTTCGGAGTCACTTGAGCGTGGGATCAGAGTCACCTCTTCGTGGGTTCAGAGTCACCCGTAATTCAAAAAACTCCATTTTCACCTTCAAAATCAATCTTTTAGATTAATCTAATTTCACTGTTAACTATCAAATAACTGGATTCTAACAGAACCCCAATTTTTAAAGCTCCCAACACCCAAAGACACATACAAACTCATCTGATTGATTTTGCTTAGAAAACCATAATTGTGATGGTTTTTCTTCCATGTGCGTCGTTTTTCGCTATCTTAGGGAAAAGAGCGCACATCAAGATCGCTTTCCACAGGCAAAATCAAATATAGAGCAGACCAAATATGGCCAAAGATCTCAAATCCAAAGACATCAAGCCCGACCTTCCTCCCTATTTCAACATTGATCCCGACGCCGCACTGGAGGCCCTTGAATCGCCTGTCGAAACCAGCGGCTTTGCCCGTATCGCAGAAGCATGCACGAAGGGCCGCCAGGACCTTGCCTCGCGGGGCATGAACGAGGAAGGCCGCAAAGAGCTGCGCCTTTTCTCCACCTGGGAGATCACCAAATATCTGATCCCGGTGGCGCAGGCGCATTTCCGGCGAGTGCTCAAACAGAACCCCGATTTACCGCAGGGCCGCTCAGAAACCGAGGGCGGGGCGAAATGGTTCACCCTCGACGAGGTACTCCGCTTGCGCGCCTATTTCGGAGCCCAAGGCTCCAAGGCGAAAGAGTACCGCCCCTATCGTCCCGAAGGTCTGCCCGCCAAACTGGTGTCTGTCGCGAATTTCAAAGGCGGGGTCGGCAAGACTTCCACCGCGGCGCATCTCGCCATGTCCGCCGCACTGGACGGCTACAAGGTGCTCGTGCTCGATCTCGACAGTCAGGGCTCCATGACCTCCATCTTCGGCGGCCGCGTTGAGGATGAATGGCAAACTGTCTTTCCCCTGCTCGCCCGCCATTACGCCACCCATCTACGTCGCGAGAACAGATCCCGCCTGGATCGGGGCGAGGCCCCCCTGCCCCTCGATGACACTTTGACCGAGGCGCTTGGCATCAAAGCGCAAGGGCTAATCCAGACGACCCATTGGCCCAACATCGACCTCATCGGTGCCCAGCTTAATCTCTACTGGGCCGAATTCCAGATCCCAGTCTGGCGCATGCAGGCCCGAAGCTGGAAACTCTGGGATGCGCTCACCGAAACTTTGGAGGCCGACGGCATTCTGAACGAGTATGATCTCATCTTCGTCGACACCCCCCCTGCCCTTGGCTATCTCACCATCAACGGGTTGGCCGCCTCCGACATCCTGTTGGTGCCGGTAGGCGCATCCTTCCTCGAATTCGACAGCACCGGGCGTTTCTTTGACATGCTGCACTCCACCTTCGCCTCCATCGAGGAAGGCGAGAATATCGCTGCCCGCGCCTTGGGCCGCGAAGAGCTGGCCTTTGAATGGGACGCGGTCCGCGCCGTGGTCACCCGCTATGATGGCAGCCAGCAAGCGGAACTTGCGGCTCTGATGCAGGCCTATCTCGGACGGACTCTCTCCCCACACCGCCAAGACTTCACCGCTCTCATCGGCCAAGCCGGAGAACAGGTAAGCGGAATCTATGAGGCCGATTACCGCGACTTCAACCGCGAGACCTATGTGCGGGGGCGCGAAACATTCGACGCCACCTATGCCGCGTTCAAGGAGTTGCTGCTCGGGGTCTGGCGCCGGGAAGAGCTGGCGCAGAATGCGCGTCTACAAGGAGGGGCGTAACATGGCAAAACGCAAACGTCTGGGCCCTGCCCTTTTGAGCCAAACAGGCGCGTTAGACACAGAACCGGCACGGAGCGCAGAGACCAAGAGCGCCCCACCGCCCCCCATCGCGCATGTCGCAGGGGACGCGTCTGCAAACGCGGCGTTGCAGGAACTGTCCGAAACCCTACGCCGCGCGCGAACTGAAGGGCGTATGGTTGTCTCCATTCCCCTCGCTCAGATCGCTGAGGACTATCTTGTGCGCGACCGCGTCGCGGTAAATGACGAAGACATGGCGGCATTGAAAGCCAGCCTTGCGGCTCGGGGCCAGCAAACGCCCATTGAGGTGGTCGACCTTGGCTCGGAGCGCTATGGTCTCATTTCTGGCTGGCGGCGTTGTCAGGCTCTACGCAGCCTTTCAGAGACATATGTGAACGCATTGATCACGCCACCAAGAGAGGCCTCTGAGGCCTATCTTGCAATGATCGAAGAAAATGAGATCCGCGTGGGGCTCAGTTATTACGAACGTGCTCGCCTTGTGATGAAATCTGTAGAAGTCGGAGTCTTTGATAGCCACAAATCCGCACTACAGGCTCTTTTTTTATCCGCATCTCGGGCCAAGCGCTCAAAGATCAAATCCTTCATTTCCGTGGTTGAGGCTCTTGGGGCACATTTGAGCTATCCCACCCAGTTGGGCGAGCGACTTGGCCTCCAGCTTTCTAAGGCCCTCAATGAAGATCCCAATGTGGTTGGTCGGTTACAGCATGCGCTGCACGAGAGCGCGCCTCAAAGCGCAGAGGCCGAGACAACTTGCCTTCAGAAGGCGCTCAGTGTTGGTTTGGAAACAAAATCCATGCATTCTGAAATGGCTGCCAGGCGTGCTTCAGCAGCGTCTGAGGTTGCTCCGGGCATTGCACTTGCGCGCAAAAAGAAGGGGCGGCTCCTAACGCTTGAAGGGGATGGGGTCACGGATGAATTCGCGGCCGCATTGGAAGCTTGGCTCAAGTCGCGTTGAGACTCTGTTTCGCGCGCGAAACAGAGTCTATTTGGCCGCGTAGTCCGACTTGTACCACGCGACAAAGCGCGTAACGCCCGTGCGCAGAGGTGTCTTTTGCATTGGGCCAATCAGGTCTGTCAGAAGCTGGTCCTGCGCCCATGTGCTGGGCATGTCGCCGGGCTGGATTGGCAGCATGTTTTTCTGCGCTTCCTGCCCGAGCACCTCTTCGAGTGCTTCGATGAAATCGCTCAGGCGTGTGGGCGCACCGTTGCCGACATTGACCGCACGCCATGGAGCGATGGGCGAGAGACTGTCGGCTGTGCTTACGGGAGTATCAGCGGGAATAGCATCCATCAGGCGACGGATGCTGCCGACCAAGTCGTCCACATAGGTGAAATCACGCAGCATGTCTCCGTGATTGTAGACATCAATGGGTCGTCCATTAAGAATCGCATCGGTGAATTTGAAGAGCGCCATGTCCGGCCGGCCCCAAGGGCCGTAGACTGTGAAGAAACGGAACATGGTGATTGGGATGCGGTAGAGATGTGCATAGGTTTGCGCCATGGCCTCTGTGGCTTTTTTGGTCGCCGCATAGAAGGACATTTGCGTGTCTGCCTTATGGGTCTCGCAATAGGGCATCTCGGTGTTGGCACCATAGACCGAAGAGGTTGAGGCTATAAGTAAATGGTCCACTGGATGGTGGCGCACGGCCTCTAAGAGCTCAAAGGTGCCTTGAATATTGCTCTCCACATAGGAGCGTGGGGCATCGATAGAGTAGCGCACCCCCGCTTGGGCTGCCAGATGCACGATCATGGCGGGATCGTGCTTTTCCAAAAGTGCGGCCATTGCGCCGGGTGTTTCCAGCCGTTCAATCACAGGCGTGAAGCCATCATGCGCCTCAAGGATCGCATGGCGGCGGTGCTTGAGGGAGACGTCATAATAGTCCGTCATGGCATCCAGGCCGATGACCTCAAACCCATCGTTCAGCAAGGCTCGGCTGAGGTGAAAACCGATAAACCCGGCGGATCCGGTGACAAGTATAGGGCGGGCCATAACGGTTTCCTGTGGGCTGCTTTTGATGTGATCCGTCTATGCAGTGCAGGGACCTGGAAGGCAAGACGCGCCCCCCTTGAGGCGCGCTTTGGTTTTGTCTCGAGGACGCAAGCGTTTCGCGCGCGAAACGCTTGCGTTAGCCAACTTTGTGACCCCAGAAGGCGCTTTCATCCGCCATGATATATCCATCAAAGCTGCGGAAGTTGCCTTGCAGTTCTACGGTGTCACCGGCATTCAGAGATACGAGTGTTCCGAGGGGCAGGGTCGTCTCTTCGCTCAGATGTGTGCCTGAGACCTCGCCGCGACCGCCTCGTAGAACAGACGTGCCATTCAAAACCATGCGGCCTTGCATGCGGGCACCTGCATTGCCATTGGTTTTGTATGTGAGTGACGCGCCGAACACATAGGTGCCTTCCACCGGGGCGGTGAAGAGATTGGTCGCCGCATCGAAGGCGGCTTGGTCATTGTAGTCTGCGCTATTGATGGCGATCTTGGTCCAAGCCCCGACGCCAACGTAGTTGTCGAAATTGGTGTATGCGCTGAACCGCGGCAGGGTGGGTTGATCAGCAATCCCTGTTACAGGATCGATGCTGAGACCATCGGCGAAGGCGCTGCCATCCGCCGTGACCGACAGGCGCAATCGGTTGTCTCCAAAAAGACCGATCAGGGCACTGGTTTGAAAGCCTGTCTGGAGCATGAGGCCCGCGTCATTTGTCGGTGCTTCCTTGTTGAGCGCTTGAATGAGATCACCGCTCCCCCCGTCTGTGGCGTAGCGCGCGGTCCACAGAGCGCTGTTGAGTTCTGCGGTGAAGGGATTTGTCGTGCTGGCCTGTGCGCCAAGGCCCAGTTCAGCCATATTGTTGAGCGCGCTGAAAGACAGGGGCTGCCATGCTGCGCCGTCGAAATAGACGAGGCTACCTTTGGATAGGACAAGGCCGGCCCACCCCGCCTGTGCGCTCTGAAACTGCCAGGCCCCATCCAGCCACACAGCGATCTGCCCCTCCTGGCCGCTCCAGGCTCCGCTGGCTCCGCTGGTGACAATGTAGCAATCGCCCTCATCAGGGCTGGCGGGCGGTGCGCTTTGTGCATCGTCCTGAAAACTGAGCTGCACGAGCACATCGAGGGCACGCAGCGCTTCGTTGTGGGTGACATGCTTTTGAGCTTGCGCGGCCTGGATAAAGGGCAGGGCGAGGCGGGAGGAAGTTTGAGACATGGCACACCTGTCAATCTGTTGCTCTGAGACGTTCGGACTGTGTGTCAAAAGCGTTACCGATGGTTAAAGCAGGCGTGCGGTGTGTCTATGCGGACGAGGTCAGCTGTGTTCGTCGTTGGTTCAAGTGAATGTTGAACAGTGCCGTTGCGCGCTCAGCTGTTTGCGCTTCGGGATAACATGTAAACTCCGGCGCATTGCCAGAGGGGCGAGCAGGGCAGGGCCCATATGTCATGGTCCACATAAAGCGTGCCTGGGCGTGCGTATAATCTCTGACAGGGCCTTCTGTCAGTTATGTGACCAAGCAACGCACGCCGCCGGCGCCAAATTTGAGAGCCAGCTGATCAGCTCTCAGGCAGGCCGAACCCGGTGCGGCCAATGCTGTCATAGGCTTCAAACCCGGCGCGTTTGGCGTCCTTACTGTTGTAGATGTTGCGCAGATCGGCCATGCGCGGCGTTTCCATCTTGCGGGCCACCTTATTGAGATCCAGTGCGCGGAATTCGTTCCACTCGGTCAAGATTACAAGCAAATCGGCATTCTGCACAGCTTTGTAGGGATCTTCCACCCACTGCACGCCCGGCAGCAGAGCTTCGCCTTCGTGATGTCCCTGAGGATCGCAGACACGGACTTTGGCCCCGCCGCCGACAAGGGCAGGCACGATGGTCAGAGAGGGGGCATCACGCATGTCATCGGTGTTGGGTTTGAAGGTGACCCCGAGTACCGCGATGGTCTTGCCGTTGAAGCTGCCGCCGCACAGGTCCTCCAGCTTCAGCGTCATGCGGCGCTTGACCTCTTCATTAACGGTGATGACCGCCTCTGTGATCTGCATGGGCGTCGCGTAATCTTGGCCGATGCGCGCGAGCGCTTTGGTGTCCTTGGGAAAGCATGAGCCGCCATAGCCGGGTCCGGCATGCAGGAACTTGTTGCCGATGCGCCCGTCCATGCCCATGCCCTTGGACACCTGTTTGACATCCGCACCAACCTTTTCGCACAGCGCGGCAATCTCGTTGATGAAGGTGATCTTGGTTGCTAGAAACGCGTTGGCGGCGTATTTGATCATCTCTGCGCTTTCCAGATCAGTGGTCACGATCGGGAAGTCGCGCAGATAGAGCGGGCGGTAGACTTCGGCCATGACCTCTGCGGCGCGCTCGGATTGCACCCCGACCACCACACGGTCGGGCTTCATGAAATCGTCAATCGCCGCACCTTCGCGCAGGAACTCTGGGTTGGAGGCCACGTCAAATTCAAGATCCGGATTGGTCTTCTTGATCACCTGTTTGACCTGCCGGTTGGTGCCCACGGGTACGGTCGATTTGGTGACCACGACCACATAGTCTTTTGCCGTCTGAGCGATCTCTTCTGCCGCGGCCATGACATATGTCAGATCGGCATGTCCATCGCCGCGCCGGGTCGGGGTTCCAACGGCAATAAAGACTGCATCCGCGCCTTCGATGGCGCGGGTGAGGTCGAGTGTGAAAGACAGGCGGCCCGCTTCGACATTCTTGGCCATAAGAGTGTCTAGGCCAGGCTCGTAGATCGGGACTTCTCCACGCTCCAGCATCTCAATTTTGCGTGGATCTTTATCGACACAAACGACTGTGTGACCAAAATCAGAGAAACACACACCTGAAACCAGGCCGACATAGCCCGTACCAATCATTGCGATTTTCATAATACCTGCCGCTTCTATAACTATGCTGCAATCAGACGGAGACCGCCATTTATGTTGTTATTCTCAGGTTTCCACACGGCATGCAAGTTGTGAAGGGCGAGACAAAAAATCTTCAGCGTCGGGGGCGTTTTTGAGGCAGGGCTAGCGTTTGTTACAAGGCGCAGTGATGAGCCGTGATGAAAGGTATCTCGTCTGCGTGGGCATTAGGGAATGCGCTCATGGCACCTGTATGAGGTAGACTTGGTGCCCTGTGAAAATCTGCAGACCCTGTGGCTGGGGCACGATTGATATGGGGCCATCGTAGAACACAGGATCTTCAAAAATGCGTTCTTTGTGATTTGGGGCCTCAAGGGGGGCGAGGTAGACATGTGAGGTCGTGCTCAGGCGCCTTTGGTACATGATGGACACCGTCCCATCGGTGTCACACAGGATGTGCATGGGCGATAGGACACCGTCTCCCGCTAAGGCCTGCGCGAAAGGAGCTTCGGGGACCAAAGACCAGCTGAGGCCATCGCGTGAGGTTGCCAGAGCAAGGGAGGTGGAATGCGCTGCAATTGTTCCGTCCACATCCTGTGTGATTTGTGTTCCGCGCAGCAAGGCGAGCCAAAGATTGGGGCCGAGCCTGGCAATCGCGTGGTAGCTGGATTGGGAATTGGCCCAAGGGGGCTGGATGGGCAGGACAGCGACATATCCGGCAGCTCCATCGGAGTGGATAGACCACTGTGTGGTCTCAAGCTCGGGGGCTGTTGCAACAGCTGTTTTCTGATGTCCGCAGCCTTGGGCATATGCGTTAGCATAGAAGTGGAAATAGATCCTCCACTGCTGTGTGGTGGCATCCCAGACGACAGAAGGGGATGAGAAGTGCGATGTTTGGCGGGGTCGAACGGGCGCGTGGAGAACGCGACTGTCAGGGGACATGCCTGCGTCGGGGCGATTAAATTTGACGGATGGATCTTGTGCTGTGTCGGCAATGGCCAAAGCGATGCCTGCTTCGGGATCATGAACACTGTAGAACAAAAACGGCCGCCGGTCAGCGCTCAGTCCATGGTCGTTCCAAACAAGCGCCGGATATCCGGGGCCGTCACCAGGTTGGCTCTCCCACTCCTGGCTCGCGACAAGAACCTCCTCGGTTTTAAGTCTTGTATAGGTGCGAACGGCTGCCCGGTCAGGTTTGTGAAATGTGCATTCAAACGTGTGTAGTCTTGGCCTGTACAAGCGTCTACGCGTCCATCTTTCAATTCGGAAAGCGCCTCAGGATCTGGAAGGGCCCATCGAGAGGAGGGCGCACTTTGTGCGGGAGGGCCGACAATGATATTGGCCGCTTGGCTGCGCAAGTTGCCAGCGTCATGCCTGATGGCTCCGGCAAACAGCGCGCTGATGGCGAGGAGGCCTAAGGTGGCGTAAATGTATCGTTTCGAACCAGTCATTGCCTACATGTATATGCTGATCTGGCGCGAATGGCACAGGCCCAGGTCACTTGAATCCGGCCTGATGACAGCCTATCAGGCATCATGAGCGCAGGCGGAGGGCTTTGGTGTGAGACCTGACCAGGCTTAACACTGCATAAGGCCCTGCTTTGCCGCTTGGATGATCGTATGAAATTTTTTGAAAACAAGGGCTTATTATGCTATACGCGATTGCGGTGAATTATGGCACAGCAGACGTCATTCACGATTGGGCCACAAGTATTTTGCAAGAGCATCCCGATTCTTGTTTGTACCTGGTCGACAACTTCAAGTCAGATGCCGATCGTCAAGCCGCACGTGTTGCATGTGAAGCTGCGCATATCCGAATGATCGAAAGTGAAAATGTTGGATATGGCCGCGGGCTGGATGTTGGTCTGGCAATGCTGCTTTCAGAGCACGAAATCGCTTCAGATGATCTGATCGTCTTTGGGAATATTGATCTGAGCTTGAGCAATGTCACCGTCCCCGCCTCCGAGGCAGCGATGGCCTATATGCCCATCGTGCTCCAGGATGGTGCACCGCGTAACCCGTTCTTGACGCATATGCAGCGTCGCTTTGTGCGCTTGTATGATATTGCCGCCGTTTTGCGCTCGCCTAAGATCCTCCGTCTGGCCTCAGGTGTGATCAAGCTTATTGGAAAGCTGCCGTCTAGGGCCTATGCCACACATGGGTCTCTGTTTGTTTTGAACGGAGCCGGGCTGCAGGCCATCCCCAAACCAGTCTTCAACGAAGAGACATTCCTGTATTGTGAAGAGATGGAATTTGCCGAAGCTGTGCGTGCGGGTAAGATTGGCCTGATCCATTGTGATATTGAGGTCAAACACATTGGAAAAGTCAGTACCGGCGCGGTCACGCAAACGAACAAAGCCTTCTTTGATTTATGGTATCCCAGCTGGCGCAATTGGCGCAAACGTTGGTAGCCAAGACAACGGTTTGCATATACAGAATCACGAATGCTCAAGCTGGTCAGCCTAACTTTTCTTGCAGCCTATATCGTCCCTTTGGCCTTGCTCTTGGGGCCTTATGGGTTTGAGAGTCACTTCTTTGTACTGGCCTACACTCTGGCTGGTGTCTTGGTGAGCGTCATTTTTTTTGCTGCGGCCTCTCAAAACAAAGTGGAGCCGATTGATCATACTGGGCGATTTTCGGCTCCGATTGGGGCGATCTATGTGTGTATGATTGCTTATGTCGTGCTGAAATCGAGCTCAATTACGACGCTGCTGCAAGGATTGGCAAGTGGGCAGCTCGCGCAGATCATGCTTGCCAATGCATTAGAACGCTACCACGGAAACTCCGGTGGGCCGTCGGCGGCGGAGCAGCTTGGTTTGTTGTTTTTGTTTGCATTTTTCTGTTTCGTAGGATCCCGTATCGGACTGAAGAACGGCAGACATATTCTCATGTTTTGGTTGTTTGCACTCTTTGCTTTTTTTGTAGAATCCATCGCTCTGGCGCGAGCAGGCATGCTTTTGGCGCTGCTGTGTTTCCTCGTTGAGTTAGCGATACGAAAAAATATCCTCTTTGCGCGAGCATCTCTTCTGACATACGCAAAAATTGCGGTGCCAGCTCTTTTGTTGCTCTTCGGGGTGTATTTGTTTTCCGCGTATTTTCGTGTGTCGCACCTCGACAATGGGCTGCAGATCGCTTTTGAAAAGCTTGGGCTCTATACGATCGCGTCACATGATTTATTTCTGATTTGGTTGGAGAAAAGTTTCCAAACAGATGTCACCGGCGGGTTTAACACATTTACATTCTTGTGGAAATTGACAGGCACAGATGTTGAGCAGGGATTTTACCAACCGCTGCACAGTCGCTTTGGGTTCGGAAATATCTATCTCAATATTCGCGGCTTTATTCAGGATTTTGGTGGGGCAGGGGCCTGCTTGTTCCTGGCCATTCTGATGCTTATTGTGGGGTATTGCACGTTCGTGCCACTCAATGGTTTGTCCTACATCCTATTGCGTGTCGCTTTGGCAATACTACTCTTCCCAATCTATTCGCCATTTTTCTTTACTACCTTTGCCATAGGATTCCTGTTTTCTGGGTTTGCCTTGGTCGCTTTATCTGTGATGAGAAAACAGCGCGAGCCAGGTTTTCTGTCGGAGCGCGTGGCCACTATTCAATAGGTCACTGCTGAGCTTAAATGGTGTCAATGTTTGCATCCGGTGGGCTTTGTTGCACAAATCGGGTGATGGGCGTTCTCCGCCTTAGCCCAGACGGAATGAGATCATGAACGCCATTGGTTCGAGAGAATGCTCGAATGCTACGGGCTCTGTGACAGGTATGCCAAGAGCTGTGAAGCCGTTTAGGATGGCGGCGCGGATCTGGATCTCCGCAACTTGTCGATCGAAGTCGCGCGCCACGAGGCGCTGACCAAGCAGTTTCACACAATGCATCCACTGACCGGCAGGGTTATGCGCAGCATGATCCCGAGAGGTTTCGTCTCGACGCGGCTTCGGCGGTGGTACCCGGTCAGGTTTCGCCACAGGGCACGGCCCAGGTACTTTGAGGATCGAACCGCTTCGTTGCGTGCGCGTGCCCGTGGTGTATCGGGCTTCCACATCTTCGCATTCTTGCGCGGCGGTATGACCGCATGAGCATTACGGGCTGCGATGGCATCGTGGCACTTGCGCGTGTCGTAGGCACCGTCCACTGCCCGGCAGTGCATGTTTACATGCATGAGAGGGGGCGGTGACGCTGCCGATGTCCTCATCTGGCGGTATCTGGCCGAGGAGGTCTGGCAACATCGGGGCATCGCCAATGCTACTGCTTGTGACCTCGATTGCGCGGATTTCCAACGTTTCCTCATCAACGCCAATATGGAGCTTACGCCATAGGCGGCGTTTGGGGCCGCCATGCTTGCGCGCGTTCCATTCCCCTTCGCCCTCAGCTTTGATGCCTGTACTGTCTATCAGCAGGTTCAAAGGACCTGCTGATCCCTTGTACGGGATGGCGACGGACAACGTTCTTTGTCGTCGGCACAAAGTGCTGAAGTCCGGCACAGACCACTCCAACCCAACGCGCTTGAGCAGGCTATCGACGAAGCCTGTCGTCTGCCTCAAGGGCAAACCGAACAGAACTTTCAGGGTCAGGCAGGCCTGAATGGCCGCATCGCTGTAGGTTTGTTGACGCCCTCGTCGGCAGGAGGCTTCCGCCTCCCACGTCATCTCCGGATCAAACCAGCCTCTCGTCGTTGCAAGCAACGACTGCCGACCAATGGATCGATAACGATCCGCGTTGCTTCAGGGATTGATTGGACTCCGCCCAGTTCCGGGTCTTGTACGTCGTCGGGGTCCAGCTGCTCATGGCAGTCCGCTATCAGGCTGAATTCACACAGTGAATCCCCTCAAACAGAGATTTGTGCAACAAAGCCGCTCAGAACAGTTGCCTATGACCGAAGCACAAGCGCT
>SPJP01000160.1 GCA_006844665.1 Paracoccaceae bacterium
ATGCTTGAGTACCGCTTAAAAGAACAGGCGATTTCGATAGATCAAATCGATCTGACAAACGCACATCTTGACGAGACATTGAGCAAACCCTCCCAGAACTGCTACAAAGCGACCATAGGTCACAATTGCTGACCTACAAAGCTTTATTCTAGCCATAGCGAAAGTTGCGGAACGCGACTAAAATATGGTAATCATTGTTTAAATATAACCCTTTTGCCGAAATGATTTGAAACATGGATTGGGATAAACTGCGAATCTTCCATGCCGTTGCAGATGCTGGAAGCCTGACACATGCAGGTGATTCCCTTCATCTAAGCCAATCAGCCGTGTCCCGGCAGATCCGCGCGCTGGAAGAGTCCCTGAACACGACACTGTTCCACCGCCATGCGCGGGGCTTGATGCTGACCGAACAGGGCGAATTGCTGTTTGGCGCGACCGAAGCGATGTCCAAACGCCTGGAGGCCACCAGCGCGCGCATTCGCGACAGCGAGGAAGAGGTCTTTGGCCAGATCCGGGTCACAACGACGATTGGCTTTGGGTCTCTGTGGCTTGCACCGCGCCTGTCGCATCTTTACAAAAAATACCCAGATCTGAACGTCGACCTGATGTTGGAAGAACGGGTGCTGGATCTGCCCATGCGCGAAGCCGATGTCGCGATCCGCATGAAAGAACCCAGCCAGGCCGACTTGATTCGTCGCCGCTTGATGAGCGTACGGATGCGCCTTTACGCAACGCCCGCTTACCTGGAAGAATACGGCACCCCCCAAAATCCGCCCGATCTGCAAAACCACCGTCTGATCTGCCAGAACTCTGACAGCTTTCAGGTCAATGCCGGGGCCGTCCTGATCCGCGAGCTGATGAGCTACAATGTCAAACGGTCACTGACAGTGAACAACTACTTTGGCGTGTTGCAATCGGTTGTAGCGGGCCTTGGTATCGGCGTGCTTCCGGACTACCTGATGGATGACTTCCCCGATCTGGTCCGGATCCTGCCTGGCATTGAAAGCGGAGAGGTCCCTGTTTTCCTTGCCTATCCCGAAGAATTGCGCGCCTCGAAACGCATCGAGGCGTTCCGCGAATTCGTAACAGAAGAGGTCATCGCCTACCGCCGCAGGATGCGCGAAGACTAACAAAGCTATGCACCCAGATCATAGCGGGTTTGACGGATTAGCTCGGGTTCTAATCTTGATCAAAAATAGGGCAGCAATTAAGTGTGTTTGTGTAAGAAATGACATTTTTCTTCTCTTACACCTCCCTGTTGGACTAAGGCCGAGCTTGCATGCTCGGCCATTTTTTTTGTCCAATTAGCTGAGCGGACTAGGCCCATTCAAATCAACTAAGTTCCGCACTGATGACTATATATATAGTCACCTCCCATTCGCCGCAGCCTATAGGTCTTTTCCTTCACGCCTTGGTGGCCTAAACACCCCCCTGTAGGGACCACCAGAGGATCGCAGCAGTGACTGAACCGCAAATTACGCCCGAGCTGATCGCGGCCCACGGGCTGAACGACGAAGAATATGCGCGCATTCTGGAAATCATCGGGCGCGTGCCCAGCTTTACAGAGCTTGGGATCTTCTCAGCCATGTGGAACGAGCATTGTTCTTACAAGTCCTCCAAAAAATGGCTACGGACCCTGCCGACAGAGGGCCCTCAGGTCATTTGCGGCCCTGGTGAAAATGCAGGCGTGGTTGGTATTGGCGACGGCCAAGCGGTGGTCTTCAAAATGGAAAGCCACAACCACCCGTCTTATATCGAACCCTACCAAGGTGCGGCCACCGGTGTTGGCGGCATTCTGCGCGACGTCTTCACCATGGGCGCCCGCCCGATTGCGGCGATGAACGCCCTTAGCTTTGGTGAAAAAGACCACCCCAAAACCCGCCAACTGGTCCACGGCGTGGTCGAAGGTGTGGGCGGCTATGGCAACTGCTTTGGCGTTCCAAATGTCGGGGGCGAGGTTCGGTTTGATCCGTCCTACAACGGCAACTGCCTTGTGAACGCCTTTGCCGCCGGTCTGGCTGATGCTGACAAGATTTTCTATTCCGCTGCCTCAGGCGTAGGTCGCCCCGTTGTTTATCTGGGCGCGAAAACAGGCCGTGACGGCGTTGGCGGGGCCACTATGGCCAGCGCGGAATTCGACGACACGATCGAAGACAAACGCCCCACCGTGCAGGTCGGCGACCCGTTTACCGAAAAACGCCTGATGGAAGCCACGCTGGAATTGATGCAAACCGGCGCTGTGATCTCGATCCAGGATATGGGCGCTGCGGGCCTGACATGCTCGGCCGTGGAAATGGGCGACAAGGGCAAGCTGGGCATCCGCCTGGACCTTGAAAAAGTGCCGGTCCGCGAAACCGCGATGACTGCTTACGAAATGATGCTGTCTGAAAGCCAAGAGCGTATGCTGATGGTTCTGGACCCGGCGAAAGAATCCGAGGCCAAGGCCGTATTCGACAAATGGGATCTGGATTTTGCCATTGTCGGCGAAACCATCGCTGAAGATCGCTTTTTGATCGTTCTGAACGGCGAAACCATGGCCGATCTGCCCTTGTCGGAACTCGCATCCTCGGCCCCGGAATATGACCGCCCGTGGGAACCAACCCCCGCCGCAGATCCGCTGGAGTTTGTGCCCGAGATTGACCCTATCGACGGGTTGCGCAGCCTGATCAACTGCCCCAACCACGCCCACAAGGCTTGGGTTTGGGAACAGTACGACCACATGGTTATGGCCGACACCGTCCGCGCGCCCGGTCTGGGCGCCGGAGTCGTCCGTGTCCACGGCACCGACAAATCCTTGGCTTTCACCAGCGACGTGACCCCGCGCTATGTCGCCGCCAACCCGGTTGAAGGCGGCAAGCAAGCCGTGGCCGAAGCCTACCGAAACCTGACAGCCGTTGGCGCCACGCCTTTGGCCACCACCGACAACTTGAACTTCGGGAACCCCGAGAAACCCCGGATCATGGGGCAGCTGGTCGGCGCACTGGACGGGATCGGCCAGGCCTGCTTGGCGCTGGATATGCCCATCGTGTCGGGCAACGTGTCACTATATAATGAAACCGACGGCGCGGGCATCCTGCCGACCCCCACAATCGGGGCCGTCGGCCTGATCAAAACATCCCAAGACATGATCGCCGGCACCGCAGCCGAAGGCCATTTCGCACTGGTTCTGGGCAAAACCGACGGCCATCTGGGTCAATCCGCCTTGCTGGCCGAGGTCTTCAACCGCACCGAAGGCGACGCACCTGCAGTGGATCTGGAAGCCGAGAAAACCCATGGCGAATTCATCCGCGACAATCGCGACATGATCCTGGCCTGTTCAGATCTGTCCGACGGCGGCCTCGCCCTTGCCGCGTTCGAGATGGCCGACACCGCCCAAATTGGCGTCGCACTGGATGCGTCCGACACCCCTGCTCTGTTTGGCGAAGACCAGGGCCGCTACCTGATCGCCACCAGCTTTGACATGGCCGAGGCTTTGATGGTCGCTGCCGCCCAAGCGGGTGTGCATCTGGAAACCGTCGGCAAATTTGGCGGCGATCAAGTGCGTTTCGGCAGCGCGTCGGCCCCACTGGCCGAACTGTCCGACCAATACCGTTCGGCTTTTGCTGGCCACTTCGCCTAATCCATAGCCACGGCGCCAGAATTCAGACGAATTTGGCACCGTGTTTAGGGTTTAGCGGCGTCCCCTCAAAGCGCTGGGTCTTGTCACGGACGGACCTAAACCCTACCTTTGGTTCACCTTATTCAGGATCGACTTAATGGCAATTGATGCACCCGAAATTGAAGCTCTGCTGCGCGCAGGCTTTCCCGACGCTGAAATCACCGTTCAGGGCAATGACGGTGCCCATTTCGCGGCCGTGGTCATTGACGAAAGCTTTCGCGGCAAGAACCGCGTTCAACAACAGCGGGCGGTCTATGCGACCTTAAAGGGTAAAATGGATGGCCCCGCGGGCGAACTTCACGCCCTGGCCCTAACCACCAAGGCACCGGATTAATGCGCTGCACCCCTGGCAACGTGGCTCTCGTGCTCGTGTTCGGGCCGTTGCTGTTGCTGGTCCCTTTGACCAGGTGGGTGCGAAATACAGCACTAAATCAAAGACCTAGCCCATGGTAACACTCAAACTATCCGTCCTGGGCCTCGTTTTGCTGCTAGGTGTTGCGTTCGCCGTACTAGCCACCCGCAGCGCCAAAAAACGCGATGGGTCAGACCAGCCCTGACCTTTTTACTTGGCCGGCCAGACCTTGTCGTCTGGGGGTCAAGCCCCTACATTCCCCCAAACAGCGCATGTTGCGCGAAATGGAGATCCAAGACATGAGCGACAACGTAGCAAGCCAGATCAAAGAGACCGTTACGACAAATAACGTCGTGCTTTTCATGAAAGGCACGAAGTCCATGCCGCAATGCGGGTTCTCCTCGCGGGTGGCTGGTGTGCTAAACTTCATGGGCGTTGACTATGCCGATGTGAACGTTCTGGCCGACGAAAATATCCGTCAGGGCATCAAAGACTATTCCGATTGGCCCACTGTGCCCCAGCTTTACATCAAAGGCGAATTTGTCGGCGGCTGCGATATCATCACCGAAATGACCCTGTCTGGGGAACTGGACACGTTGCTGGCGGAAAACGAAGTGGCCTTTGACAAAGACGCCGCAGACAAGATCCGCGAAGCCAACGCATAAAGCTATCGCTGCCTAAACAGCAAAAAGCCGCCCCCGCAAAAGGGACGGCTTTTTTCGTCTCTAGCTGTCCTCGGACTGCTGGCGATGCCACATCTGGGCATAGCGACCGTCCTGGGTCAGCAATTCGTCATGGGTGCCGTGTTCCACCACCTGGCCCTGTTCCAGAACCACAATCTGATCGGCATCCACCACGGTCGACAAACGGTGCGCAATCGTGATCACCGACCGCCCCTCGCCCATGGCTTTCAAACTGTCCTGAATATCCCGCTCCGTCTGGGTATCCAGGGCCGAGGTCGCCTCGTCCAGTAACAGGATCGGCGGGTCTTTCAGCAAGGTGCGCGCAATGCCCACCCGCTGCTTTTCACCGCCCGACAGTTTCAGCCCCCGCTCGCCCACTTTGGTCTCGTAGCCTTCGGGCAAACTGGCGATAAAGTCATGAATACGTGCAGCTTTCGCCGCAGCTTCGATCTGGTCTTGCGTCGCCCCGGCGCGACCATAAGCAATGTTATAGCCGACCGTGTCGTTGAACAGCACCGTGTCCTGAGGAACCACGCCAATTGCATCATGGACCGACACTTGGGTAACATCCCGCAGGTCCTGCCCGTCAATCCGAATGGCTCCGCCGGTCACATCATAAAACCGGAACAGCAAACGCCCGATTGTGGATTTGCCGGACCCAGACGGGCCCACCAGCGCCACGGTTTCGCCGGGCCCGACCCGCACGGACAGGCCTTTCAGGATTTCGCGATCCGCGTCATAGGCAAATTTCAGGTCTTCGAACACGATCTCGCCCTCGGTCACCTTCAAAGGGCTGGCCGTCCGCTTGTCCTGAACATCGGCGGGCTGATCCAGCAGATCGAACATCTCGCCCATATCCACCAGGGCTTGGCGTATCTCGCGGTAAACCGTGCCCAGAAAGTTCAGCGGCATGGTGATCTGGATCATATAGGCGTTCACCATCACGAAATCGCCCACGGTCAGATCGCCGCTTTGCACGCCCATCGCCGCCAAAACCATAACAATCACAAGGCCCGAGGTGATCAGGAAAGATTGGCCAAAGTTCAGCGCCCCCAGCGTATAGCTGGTCTTCAACGCCGCCTGTTCGTATTTCTCCATCGCCGCGTCATAGCGCGCGGCCTCTCGCGCCTCAGCTCCGAAATACTTAACCGTTTCAAAGTTCAGCAGGGAATCAATGGCCTTTTGGTTGGCATCCGTATCCTGCGCATTCATTTCCCGCCGGATCTTCACCCGCCATTCGGTGACCCGGAAAGTAAACCAAACATACAGAGTGATCGTGCCCACCAGAACCACCAGATAGGTCGCATCAAACAGCAGGAACAGGATGATCGAGACCATCATCAGTTCCAACACTAACGGTCCGATTGAAAACAGCAAAAAGCGCAGCAAAAAGTCCACGCCCTTCACGCCCCGCTCGATAATCCGGCTTAGCCCGCCGGTTTTGCGGGTGATGTGATAGCGCAACGACAGCGCATGGATATGGGTAAAGGTTTCCAACGCCAGTTTGCGCAGCGCCCGCTGGCCCACGGCGGCAAAGATCAAGTCGCGCAATTGCTGAAACCCAACGGTCATCAGCCGCGCCATGCCATAAGCCACGGTCAAACCAATCGCACCAACTGCCAGCATGAACCCTGGGTCCAGATCCCCCGCCAGCGCATCGACCGCCCCTTTGTAGAAAAACGGCGTGCCCACTGCGATAAATTTACTAAATATCAACGCAGCCATAGCCAGAATGACCCGGGTTTTCACCCAAGGGGCATCTGCCGACCACAGGTATGGCACAACCCGCCGGATCGTCCGCATGCCTGAGGCGCGCTCTGCCTCTAACAGCTCTTGGTCAGAAAGACTATTTGGATCAACGGGTTGCGGCGCGGTCTTCGTGTCGGAATTTGACGCAGCCTTCGTGGACTGCGCAGTGTCTTGGCTAGAATTCATTCAGGCTATAGCTCCGGTTTGCTGGGGCTATACCTAGTTCGCCCCCCGGCACTTTACCAGTGCGCGGGCAAATCTAGGTCACGCCAATTCTGAACCCGAGCCTACCCTTCGGGCACATCCGGGATGCTGAACACCTGGCCCGGAAAGATCCGGTCGGGGTTTCTGATCTGCTCGCGATTGGCTTCATAGACATGGACGTACAGCTCGCCCTCGCCAAACCGGTCCTGCGCGATCTGCCACAAGGTGAACCCGGGCTGCACGGTGATGACGGACGCCAAAGGCGTCGTTGGGGCTGGATCAGCCTCGGCCACGGTGACAGGTTCTGGGGTCTGTTCGACAACCTCTGACACGGCGGCTTCCACCGGGGCGGGTTGTTCAACCACGGCCACATCCGCAGGCGCAGGGGTTTCAGGGGCGGCGGGCGCTTCGGTCACCACGGGCTCAACCGCTGCGGTTTCGGTTTCAACAACGGGCGGTTCTTCAACGGCGGTTTCTTCCACCTCGGCCGCGGGTTCCAAACCTTTGGTCAATTGCGCCAGCAGAACCGGATCCTCGCGCTTGAACGGGGTCTCGAACCGCGAATGAACCGCCCCGGTTGCGTCCAGCTCGTCTACGCGCAAGGTGTAAATGCCCGGCTCTACACCTGGCAGAACCATGGACCACGCGCCTAGCGCATCAATCGCGCCATCCGATACCGCCGCGTTGTTTAGATAGATGCGGACAAAATCCCCAGCCGTGCCGCGCCCGGTCAATTCAACCTCGCCTGTGGCCGAGTAGGAAATCGTGTCGATAATAACGTTCTCGCGCGGATCAGCCGTTGGGGCCGCCGGGGCCGCGACCGGCTGCAAAGGCCGCACGCCATTGGCATCGGCGATGACAAGCTGTGGCGCTTCCGGCTTGGCGGCCGGGGTCGTCAAAGGCGCGGGGGTCGCTGGGCGCGCAGGCTGGCTATCCGAAGATGCCGCGACCGAACCTGACCCCGATTGCGTGCTTTCCACTGTTTCAAGTTCTGGCGTCGCGACGGCGACCTGTTCTGGCTGCACCGCACCGAACGGGGCGACCAAAACGGTTTGTTCTGACAAAAGCGGGTCTTCCCCGTCTAGCAGGGCGGCCAATTGCAGGCTGCGCGGGTTCTCGGACCCAGGCAAATCGAACAGCGCAACAAAACGTCCATCATTGCCAGCCACGCTGGTATTG
>SPJP01000162.1 GCA_006844665.1 Paracoccaceae bacterium
ATCGCATCCGGCAAGCTTGCGGCAGGCTCTTTCAGCTCGATCCGCAGCTCTTTGCGGCCCATCTGCTGCATCAGGCTGGCGGTGGGTTCCACCAACAGGATCTTGCCCTTGGAAATCACCCCCACACGGTCGGCCATTTCTTCGGCCTCCTCGATGTAGTGGGTGGTCAGGATGATGGTCACACCGGCCTTGGACAGCCCGCGCACGACCTCCCACATGTCTTTGCGCAGCTCGACGTCCACTCCGGCGCTGGGTTCATCCAGAAACAAGACTTGCGGGTCATGGGATAGGGCCTTGGCGATCAGTACTCGGCGCTTCATGCCCCCCGACAACGCCCTGATCTTGGTGTCTTTCTTGTCCCACAAAGACAGCTGCTTCAGGATTTCCTCGATCCGGGCTGGATTGCCAGGCAGGCCAAACAGCCCCCGGGAGAACCGCACCGTATTCAGCACGGTCTCGAACGGCTCCAGCACGATTTCTTGCGGCACCAGCCCGATCAGAGAGCGCGCGGCGCGGAACTGTTCCACGATGTCATATCCGCCGACGCGAACTGTCCCCGCGCTCATGGTGACCAGACCGCAGATGATCGAAATCAACGTCGTCTTACCCGCCCCGTTGGGGCCCAGCAGCGCCAGGATCTCGCCCTTGTTAATGGTCAGGTTCACTTCGGACAACGCGTCGGAGCCGTTTTCGTAAGATTTCGAAACAGACTGAATTTCAATGATCGGGGACATGGATTGGACCTGTGGTTCTGCGACGCCAACGGATTACCCCGAACCGGCCGGCAAAGAAACCACCTGCCTCGCACAACTTCATGTGCATCAAAGAACGAGTGACTTGTTAGGCATCGTCAGTCGCGGGGTGTGATGTACAGAACTGGCGATCCCGGGAGGACTCGAACCCCCAACATCCTGATTAGAAGTCAGGTGCTCTATCCAGTTGAGCTACGGGACCGCTGGTGCTGTTGTGTTTCGAAAATGCGCGGGGGGCAAGCCCAGATTTACCTAGATTTGCCTGGTCATGAAAACACTCAGCGGATCGTGGGTGTAGTCGGCAAAGGGTGGGCAGGGCTCGAACCCGAAGGACAGATACAAGCCGCGAGCAGGCTCGAACACGTCTTCGACGCCGGTTTCCAAACTGACACGTTCAAAACCAGCCTCTTTCGCGGCCTCGATCAGGGCCGTCAACAGCGCTTTGGACGCGCCTTTGCCTCGGGCTTCAGCCGCAACATGCATGGATTTAATCTCGCCATGATCCGGCGCGATCTGTTTGATCGCCCCGATTCCCACAACCTGCGCGCCGTCTGATAGGGAAAACAGCGTCGCCCCGGCTTCGCCCAGTTCAGACGCGTCCATCACGTGGCAGCTTTCGGGGGGCGAGGTGTCGCGCATCAGCTTATGGTGCCGCGCGATCAACGCGGCCACTTCGGGGCGGTCTACCCGATCTTTTTGTAAGGCAAAGCCGGACAAAGTCTTAGTGCGTCCAGGCCCCGCGGCGGTTGGTGGCAAAGTTGTCGCCATAGCCACCGGGCCGGATGTTTGGCTTGCGGGTCTTCGGCTCTTGCACGACAACCTCTAGACCGTGATCCGCCGCATAGGCCAGGGCCGCTTCTTTGCTGTCGAACTTCAGACGTACCTGGCTGTCCATATCGGCAGAGCCGGTCCAGCCCATCAGCGGGTCCACGTCCCGCGCTTCGGCAGGGGCGTAGTCCAACACCCAGCCTTTGGTCTTGGCGGTTCCAGATTGCATTGCATTTCGTGCAGGCTGATAGATTCGCGCGCGCATGGCCGTCTCCGTAAAGGTCTCCCCCTGTTCAACCTTATCTGGGGCCAAACGGCAAGGTGTCAGTTTGTCAAAATGTCAGCAGAGATGCCCACACCCCCTTGCCCTGAACCGCAGACAGGCCAATCTATGGCATATGACCGATATAGCCCCCGCTGACGCGACTCAGTCCGTCCCTCTTGAGCCCATTTTGAACAGCCCTGCGGAAGATGTCCGCACCCGCCCAAAGCTGGAAGGCGGCGTGACGTTCAAACTGCAGACAGAATTTGACCCCGCAGGCGACCAGCCCACGGCGATTAAAGAGCTGTCAGCAGGCGTGTTATCGGGTGAACGGGATCAGGTTCTGTTGGGTGCGACCGGCACCGGCAAAACCTTCACCATGGCCAAGATCATCGAAGAAACCCAGCGTCCAGCGATCATTCTGGCCCCGAACAAGACCCTCGCTGCCCAGCTATATGGTGAATTCAAAGGCTTTTTCCCTGACAATGCGGTGGAATATTTCGTCAGCTATTACGACTATTACCAACCCGAAGCCTATGTTGCGCGGTCTGACACGTTCATCGAAAAAGAAAGCCAGATCAACGAACAGATCGACCGGATGCGCCACTCGGCCACCCGCGCATTGCTGGAACGCGATGACGTGATCATCGTAGCGTCGGTGTCTTGCATCTACGGCATCGGCTCGGTCGAAACCTACGGCGCCATGACCCAGGACCTGATCGCGGGCAACAGCTATGACCAGCGCGGCGTCATTGGCGATCTGATCGCCCAGCAATACAAACGTAACGACCAGGGCTTTCAACGCGGCTGCTTTCGGGTGCGCGGCGACAGCTTAGAGGTCTGGCCCGCCCACCAAGAAGACCGCGCGCTGCGGTTTTCTTTTTTTGGGGAAGAGCTGGAAAGCATAACCGAGTTTGATCCCCTAACCGGGTCAAAAGAAGGTACCCGCGACCGGGTTCGGATCTATGCCAACAGCCACTATGTGACCCCGCGCCCAACCATTAAACAAGCCATTGTTTCGATTAAGAAAGAGCTGAAGCACAGGTTGGATCAGCTGGTATCAGAGGGCAAGCTGCTGGAAGCCCAGCGCCTGGAACAGCGCTGCAATTTCGATAT
The DNA here is from genome assembly GCA_006844665.1 of Paracoccaceae bacterium. Lineage (GTDB taxonomy): Bacteria > Pseudomonadota > Alphaproteobacteria > Rhodobacterales > Rhodobacteraceae > Dinoroseobacter. Next base: position 2,899 of record SPJP01000162.1, read on the forward strand.
CGAAATGTTAGAGGCCACCGGCGTGTGCAACGGGATTGAGAACTACTCGCGCTACCTAACGGGCCGCGCGCCGGGCGAACCGCCCCCCACCTTGTTCGAGTATATCCCCGACAATGCCATCGTGTTTGCCGATGAAAGCCACGTCTCGGTCCCGCAGATCGGCGGCATGTACAAGGGCGACTACCGGCGCAAATTCACTCTGGCTGAACACGGGTTCCGCTTGCCGTCTTGCATGGACAACCGGCCTTTGAAGTTCGAAGAATGGGACGCCATGCGCCCGCAATCGGTCTTTGTCAGCGCCACACCCGCCGCATGGGAGCTGGAACAAACTGGCGGTGTCTTTACCGAACAGATCATCCGCCCAACCGGCCTGCTGGACCCGCAGATCGAGATTCGCCCAGTGGAAATGCAAGTCGACGATCTGCTGGACGAAGTTCGCAAGGTCGCCGCCGACGGTTACCGCACCTTGTGCACCACCCTGACCAAGCGCATGGCCGAAGACCTGACCGAGTACATGCATGAACAAGGCATCCGCGTGCGCTACATGCACAGCGAAATCGACACCTTGGAACGGATCGAGATCCTGCGCGACTTGCGACTGGGTGCGTTCGACGTGTTGATCGGGATCAACCTGCTGCGCGAAGGGCTCGACATCCCCGAATGCGGGCTGGTAGCGATTCTGGACGCGGATAAAGAAGGCTTCTTGCGATCGGAAACCTCTCTGGTCCAAACCATTGGCCGGGCCGCGCGGAACGCCGATGGCCGCGTGATCATGTATGCCGACCGGATCACCGGCAGCATGGAACGGGCCATGCGCGAAACCGAACGTCGCCGCGCGCGCCAACATGCCTATAACGAAGAACACGGCATCACCCCAGCCACGGTGAAAAAGAACGTCGAAGACGTTCTGGCCGGGCTCTATCAGGGCGACGTGGATATGAACCGCGTCACCGCCAAGGTCGATAAACCCATGGCCGGGGCCAATCTGGCCGCCGTTCTGGACGGGCTGCGCGCCGATATGCGCAAAGCCGCCGAGAACCTGGAATTCGAAGAAGCCGCCCGCTTGCGGGACGAGGTTAAACGTCTGGAAGCCGTGGATCTGGCCATCGCCGACGACCCCTTGGCCCGCCAATCCGCTGTCGAGGCTGCAGGCGAAGCCGCCCAAAAATCCAAAGGCCGCAGCACCGCTGGCCGTGGCGGCCAGCGCGGTGGCAATGTCAAACGACGGGGACGGTAGGTTTGCTCCCAACCCAGTCAGCGGGCCATAATCCACGGCGCTTCATGGCGAACGGTTCGCCATGACCTCGCCCATCCGCCCCACCGATGACGATGCACGGGCTTTGGCCCAATCCCTGGTGGGGGCGGCTCGATTCTGCGCGTTGGGCGTTATGCAAAACGGCGCGCCATTTGTGTCGAGGATCGCCTGTGTGCAACTGCCGTCGGGGGATCTGGTGTCATTGGTGTCGGATCTTAGCCAGCACACGGCGGCTTTGCGGGGCGATGCGCGCTGCAGCCTGCTGCTGGGCGAGCCGGGCCCCAAGGGCGATCCGCTGACCCATCCGCGCCTGACCCTGCAGGCAACGGCTCAGTTCATCCCCCACGGTAACCCGGGGTTTGCCTCCCTGAAAGGCCCATACCTGACGATCTACCCCAAGGCCAAACGCTACATCGACTTCGCCGATTTCAGCTTTCTGCGCTTTGACATCCAAACCGTGTTTCTGAACGGCGGATTCGGCAAGGCCTTTGTACTAACCCCAACCGATCTGGCCCCCGCATGACGGCGATCAGCGTCATCCTGGGCGCAAAGCTGAAGTGGGATGCGGCAGTTCAGCCCGTGGCCTCCCCTGCGCTACAACGCCGGGTCGACGCCGCCTTGCAGGCCACCGCTCCGGACGCCCTGTTCCTCGTCACCGGGGCCGCCATGAACGGCCTGCCGTCCGAGGCCAGCGCGGCAGCAAGGATGCTGATCGACGCGGGAATTGGCCCCGCCCGGATCCTTATCGAAGACCAATCCCGCAACACGTTTGAAAACCTGGTCAATGTCCAATCCCTGCTGGCCGCTAAAGGCCTGCCCGCAACCAATCTGACCCTGATCAGCGACGCCTACCACCTGCCCCGCGCCCGCGTCATCGCCCGCTTGCTGGGTCTTCGCGTTAAAACCCTCGCCGCACGCCGCCCGGATGTCCGCTTGCTCAAACGCGCCCACATGACTTTGCGCGAATGCGCCTCAATCCCCCTCTCGGCCGCCCGAGTGCTACTCCACCTGACCCGCAGAAATAGCTGAGCTATGGGCACATTTTGACAAAGCTTGGACGCCAAGCGGGCTTTGAGGCTCTCGTCAGCCTTCCACGCCTTTGAAATTGATTAAAGGATTGAGCGTAGCCAATCGACGCTGCGCCGGAACGCGTCTTCTGCGCTTTGGGAAGATGGCACAGCGCGAAGATAGCTGTGAATAAGACCTGCGCCGCTGTCGAATGCTACGTCCACCCCGGCCGCGCTTAGTTTGTCTGCGTAGGCATAGCCATCGTCTCGCAAAGGATCGTGTTCTGCGACGGCAATAAAGGTGGGCGGCAAATGGGTGACGTCCTGCGCCAAAAGGGGGGCCGCCAGGGGGTCTGACCTGTCGACTATATCAGGGCAATAAAGCCCATCCACATAGTCCATAGACGCCAAAGTGACGATCGGTCCTTCTGCGTTTTCAGTGTAGGATGGACGGTCCCGGCTAAAGTCCAACACAGGGTAGTGCAGAATTTGCGCGATGGGTTTGGGGTCATGTGTCGCGCGATCCAATGCGGCGACAGTGGCTAAATTCGCGCCAGCGCTGTCCCCCCAAAGAATGATTTTGTGCGGATCTAACCCCAGTTGGCTGGCGTTTTCGAACACCCAATGGGTGGCTGCGATACATTCATTCACAGCGGCCGGGAAAGGATGTTCGGGGGCAAGCGAATAGTCCAGCGACAAAACAGTCACGCCCAGTCGGTGCGAGATTTCAGCCGTTGTATCAAAATGCGTCTCGGGGCTGCCTTCCATGAAGGCGCCGCCGTGAAAATAAAGAACCCCTGCCTTGCTGCTTTGGTGTTCTGGTCGAAAGACCAACGCCCGCAGGAAAGCACCGGCATAAGGGATAAGCTGCTCGCTGACCTTTACCCCGCTGGGCAGCGGTTGGCGGTTTTCCAGAGCATATGTTTCCAAGATCAATCGCGAAAATCCATGACCCACTTGGTCGCTAAATTTTGCACGATGTGCCGCGAGGCTGGTCAAATAGGGGTGTAGGTCTGGATTGATCATCATTTCACTCCCACAGGCTTTTGACGCCTGTGGGTCACTTCGGTTAAGGGAGTTTTTTACTGACGCGCTTCTGCGATCGACGCTTGCACCATGCCGACCAATTCTGGGTCGAGCTTGCCAAGGTGATCTTCGATGACAGGGGCGGACATTTCATACAGTTTTGCGAATTCTGCGTCCGACAGCTCGGATACTTCTAAAGCCTCTTCAACTTTGGAACGCAAGAAACCCGCTTCGCCCGCATAAGCCTTGGCCCAGAATGCATCCGCAGAAGCACCGGCGGCCATGATCACTCCGCGCTCTTCTTCGTTCAAGCGATCTAGAACTGCTTTTGAAAAGATCAGCGTTCCGACATAGGCGCCGTGCCGTGTTTCGGTGAAGTATTTTTGCACATCAACAAGGCCGGCGAAGACGGTTACGCCATCCACATTTTCCTGAGCGTCCACCGTGCCTGTTTCCAGGGCCGAGTGCAGTTCTGGGAACGGGATCGCCACTGGGTTTGCGCCCAGCGCTTTCCAGAAATCGATGAACACCTCGTTCTGCAGGGTGCGCACACGCAGGCCAGCTATGTCTTCGGCAGTTGTGACGGGTTTGGTGGAATTGGTCAGATTGCGCCACAGACCTGTATGCAAGCTTAGGATTGTGATGCCGTTGTTTTCGGCAATCTCGCCCAGAACCTCGCCAGCGGGGCCGTCGGCCACGGCGTTCACTTCGTCAAAGCTGCGCATCAAGTATGGGATGTCAAAAACGTTGAAAGACTGGTCCAGCGTCCCCAGCAGGCTTGTTGTCGTGACGGTTGCGTCGATAATTCCCGCACGCAGACCGGAAATAACCTGAAGGTCTGGACCAAGCTGCGCACCAGGGAAAAGCTCGACGCTCATTTTGCCGTCGGAAAGCCGCGTGACTTCTTCTGCAAAAAATTCAGCGCTGGCGACCTGCGCGTTTTTTCCGCCAATGCTAAGTGCAAGTCTAAAGCTATGATCGCCGATTTCTGCATAGGCAGCGGTGGTGGTCAAAGCGACGGCAGAGGCCGCTAGGATTGATTTAAAGCTGAACATGGTTTCCTCCCTAAAGGTCAGCGTTGGAATAGATACTCGACCGGTACCAAGACGAGGTTCGGCCAAATGATAAGAAGTGCGAGAACGACAAGTTGAGACAGCAAGAAAGGCAGAATACCTTTCGCAACATCCGCATATTCGATGCGTGTCACGCTGGTCACGACGGCAAGAACGGTTCCAACAGGCGGCGTGATAAGCCCGATGACGCCCGAAATGATGAACACCACACCAAAGTAGGTCACATCAATTCCCGCGCTTTTCACCAGCGGCAGCACAATCGGTGTCAGGATTAGCAAGATGGGCGCCATGTCGATCACTGTGCCCAACAGCAGAACCAACACGCAGATCGCGACGATCAAAAGCTGCGGGCGATCAACAAGTGGTCCGAAGATTTCAAGTATTGTTTGGTTCATGCCGGAAACCGCGATCATCCAGCTGACCAACATGGCCGAGCCGACGATCAACATAACGGCTGCGGCTGTTACCATCGCCCGGGTAACGACGTGGATCATCTCTTTGATCTTCAGTTCGCCGTAGACCACCATCGTCACGAACAGCGAATATACAGCGGCGGTT
>SPJP01000161.1 GCA_006844665.1 Paracoccaceae bacterium
CAAGGAACGGGATCAGAGAGGCCGCGACCGACACAAGCTGCTTTGGCGACACGTCGATCAGATCAACATTGTCACGGCTTTGCAGCATGTAGTCGCCCGACTGACGGGTGCTGACCAGATCGTTTTCAAACCGGCCTTCGCCATCCAGCTGAGCGTTCGCCTGAGCCACAGTGTGGCGCATTTCTTCGGTGGCGGACATGTACTGAACGTCATCGGTCACCTTGCCGTCCACAACTTTGCGGTACGGGGTTTCGATGAAGCCATACTTGTTCACCCGCGCAAAGGTTGCGAGGCTGTTGATCAGACCAATGTTCGGGCCTTCCGGCGTTTCAATTGGGCACATCCGACCGTAGTGGGTGGCGTGAACGTCGCGGACTTCGAAGCCTGCACGTTCGCGGGTCAAACCGCCTGGGCCAAGCGCCGAAAGGCGACGCTTGTGGGTCACTTCGGACAGCGGGTTGGTTTGGTCCATGAACTGCGACAGCTGGGAAGAGCCGAAGAATTCACGAACAGCCGCCGCTGCTGGCTTCGCGTTGATCAGATCCTGAGGCATGACCGTGTCGATTTCGACGCTGGACATACGCTCTTTGATCGCGCGTTCCATACGCAGCAGGCCAACGCGGTACTGGTTTTCCATCAGCTCGCCAACGGAACGCACACGACGGTTGCCCAAGTGGTCAATATCGTCGATGTCGCCGCGGCCGTCGCGCAGATCAACCAGGGCTTTGATACAGGCCACAATGTCTTCACGGCGCAATGTGCGCATTGTGTCTTCTGCATCCAGATCCAGACGCATGTTCATCTTAACCCGGCCAACGGCGGACAGGTCATAGCGTTCGCTATCGAAGAACAGGGTGTCGAACAGGGCCGAGGCCGCTTCGACGGTGGGCGGCTCGCCCGGGCGCATAACGCGGTAGATGTCCATCAGCGCGGTGTCGCGGCCCATGTTTTTATCCATGGCCAGCGTGTTGCGCATGTAGGCGCCCACATTGACGTTGTCGATGTCCAGAACAGGAATGTCGGTGATGCCCGCATCCAGCAGCTCTTTCAAAGAACCACCAGTGACTTCACCTTCTTTGTCCAGCTCCCAAGTCAGCTCATCACCGGCTTCGACATAGATCGCACCGTTTTCTTCGTTGATGATGTCCTTGGCCGCAAAGCGCCCAACGATGCTGTCAAACGGCATCAGGATTTCTGAAACGCTACCGTCTTCGATCAGTTTCTTGACCGCACGAGGCGTAACTTTTTTACCAGCTTCGGCGATCACTTCGCCTGTGGCTGCGTCTACAACATCATTTGTCGGACGGGTGCCGCGCAGACGATCCGGGAAGAACGTCGTAACCCAGCCTTCGCCGCGGCGATAGCTGAACGGCACGGTGTTGTAATAGGCATCCATGATGTCTTGCTGATCAAGACCCAGAGCATACAGCAAAGTCGTGACAGGCAGCTTACGACGACGGTCGATGCGCGCGAACACGATGTCTTTGGCGTCGAATTCAAAGTCCAACCAAGAGCCGCGATAGGGAATAATGCGGCATGCAAACAGCAATTTGCCCGAGCTGTGGGTTTTGCCTTTGTCATGGTCAAAGAACACGCCTGGCGAACGGTGCATCTGGGAAACGATGACCCGTTCGGTGCCGTTGACGATGAATGTGCCGTTTGGCGTCATCAATGGCATGTCGCCCATGAAGACGTCTTGTTCTTTGATGTCTTTGACGGATTTTGCGCCAGTATCTTCGTCGATATCAAACACGATCAAACGCAGGGTGACTTTCAGAGGCGCGGCATAGGTCATGTCGCGCTGCTGGCACTCTTCCACGTCATATTTAGGCTTTTCCAGTTCGTATTTCACGAATTCTAGAACCGCTGTCGCGTTGAAGTCCTTGATCGGGAATACCGATTGGAAGACGCCCATGATGCCTTCGCCGTCGAGCGGCTGAAGCTGGTCGCCTGATTTCAGAAACAGGTCATACGAGGATTTTTGAACCTCGATAAGGTTGGGCATTTCCAGGACTTCCCGGATTTTGCCGAAATATTTACGAATACGTTTTTGGCCAAGATGCGTCTGCGCCATGCGCTCTCGTTCCTTCATTTTCCCGCCTCATGGCACCCTGGGCGAGGTGCATGACGCTGTGGATAGGGTGGTTCGGTCTATACCTGCGCGCCGTCCCAATGGCGTGCTCCCGACCGCGAACCAAGCCCAAGACAAAGGTTTGTTAACCAAACCACTGTCTAAGACAGGTTCGGCTGGACCCGAGAATTCCCGGGCCCAGCCATCTTTTTATGCGTCCCAGGCGGTCGCCCGGGTGCAAATCACTTCAGTTCGACTTCGGCGCCAACTGCTTCCAGCTTGGCTTTGATGTCTTCTGCTTCTGCTTTGTCTACGCCTTCTTTGACGGCTTTGCCGCCGGCTTCGACCAGCTCTTTTGCTTCTTTGAGGCCCAGGCCAGTGATGCCGCGGACTTCTTTGATGACGTTGATCTTGGAAGCGCCAGCGGCTTTCAGGATTACGTCAAATTCTGTCTGCTCTTCTGCAGCGGCGGCGTCGCCACCTGCAGGACCAGCCATCATTACAGCGCCGCCAGCGGCGGGCTCGATGCCATACTCGTCTTTGAGGATGGTTTTCAGTTCTTGTGCTTCGAGAAGGGTCAGTCCCACGATCTCTTCTGCTAGTTTCTTCAGATCAGCCATTTCAATGGTTCCGTTCGTTTAGATTGTGTCCAACGTGCAAGGGTTACCCTTGTCGGTATGGGATGCTGTTTATGCCGCTTCGGCTTTGTCCTCGATCGTCGAGAGGATGCCAGCGATGTTCGAAGCAGGTGCGCCAATGGCCCCAGCGATGTTCGAAGCAGGTGCACCGATGCAAGAAGCGATCTGAGCGATAAGCTCTTCGCGCGACGGCATAGAAGCAACAGCTTTGACACCTTCCGGAGTCAGATAGTCTTCGCCCATGGCACCGCCGAGGATAACGTATTTTTTGTTATCTTTAGCGTAGTCTTCCGCGACCTTGGCAGCTGCCACAGGGTCCTCGGAATAGGCGAAAACGGTCATCCCTGTCAGCAGGTCACCGAGCTTAGCGTTCGGTTTGCCGTCAAGGGCGATCTTGGCGAGCCTGTTTTTGGCAACGCGTACGGAGCCCCCGGCGTCACGCATGCGTGCCCGGAAGTCCTGCATTTCAGCAACCGTGATACCGACATAGTGTGCAACCACAACTACGCCAGAGCTTTCAAAGATTTGGCCGAGTTCCTCGACCACTTTCTCTTTCTGCGCTCTATCCACAGTGTTACTCCAAATTGTGGGGTTTTTAGAAAACCCCGGCTCAAGTTTCGGGGATGTTGCCATCCCCATCGGGTCCTAATTACGGGTCCCGGTGCCAGATCACCCGAGGCAATACCCCAAGAAAATCATGCCGTTCCCCATCTCAGGCAGGAATTATCAGGTTTGCACCCAACCCACCGTCTCGGACAGGACAAGGCCGCTTTCGCGGCCCCGTCATCCCTGCCCCGCTAATGCGAGACAGGAAATTCAATTACTCGGCGTCGTGAGCCGAGCTAAGGTCGATAGACACGCCAGGGCCCATAGAGGAGCTGACGGAGACCTTTTTCATGTAAGCGCCCTTGGCACCCGATGGGCGGGCCTTGGCAACCGCATCCACAAATGCGCGGATGTTTTCAGCCAATTTCGCCTCGTCAAAGGATGCTTTGCCGATACCAGCATGCACAACGCCCGCTTTTTCGGCTTTGAACTGAACCTGACCGCCTTTGGCGTCAGCAACAGCGGCTGTTACATCCATAGTAACAGTGCCGATTTTCGGGTTTGGCATCAGGTTACGTGGGCCCAGGATTTTACCAAGGCGGCCAACGATTGGCATCATGTCAGGTGTTGCAATGCAGCGATCGAATTCGATCTTGCCGGACTGAACAACTTCCATCAGGTCTTCTGCGCCAACGATGTCTGCACCGGCCGCTGTTGCTTCATCGGCCTTTGGGCCACGAGCGAATACAGCAACGCGAACAGTTTTGCCTGTGCCGTTTGGCAGGTTTACCGTGCCACGAACCATCTGGTCCGCGTGGCGCGGGTCAACACCCAGGTTCATCGCGATTTCGATTGTTTCGTCGAATTTAGCAGTCGCGTTGCCTTTCAGCAGCGTTACGGCTTCTTCAACGGATACATTGTCTTTTCCAGCAAAGGCGGCTTTGGCCGCTTGCGTGCGTTTACCAAGCTTTGCCATTACTTCACCTCGATGCCCATAGAGCGGGCAGAGCCCAGAATGATCTTCATTGCCGCTTCAACGTCATTGGCGTTCAGGTCACGCATTTTCGCTTCTGCGATCTCTTTGACCTGAGCAACAGTCACGTGGCCCGCAACTTCGCGAGACGGCGTTTTGGCGCCGGACTTCAGCTTGGCGGCCTTCTTCAGGTAATAAGACGCAGGGGGCGTCTTGATTTCCATAGTGAAGGACTTGTCCTGGTAATAGGAAATCACGGTTGGGCAAGGCGCGCCTGCTTCCATTTCCTGTGTCTTGGCGTTGAACGCCTTACAGAATTCCATGATGTTGATGCCGCGCTGACCCAGCGCAGGACCGACGGGGGGGGACGGGTTTGCTTTGCCTGCAGGAACTTGCAGCTTCAGCGTGCCGACGAGTTTCTTGGCCATGTGGCCTCTCCTTCATATCAACCCCTTGGGACGCGTCCCTTGGGTTTCGTTGCCGTGGTACAGCCCCCGCATCGCGATGCGTCAGCCTCCCACGTTTCACATCACGAGGTTTTAGCGACCTGCGTGAATTCCAGTTCGACCGGGGTTGCCCGGCCAAAAATGCTGACCGTCACTTTTAGACGGCTATGTTCTTCGTCGACGCCTTCGACCAGACCTGCGAAGCCTTCGAACGGGCCATCGGTTACGTTCACGTTTTCGCCAACCTCATAAGAGATCAGGCTACGCGGCGCTTCTTGGCCTTCTTCAACACGGTTCAGAATCGAGTTCACTTCGGAATCACGCATCGGCATCGGGCGACCTTGCGGGCCCAGAAAACCAGTAACGCGGTTGATCGAGTTGATCAGGTGATAGCCCCGGTCGGTCATTTCCATCCGCACAAGCACATAGCCCGGCATGAAACGACGTTCGGCGGTGACTTTCTTGCCACGACGCACTTCGATAACTTCTTCGGTCGGGACAAGAACTTCTTCGATCTCGTTTTCCAGGCCTTTTTCTTCCACCGATTGGCGGATCTGCTCAGCGATTTTCTTTTCGAAATTCGACAGAACGCTGACCGAATACCACCGTTTCGCCATGTTGCTCGACACCTTGCCTACCAGCCCGAAGGCGGAAATTATTACGGCTTTTCAACCGCTTCAGAATTCGTTCCCAAACAAAAAACAGCGTGCCGTCCGAATCGGGGCACGCAATTTTGTTGGAATAGACCGTCCATTACCCGCCAAAGCCCGATTGATCAAGGGCTTAGGCGTTAGTTCGCCTAGCCAAAGTAGCCGAACATAAGCTGCAGACCCTGGCGGATCAGGAAATCAACGAAGAAAAAGAAGATGGCTGTGACCATCGCCATGGCGAAAACCATGATGGTGGTTGTGATCAGCTCTCGACGTGTGGGCCAGACCACCTTCGAAACTTCGGCGCGAACTTGCTGCATGAACTGAAGGGGATTTGTGGTGGCCATGATGTCCTCGGAATATGATCTGAACGGCAGATACAACCCAGACCGATGGAATTCAAGGGTCCGCGTTGGATGGGAACCACGCTGGGACGCATAGCGGCGCAACATAATCGTCGCGCCCGTGTTCCCGTTGGCATGGAAATGGTCTGGCAGGGGCTGAGGGACTCGAACCCACGACCCTCGGTTTTGGAGACCGATGCTCTACCAACTGAGCTAAACCCCTAAGACCAAGGGCGAGGTACCGCCTATTGAAAAGGAATTCAAGCGCGCTTTTCACCTGAATGCCTGCTTGAAGCGAAAACAAAGATGACAGACCATGCAGGCATGAATGTGTTGTACCGATTGTTTCGTAAAAACCCCGCCGCCGTCTTTGCCAAACGCCCTTGGACAAAGATTGATCTGTCGCGTTACCCTAAGGCAAGCAAAGTACCGACCATGCTGTCCGAGGAAGAACAACAGTTCTACATCTGGGCCTCTTGGAAATGGATGCGCAGCAAAGGCGCGGTCCTGGATCTGGGGGCCTTTATTGGCGGATCTACGGCGCGTTTGGCCCTTGGCCACAAGATGGGCCAGCAAAAGGGCACGGTCCACGCATTTGACCGCTTTACCGTTAGCCCGTCGATCAAAAAGCATATCCTCTATGCCCAAGGCGTCGCCAAGTTTGAGGGCAATGACATGCTGCCCTTGGCCCAAGATTTCTTGTCCCCTTGGCAAGACCGGATCACTTATCATGTCGGCGATATTTTAGAAACGAAATGGGAGCCAGAGCCGGTAGAGCTTGCCGCGGTTGATGCTGCGAAATCCGACGAGTTGACCGACTTTATTGCAGACAAGTTTCTGCGGGACATGGTTCCTGAAAAATCCTTATTGATTCACCAGGATTTCTTACATTGGAGCCAACCTTGGCTATGCGCCCAGATGGTCGGCTTTGGGGATGCGTTCCAACCTGTCGCGTATTGCGCCCCGGATACCGTTGTTTATTTGCTAAGGCGCCCGCTGACGGACCAGGATGTTGAAGCTGCTAAAGTCACCGGACTGGACGATTCGGCGCTGTTGGCAGCAATCGAGACCACAAGGAAAGCGTTGGCGGAATGGGATCTGGACAAACGATTCGATGCCATGACGGACGGCTTGAAAAAGAACCCCGGCCAGCGTGTCGCATGGGCTATGAAACGATAAAGGCGGACTAGCGGGCCAGTTTGGCAATTACTTTGCCCAAAGCATCGACGTCACCGCCACAAATCGCGTCTTGGTTCAACAAAATCACCTCGATCGGCCAATCCCACCAGGCGATTTCAAGCAAACGTTCGACCGCTTCGGGCTTGAACCTATGCCGGATCACCTTTGCCGGGGTTCCGCCCACAACCGAGTAGGCCGGCACGATACCAGCAACAACAGCCCCGGCCCCGATGATGACACCGTCGCCTATTTGGGCCCCCGGAAGAATTTTAGCGCCCTGACCGATCCATACATCGTTTCCGATACAAGTATCGGGTCCAGCGCTTGGCAAAGACGGCGCATCTGGCCCACGCTCTCCACTAAAAATCGCGAAGGGATAGGTCGAGATCCCGTCCATCCTGTGGTTCGCAGACGAGGTGATAAACTGAACCCCATCAGCGATCTGGCAAAACTTGCCGATCTGCAGCCGTTCGGGGGAAAAATCGAACAGATAAGGCGCGAGATAAACCGCCCAGTCATCGGGTGAGGAAAAGCTGCTGGCGTAGCTGTAGTCCCCGACATCGATCCGCGGATGATCAATGGCGGCTTTTAGAAACACAGTTCCTGTATGGACCTTGCCAAGCACGTCGCGGACAGGATGTAACACGAAGGGATGCGGGAAAACAAATGGCATGGGTGCTCCTGTCTTTCTGTTACCTTATAGGGCTTTGGTCAGGTTTGCACAAAAATACAGCAAAAAAAGGGCCGCCTATTATTGGCGGCCCTTTGGTGTTCTGGTTGGGCTTTGGGCCCGGATCGATTACTCGATGATTTTGGCTACAACGCCCGCGCCAACGGTGCGGCCGCCTTCGCGGATCGCGAAG
>SPJP01000158.1 GCA_006844665.1 Paracoccaceae bacterium
AGCTCGTCATAGGACATGTCGTTTAGCTTTTCGCGCAGCACGAACCGGCCACCGGTCACGTCTACAACAGCAAGCGAGGTATAGATCCGCGTGATGCAGCCCACCCCGGTCAGGGGCAAGGTGCAGCGTTCAACCAACTTTGGCTTGCCGTCCTTGGTGACGTGATCCGTGATCACTGCAACGCGCTTTGCCCCGTGGACCAGATCCATGGCACCACCCACAGCAGGCACGCCTTTTGGACCAACGCTCCAATTCGCAAGGTCGCCGTTTTCGGCAATCTGGTAAGCGCCCAGAACCGCCAGATCCAAATGGCCGCCCCGCACCATGGAAAAGCTGTCTGCGTGATGAAAGAACGATGCGCCGGGCTTTAGCGTGATCGCCTTTTTGCCCGCGTTGATCAGGTCCCAGTCTTCTTGCCCCGGCTCTGGTGCTTTGCCGAACCCCAGCACGCCGTTTTCGGTGTGATAGGTGATATGGCGGCCTTCGGGCTGGAACTTGGCGATCATCTCGGGGAAGCCGATGCCAAGGTTCACATAGGCCCCATCTTCGATGTCCTGAGCCGCGCGCCACGCGATCTGAGCGTTTGAAAGTTTGATCACGCGTATTCCTCCCCTGCGCGGTTCATCGCCTCTTCTTGCTTGGGATTGGGCACCGATACCACGCCGTCCACAAACAGACCCGGCGTGATCACCTGTTCAGGATCGATGCCGCCGGGTTCTACCAAGTGGCTGACCTGAGCGACCACATTGTCCGCGGCCATACACATCAGCGGGTTAAAGTTACGTCCAGCAAGACGGTAGGTCAGATTGCCATGGGTGTCGCCCAGCTCGGCCTTCACTATTGCGAAATCAGCCTTCAACCAGCGTTCCAGCACATAAGGTTTGCCGTCGAATTCCTGGATCTGTTTGCCCTTGGCCAGATCCGTCCCGTAGCTGGTCGGCGTGAAAAAGGCCGGGATGCCAGCGCCTGCCGCGCGGATGCGTTCAGCCAGCGTGCCTTGGGGTACAAGATCCAACTCGATCTCGCCCGCCAGATATCTTTCGGTGAACGCTTTGGGGTCGGACGAGCGCGGGAACGAACACACCATCTTGGCGACCATTCCGGCCTCGATCATCGCGGCGATGCCGATTTTACCGTTGCCTGCGTTGTTGTTCACGACGGTCAGGTTCGCCGGGCTGCCGGTTGCTTTGAAACGATCAATCAAGGCGTGGATCAATTCGATCGGCGCGCCCGATCCGCCAAAGCCACCAATCATCAGCACAGAATTATCGGCGATGTTCGCGACGGCATCGGCCAAATTCGGAACGGTTTTGTTCATCAGGTCCTCCAATGGATTTGAGCCTGCATACCCAATTTCCGAAGTCGGTCCTAGAAATTATGTTCGCATTTGACACGTTGTTCAATATGCAAACATTTTGAGAGGCGCCGGAGCTTTGCTGCTCCGGGGCCAATACTTTTTATGGCATCACACAGCTGTAGCTTGATGCGCTGTCCAAATCTGTCGCGCCTTCATTCAGCATGGCAAATCCAGGATACTCGCACATCGGACGCGAGCGCCCGGCAGTGCCTTCGGCGGCGTCCGTCATGACCATGTTTTCTGGCGCAACGCCGTTCTCGACCCAGTTTTCCAATGCTTCCAAAGAGTTCCAACGCATTTGGAATGCCCCGGAACCATGCCCAAAGCCTGGAACCAGCCAAAAGCGCATAAAATCATGGGTCGCATCTGCGCCATGATGGGCTGAAACCCGTTCGAACCAATCAACTGTGTTGCGGTAGGAAATCGCAAAGTCCGTTGTACCGTGGGTCAGCAGGATTTTGCCGCCGCCTTCAACGAAAGGCGTTAGGTCGTCAGACACTGCGTCGATAAGGTTAGATACCTCTTTGATGCGCGCCTCATTACCTTCGACGGAAAATTCCATCGTGTTCGCGTCTGGATCTTGAAGAATCGCATAGCGCAAAAGCGGGTCACCCAAAACGGCCAGGCCGAAATTCGCAACGGGCGATGGCGGGTTTGTAACCTCGGGCGAGAACCCCATCCCCCACAAGCCATACAAGTCACCCGCAAGGTAAATTGGCCAGCCGCCAAAGCCTTGCGCGCCGCCTTGAAGCATCGGTGTAGGTGTTGGCGTATTGATCACGTCCAAAGCCGCGATTTGAGCATCGCCAAGGCAAGCACCTTCGCTGGCCATACCGTCTTCGCAACGGATGGATTGCACATCAAATGCGCTTGCGCAGCCAACTGTGTCGCTGATCAACCCATCGGCTGCCCCGTCAAGCATATCGCACGCATCAAGGGCCGCGCCGTTCAACAGCTCTACATCTGCTGGCGATATGTAGGCGCCCGGCTGATAAAAGGCCTGCGCCGCCCGCATGCCCGAAAGCTGCAGGGCTACAAAGCTATTGGCCGGGTGCACGACAATTGCGCCGTCATAGTCATCAGGCCAACGCTGTGTCGCGATCATGCCTTCATGGCCGCCCTGGGAATTCCCCTGAAAATAGACATAATCCGGTTCGGCGCCGTCATAGAAAGCCGCGATCACCGCCATGGTCACATCGTGGCTCTTTTTGATCTGCTCGCCGCCGAAATTGCGAAGGGCTTCGTCGTTCATCAAGAACTGACCGCCCAAGGGCGATGGGGATTGATGCCCGGAATCGCTGCCCCAGGTCACATAGCCCCGCATCAATGGCGTTGGGCCGTCATCTGGATTGAAACGCGCCACTTCAAGGCCGGTTACAAGCGCACCATTGTAGCCACCGCCACCGAATTGAAGCCCTTTTTGGTTCCACTCATATGGCAAGTTGATCTGGAAATTGATGTCAGGGGCAGACGGATCAACGGGGTCAATCGCACCGGTCAGCTGGCAGTATTCCACCGGCTCGGTCATATAATCGGCGGTCGCGATATCCGCACCCGTTGTGGGTAAGCCAATTGCCGCCGCATCAATGTTCATCCCTCGCATCACGGCGCAGCGCGCGACCTCGGGTGCCATTTGGGCCAGCGACATGCTGGGGGCCAACAGCAATGCCCCTAATATTAATGTATGTTTCATGAATTCCTCCATTTCATGAATTCAAACAGCCAGCCGACTTAACCGGGCGCGGCCAACTGCTCCTCCGCCTAAAATGCTCTACCTATGGGGCTTGCCTGTCCAGAAATTCCAGTCAATATGCGACACTTGTTCAAAATACGAACCAACGGTACAGATCATGATCAAACCAACCGACATTATCGGGTCTTTGGCGAAGGGTCTTCGCATCCTCGAAGCCTTTGGCGCCGACCGTCCGCGCATGTCGATCAGCGAAGCCGCTGCAGCGACCGGATTTGATCGCGCCACGGCTCGTCGTTGTTTGCTAACCCTGCACAACGAAGGCTACGCCGATTACGACGGCAAGTTTTTCACTCTGACCCCTCGGGTATTACGACTTGGGGTAAGCGCGCTTTCCTCTTTGCCGCTGCCTCAGATCGTCCAACCCTGGCTTGACCAGCTGACCGAGCAGATTGGCCAATCTTGTTCCGTTGCCGTTTTGGACGAAACCGAGATTGTTTACGTCGCCAGGGCAGCGCAGCAAAGGGTGATGTCTATTGGTCTAATGCCTGGGTCAAGGTTGCCCGCCTTTTGCACCTCTATGGGGCGAATTCTGCTGGCGACCTTGCCAGAAGAAGAAGCCCGCCAAAGGGTGCTTGCGTCAGACCTGACCCCCCGAACAGCCTATAGCCTGACCGATCTGGAAGAGATCATGGCAAAAATCGCCAAGTGCCGTGAAGACGGGTTCACCATAGTTGATCAGGAAATCGAGATTGGCCTGCGTTCAGTCGCGGTTCCCCTGCGCAATGCAAGGGGCGAAACAATCGCCGCGCTGAACACCGGCATGGCAGCGGTCCAAGACAGCAGCCAAGATCTGCAACACAGCTATTTACCGCCCCTGCAGCGCGTACAAGCCAGCCTTCAGCGGCTGCTGTAAAATCCTAAGGCCGCTTGGCCACGAGATCAATTTCCACCAAAGCCCCCACAGCCAATCCGGTCACCCCGATACAGGTGCGGGCAGGCAGTTTGCCAGCCTCGAAAAAGCTTTGATAGGTTTGGTTCATCACAGCGTAGTCCCGGTCAAACTCGGTCAGGTAAACCCGGGCTTGGGCGACGTTTTCCAAACCCAGCCCCATCCCGCCCAATACGATCTTTAGGTTTTCCATAACCCGGATGGTCTGCGCCTCGACCCCGTCGGGCAAAGGGCGGTCCGGCTCGCCCGGCCAAGTGGGCATCTGGCCGGTCAGAAACACCCAGCCGTCAATTTCCGAGGCATGGGAAAATGTGGCGACTGGCTGGGGCGCGCCGTCGATCATGTGAAAGCTGGGCAGGGTCACGGGCGGTATCCTTTACTATGCCAAACGGCCATCGTCTGAACCCTATGGCAAACGAAGCTGTGGGCAAGCGAAGGTTTCGCCCACCCCTTATTCCGCGCTTGGGTCGCCCATCCGTTCGACGCTGTTGCCCAAACCTATAGCTGCCGACAAAGCGCGCCCGGTGGCTTGGGCCATCTGGGGCAGGATCATCCATTCCAACGACCACGCAGCCCCTGACCGTTCCTGTTCATGCACCAAGGCTTGATGCATTCCCGACACCTGAACAGCGTTGAACCGCGCCAGGGTCACCAACAGTTCGGCCAAAACCGGGTTCTGCTTATGCGCCATTGCCGACGATCCCCCGCCGCCCGACATCGCAATCTCGGCTAAGCCCTGTTGCGCCATCAGCGCCACGTCTTGTCCCATTTTGCCCAAACTGCCCGTGATCAGCGACAGGGCCGAGGCACATTCCGCCACCCCGTCCCGCATCGCGTGCCAACTGCGATCGGTAGGCGCAAGGCCCAATTCGGCCGCCACAGCTGCACTAACCGCAGCACCATGATCGCCAAGTGCCGCGCGGTTCCCCGCCGCCCCGCCGATTTGAACCTTTGCGATCCGGGGGCGCAGCTGGTCCAACCGGGCCAGGTGATCCGACACGGGCAAGCGCCAGGTTTGAACCCGGTCGCGCACAGTGATTGGGACAGCCGCCTGCATTCGCGTGCGCCCCATCAACGGCAAGTCGCCAAACCGGTTTTCCAACGCCTGCAACACGCCCTGCAATTCGGTCAACCGGGCCGCAAGAACATCCAATGTGCCCACCAGCGACAAAACCATCGCCGTGTCGATCACGTCTTGCGAGGTCGCGCCAATATGCACTGCTTTGTCCCCCGCCACGGCCTTAAGCATCTTGACCAAAGCCGGCACGCAAACCCCGTCGCGCGCCGTGCCTTCGGCCAAATCTTCCGGCGCGATCTGGGCCGCCGCAATTGCAACGGCCGCCGCTTCGCCATCCTGCTCGGACCACAGCCCCGCCAGATGCCCAGCCCGGGACCACGCGGCCTCGAACGTCAGCATATGGGTCAGCTGCGCCTGCCCAGACCACAATGCAGCGATCTGGGGGTCGGCAAACAGGCCCGACAGCCAAGGATGATCAAAGGCAGCCGCGCTCACAGGTCTAGAAACACTGTTTCGCCGTCGCCCTGCAGACGCAGATCAAAGCGGTAGCTGCCATCCCCGATCTTCTTCGCGATAAGCGTATCAACCCGAGGCCGCTGTTCGATCCGGGCCAGCAAGGGATCCTGGCTGTTGTCCTCATCTTCAAAATAGATCCGAGTGTGCAGACCGATGTTGATGCCGCGGGCAAAGACCATCACGTTGATATGGGGGGCCATCGTCGCCCCGCCGCGGTTGGTCACCGAACCCGGCTTGATCGTGCGCAAAGTGAACTCGCCCGAATCCTTATCAGCGGCAAAGCGACAAAACCCGCTAAGCTTTGGGTCCGCGCCCTCTTGGCCCGGATACAGACCTTGCGCATCCGCTTGCCAGCTTTCCATCATCGCGTCGCGCATGGCCCAGCCGGTGCCGTCAAAAACAGATCCGGTGATTGTGATCACCTCGCCTTTTACACCCTCCTCGATCGGGCTAAGCCCTAGATCTTCGGGGTAAATGCCGTCGACGCCCGCGAAACTGGGGATGCAGCCGATATGCACATATGGACCAGCGGTTTGGCTGGGGGTTTCTACTAGAATGTCCAGTGGTTGTACCATGCTTACATCCCTTCCATCTTGTTTTCGAACATTGTCTGGCGGCTTCCGCGCAGGACGATGTCAAATTTATAGGCCAGATAATCCATCCCGCGAGAGTTCTGTAAATCCAGCGGCGCAACCAATCGGTCCAGCTGACTGCGCTTTTGAATAGTCGCCGCAATCGGGCACAGATCAATCAGTGGATCGCCCTGGAAATACATCTGGCTGATCAAACGTTGGCCAAAGGCATGGCCAAAGATCGAAAAGTGAATATGCATGGGCCGCCAGTCATTGCCTCGGTTTGGCCAAGGATAGGCCCCGGGGCGAATGGTCATAAACTCGTAAAACCCGTTCTCATCCGTCAAAGTGCGTCCGCAGCCGCCAAAATTCGGGTCCAAAGGCGCGAAATACGTGTCTTTGACATGGCGATAGCGCCCGCCCGCATTGGCCTGCCAAATCTCGATCAGCGTGTTGGGAACAGGCCGCGCGTTTTCATCCAAAACCCGACCATGCACCCTGATCCGTTCCCCAACAGCCAGTGCGGCCCCTTGGGTGTAGTTGCAGATCAGGTTGTTGTCATACTTGCCGATCAGACCATGCCCAAAGCGCGGACCGGTTTCTTCGCTGAATGTCGATTCCATCGACAACAAAGGCAGCGAGGGCGAGCGCGGCACCGATGTTTTGTAGTCTTCATAATATGCAACGGGATGAACTTCTCGTCTGCGCGCCATCAAAGCTGAACTATCGGTCATGACTGGTTCTCCATTTCGGCATAAGTCTGTTTGGCAAGTTTAATCGCATGGTTGGCCTTGGGCACGCCGGCATAGACAGCAACATGCTGAAACGCTTCCATCACGTCGGATTTGCTGGCCCCTGTGCGGGCCGTGGCGCGAATATGCATCGGGATTTCTTCGAAATTGCCAGTGGCGGCCAGCAAAGCCAAGGTCAGCATCGACCGTTCCCGGCGGCTGATCGCGTCCGAGGACCAAACAGCCCCCCAAGCGCCCTCGGTGATCAAGGTCTGAAACGGCAGATCCAGATCGGTTTTCGCGGCCTCGGCCCGGTCCACATGGGCATCGCCCAGAACCTCTCGGCGCGTTTTCATACCTTGGTCAAAACGGTCATTCATTGGGTGCGGTCCCCCTTCAGGTCAGTGGCCAAAAATATGGCTTTTCTCCTTCTTGCATTTCTTGGCGGTTACGGAAAATATAATCTTGCCCATTTATGTTAACCCACAGGTTATAAGTGCTAGATCACAGACTCCGCTTTCGCCACCTTCACTGCTTTTTGGAAACCGCCCGGCTTGGGTCATTATCTGCTGCTGCCCAAACACTTAACGTGTCCCAGCCCGCAGCTTCCAAAACGATAAAAGAGCTGGAACAAATTCTGGGCCGCGCCTTGTTTGACCGCAGTTCGCGCCGGTTGACCCTGACCAAGGCGGGCCAGGTGTTCCAACAACATATCGGCGCCGGTCTGATCGAGCTGGGCCGCGCCCAAGATCTGGTCAAAGGGGTCCCGCACAAAAAGACCCGGGTTTC
>SPJP01000157.1 GCA_006844665.1 Paracoccaceae bacterium
TGCACATTCTCGTTCGATTTCCGCTGCGTGGCGGGCGAAAGCCCGGCTGTGTGGGAAGACCGGTTCAACGAAAAGGTCGCACAGATCGAAGCGGAAATGCAGGCCGTCCACCCTGACGCGGGCATCACCTTTTTCCAGCGCTTTGACGTACCCCCGCTGGCCCCCGAAACCGATGGTCCGGCCGAGCAGCTGGCCCGCCAGCTGACCGGCGACAACGCCACCCATGTGGTCAGCTACGGGACCGAGGCCGGACAATTTCAGCGCGAAGGCTATTCTGCCGTCGTCTGCGGGCCGGGCGACATCGCCCAAGCCCACCAACCCGACGAATTTATTGAAATTGCTCAATTTAAAGCGGGGCAGGTGTTCATGGAACGCCTGATTGACCGTCTCTCTGCCTAAAGGAACTAAAGCCAATGCCTGTTAAGAACCGTTTCGCCGAAATGCTGCCCGAGATCACCGAATGGCGGCGCGACCTGCACGAGAACCCGGAAATTCTGTTCGAGACCCACCGCACCAGCGCCATTGTCGCTGATAAGCTAAAGGAATTTGGTTGTGACGACATCGTCACCGGTCTGGGCCGCACCGGGGTTGTCGGGGTGATCCACGGCAAAACAAACACATCGGGCAAAGTGATCGGCCTGCGCGCCGATATGGACGCGCTGCCGATTTTGGAAGCGACCGGGCTCGACTACGCCTCGAAAACCCCGGGGGCGATGCATGCTTGCGGCCATGACGGCCACACAGCGATGCTGCTGGGGGCCGCGAAATACCTGGCCGAGACGCGCAATTTTGACGGCACAGCAGTGGTGATCTTTCAGCCCGCCGAAGAAGGCGGCGGCGGCGGTCGCGAGATGTGCGAAGATGGCTTGATGGACAAGTTCGGTATCCAAGAAGTCTACGGCATGCACAACTGGCCCGGCAAACCCGTGGGCAGCTTTGGCATCCGCACCGGCGCGTTTTTCGCAGCCGCCGATCAGTTCCATGTGACGGTCACAGGCAAGGGCGGCCACGCGGCCAAACCGCAGGAAACCATCGATACTACCGTTGTGGCCAGCCATATCGTTCTGGCGCTGCAGACCATCGTGTCACGCAATCTGGACCCGATCAAACAGCTGGTCGTGTCGGTCACCAGCTTTGAAACCGAAAGCAAGGCCCATAATGTGATCCCGGAAACGGTCACGTTGAAGGGCACCGTCCGCACTTTGGACCACGAGGTGCAGGACATGGCCGAAGCGCGCCTGGTCGACATCATCCACCGCACAGCCGAAGTGTTCGGCGCAAAGGCCGAGGTCAGCTATGAACGCGGCTATCCGGTGATGGTCAACTCTGACGTTCAAACCGATTTTGCGGCCGAGGTCGCGGCCTCGGTCGCAGGCGATTGCGATACGGACGCCCCGCTGGTCATGGGCGGCGAAGATTTCGCCTTCATGGCCAATGAACGCCCCGGCGCCTATATTCTGGTCGGCAATGGCGACACGGCGGCGGTGCACCATCCGCTGTATAACTTCAACGATGACGCGATCCCTGCAGGCTGCAGCTGGTGGGCGGGCATTGTCGAACAGCGTATGCCGGCGGCCTGACCGATGTGGGAAGACCGCTATGCCAGCGCTGAAGACTATGTGTTTGGCAAAGCACCAGCCGCGTTTTTAACGGAAAACCCATGGATCACGGCGGGGGCCAAGACCGCTCTTGCCGTGGCCGATGGCGAAGGACGCAATTCGGTCCATCTGGCCAAGGCGGGGCTGGATGTGACCAGCTTTGATCTGTCCCCCACCGCCGTCGGCCGCGCCCAGGATCTGGCCGCTGGCGCAGGGGTAACCTTGGATACTCATGTATCTGATTGGGACGGCTGGGATTGGACCCGCCGCTTTGATCTGGTGGTGGGCATTTTCATTCAGTTCATGGGCCCCGACGCGCGGGCCCGGCAATTTGAAACCTTGCGCGCTGCCACAAAGCCCGGCGGGCGTTTGGTGCTGCACGGCTATACCCCGGACCAGATCGAACTGGGCACCGGTGGGCCACCCTTTGTGGAAAACATGTATACGGAAGCCCTGCTGCGCCAACATTTCGGCGATTGGCAGATTGAACGCCTAGCGAGCTACGAGCGGGACGTCCAAGAAGGCCGGGGCCATTCCGGCCGATCGGCCCTGATTGATCTGGTCGTGCGCCGCCCCGCCTGACCAAGTTATAGGAGCCCCCATGCCCCATGCAGACCTGAAATACTCCGCCAACCTGACGGTGGACGCGCCTGCCATCCTGGCCAAGATCGAAGCGGTGATCCAATCCCATGATAGCGGGGCAGGGGAATGCAAAGGCCGCGCCTATCCGGCGGATCTGTTCCACCACACCCATATGCTGGTGGACATCGCGATGTTGAACAAACCCCACCGCGACGCCGCTTTCATGGCCCCTTTGATGGCTGACCTAGAGGCCGCGATCAAAGCGATGATCCCCCAGAAATGCTATTTCTCGCTCGGGATCAAACTGTCAGATGACTATTACGTCACCAATACCCACCAAGGGGGTTAGGGTCCTGACCCTAGCCACCAATCTGGGCGCGGCACAGAACGATATTGTCCCGTTCCAGATCTTCGGCCCAGATGATTTCGGCATCCCGGTCCCAGCTGATCTCGTCATAGCCGTCCTTTGGCCGCACAGCAGATTCGCTGTGCTCGGTCGCTGCCTCCCAACCGCTGTCGTCAAAACCGGGCTGGGTCCAGCCGTCGGGCGCGCTGGTGATTTCGCCCGCGCAGGCACCGACACCGGCTTGGGGATTGCTTTCGTCCGCGCAGCTGGTTTGCACGGGCGCGTGGTGGATGACCTTGCAGGCCCAATCGGCATTGGTGACGCCCAGGCTCGCCCCGGTCGAGGCATTGATAAACTGCGCAATCGCGCCGCCATCGCCCATCTGTTGACGCCGCGTGCCGATATATTCCAGCCCGGTGTCGTTTTCCATAAAGTCCCGGAATTCGAACGCGACGGTCATCGGCAGGTCGGCGTTAAAGGTGATCCGCTCGGCGTTAAACGACCGCTCGGTCTTGTAGGCCACGCTGTCGGAATGCAGCTCTTGCCCGTTCACGTACAGAGTAAACCAGTTATCAACCCAAATCTCGGCTTGAACGGGCGTGCTGCCGGTGCCGCCCAAAGCGGCCTCGTTCAGGATCCGCGGGTCATTGGCATGGGCGGCGGTTGCGGTAAGGGCAAGGGCAATAAGTGTAAGTCGCATTTTGGGGCCTTTTGGTTGCGTGGTGATGGACATGATACGCCCGCCCGCAACTTTTCCGTCACTTTTTTGTGAAGAAAATTTAAACCCCTGCCGAAAAACGCTTTTACCCGCCCGTATGGCTCATGTGGCGGGTCACTTGCCCGTCGGCGCGTTGGCGCGAATAGTCGAAATCATGGCCCTTGGGCTTGCGGGCAATAGCGGCCCGGATCGCGTGTTCTAGCTGCGCATTGTCGTCCGAGGCGCGCAAAGGTGCCCGCAGATCCGCCATGTCTTCTTGGCCAAGGCACATATACAGCTCTCCGGTGCAGGTCAGGCGCACGCGGTTGCAGCTTTCGCAGAAATTATGGCTCAGCGGTGTGATGAACCCGATGGTCTGGCCGGTTTCTTCCAGCCGCACATAGCGCGCGGGGCCCCCGGTGCGTTCGGCCAGCTCCGTCACGGTGTAATCCTGGGCATAGGCCGCCCGCACATCGTTCAGGGACCAGAACTGGCCCACCCGGTCTTCGCCGCCCAGATCGCCCATGGGCATAACCTCGATCCAGGTCAGTTTCATATCCCGGCTGGCGCACCATTTCGTAATCGTGCCCAGCTCGTCCTCGTTAAACCCTTTCAGGGCCACGGCGTTGATCTTGATCTGCAAACCTGCCTTTTGGGCCGCATCAATCCCCCGTAACACCTGCGGCAACCGTCCCCAGCGGGTGACCCGGGCGAATTTGTCTTCGTCCAGCGTATCCAGGCTGATATTCACCCGCCGCACGCCGGCGGCATATAGATCACCGGCAAAGCGTTCCAGCTGGCTGCCATTGGTGGTCAGGGTCAGCTCTTCCAGCGCGCCGCTGTCCAGATGCCGCCCGATGCCTTTGAAAAACTGCATGATGTCACGGCGCACAAGGGGTTCCCCCCCGGTGATCCGCAGCTTGCGCACGCCCATCCCGATAAAGGTGGTGCACATGCGGTCCAGCTCCTCCAGGGTCAGCAGCTCTTTCTTGGGCAGAAACTGCATCGCTTCGGACATGCAATAGACACAGCGAAAATCGCAACGGTCGGTGACAGAGACACGCAGATACGAAATGGCGCGGGCGAAGGGATCGATCAAAGGTGCGTTCATGGCATGACGCTAGGCGGGAATTTTGCCGGGCGCAAGACATAGGCGTTCCAAGGACAGGGGCTGACAGGCTTGTGAACCAGCCGTTGCAAACCGTGCGGCGCTGGGACATGGTCTGGCTATGAAAGCTGTTGTGATCCTTTGTCTTAGTGCTGGTGTTCTGGCGGGCTGTGCCGATCTGGACCTGCTGTCTGTTGGCCCCGAGCCCGAACCTGCCCCCGCGTCCCTGGTACCGGTCAATACCCCAACGGCCGATACCCCGCGCCCCTTGGCCCGGCCCAGCAATCTGATCCCAGACGTGATTCCCGAAACGGCCCAATCGGGCGAGCTTGGCCGGTCCGTGGTGTCTTTGGGCAATCCCGCCGATCAAAGCCTGTGGGTGGAAACGCCTTTGGTCAGCCAGGTGCAGAACGGCCGGGTGATCCGCACCGATACCGGCGCCGAGCTTGCCGTGCAATTGCGCCCCGGCCCCGAAGGCGGCGCGCGGGCGTCTTTGCAAACCTTGCTGGGGCTGGGCCTGTCCCCTGCCGCGCTCAGCGAGCTGGTGATCGCCAGCCCTTAGAATCCGGGCCCTAGATTCGAGCGCTTAAACGAAAAGCTTGCCCAATGGACGCGTCCAAGACATAATTGAACATATGTTCAATTCAAGCGGAGCCCAGAAATGACCCGTGATCTGTCCCGAACCATTCTTCCCCAGATTGCCGATTGGCATCAGCAACGGGCGGCGTTTGCCTGGGATGTGCCTGCTAATTTCAACATGGGGCAGGCCTGTTGCGACAGCTGGGCGGAAAAGGACCCGGACCGCATCGCGCTGACCCATCTGGACGCCGATCTGACCCCAAGGGATTGGAGCTTTGGAGAGCTAAAAGACGCCTCTGACAGGTTTGCGGCCCATCTGCGCGCCCAAGGCATCAAGCGCGGCGACCGGATCGCGATTTTGCTGCCACAGGGCCCCGAAACCCTGATCGCCCATTTCGCCGCCTATAAGCTGGGGGCCATCGCCCTGCCGCTGTTCACCCTGTTCCGCGCCGACGCGCTGGCCTACCGTCTGCGCGACAGCGGGGCCAGCATTGTGGTGGCCGAACCCGACAAAGCGCGTGAAGTTCTATCGCTGCGCGACACCCTGCCGGATCTGTCGGCGGTCTATGTGACGGGCGACGGGCTGGACGGCCTGCCAAGCTTTTGGAATGCTGTGGAAAACACGGATCCAGACGGCTTTGTGTCCGAGCCCATCGGGGCCGAGGATCCGGTGATAATCATCTATACCTCAGGCACCACGGGCGATCCCAAAGGCGTGCTGCATGCCCACCGCTTTCTGCTGGGCCATCTGCCCTCGATCGAGGTGTCGCATCCGGGGATCGCGGATGAAGGCGCCGTCTGCTGGACCCCGGCGGATTGGGCGTGGATCGGCGGTTTGATGGATCTGGCCATGCCCGCGCTGTATTATGGCGCGCGGCTGGTGTCCCACCGAATGCGCAAATTTTCCCCCGCAGGCGCCTATGCCGTGATCCAGGGGCAGGGGGCCAATATCCTGTTCTTGCCCCCAACAGCCCTGAAATTGATGCGGGCCGAGGCGGTTCCAGATGGCCTTGGCCTGCGCTCAATCTCGTCCGGGGGCGAAAGCCTGGGCGATGATCTGGTGGGCTGGGTCCACGACGAATTGCGCGCCCCGGTGACCGAGGTTTACGGCCAAACCGAATGCAATCTGGTGATCAACGCCGTGCCGGGCCGCATGACCCCGCCGCCGGGTGCCATGGGGCTGGCCGTGCCCGGCCATGACGTGCGGGTCCTGAATGCCGACGGTTCTGAAACTGATCCCGGCGAGGTGGGCGAGATCTGCGTGCGCCGCGGCACCGCCGTGATGTTCCTGCGCTATTGGAACAAGCCCGAGGCGACCGAAACCAAGTTCAACGGCGATTGGCTGCGCACCGGTGATCTGGGGGTGGCGGATGCAGATGGCTATATCCGCTTTTCGTCCCGGGATGATGACGTGATCACCTCGGCCGGCTACCGCATCGGCCCGTCCGAGATTGAGACCGCCCTAACCGCCCATCCAGCCGTCATCATGGCCGCCGTTATCGGCGTGCCCGACCCCGTGCGCACCCAGGCCGTCAAAGCCTATGTGGTGCTGCAAGACCCGGGCGATTGGTCCGATGATCTGGCCGGGCAGCTGATCCAGCATGTCCGCGACACGGTCAGCCCCCATGTCGCCCCCCGCCTGGTCGAGCCGATAGACGCCCTGCCCATGACCGCCACCGGCAAAATCCTACGCCGCGCTTTGCGGGATGAATAAGGGTCCTGACCCTAAGGCAGATAGCGGGACGCTTCTTTGCGGGCGAAGGGTTTCATCGCTTCGCCATGGGTTTCCAGGAACCCGCGCACGCGGTCGGGGTCGTGTTTGGACAGATCGCGCAGCCACCAAGCGATGGCTTTCTGGATGAACCATTCTTGATCCGGCACATAGGACGCGGCCCAGCCCAGAATACGGTCGCGGGCGTCCAGCTCGGCCGGTTTGGGGAAGTTCTGCTTGGTCCAGGGCAGGGTCATCACCAGGGCGGCGCGGCGGGTCCATAGATGGTCCGACCGGGTCCAGATTTCGACCTCGTCCAGCCGGGTTGGGTCGGCCACCAGCCGTTTTTGCCCGGCAATGGCGGCGTGGTCGGCCACAGCCCAGGCGTCGAAATCGGGCACCCAGGATGCGATCAGGGCCCATGCGTCGCCATCATCAGGGCGCAGGCGCGCTTGGGTCAGCAGTTTGGCGGCAGCGACCCGGGCCTCGTGTATATTGCTGTCCCACAGTCCCTTGGCCAACGCGACCCGGCCCGGCACGTCCAGGGCGGCGCGCCAATCCTTCACATGGGCGTCGATCACCGGATTGGCCACCCCCAGATAGGGGCGCTCAACCTTATGATACCGCGCCATTTCCGTTGCTTTGTCGTGATTGGCGTCGGCCTCTAACAGGGCAAGTGCGTCGTCCGGTGTCATTCCACCGTCACGGATTTTGCCAGATTGCGCGGCTGGTCCACATCGGTGCCCTTGGCCAAGGCCGTGTGATAGGCGACCAACTGGGCGGGCACGGCATAGACGATAGGGGCAAAGAACGGATCACAGCTGGGCATGACCAGGGTTTCCCAAGTGCCGTGGCTGGCGCGCTCGGCCCCGGCGCTGTCTGTGATCAACAGCACCTGACCGGACCGGGCCATGACCTCCTGCATATT
>SPJP01000159.1 GCA_006844665.1 Paracoccaceae bacterium
TGATGCGGGCGATTTGGGCGCAGTCTTTTAGGGTGAAGGTCAGGGGCAGGCGCAGATCAATCAGGCCTGCAAGCACCGTATCGGTTTGGGGCAAGCTAGGGGTTTCGGCATAGTGCCAATGGTCGTAGCGGCTGGTGAACCCGGCGGGGTCCGGGGCGCCGAACCATTTCAGCTCTACCCCCCGGGCGGCACAGGATTGGACGACGCGGGCGACGCGGGGGGCGGGCCAGCCTGGCAGGTCAAACTGGAACGAGGACGGCACGTAGCCTTCTTTGGCGGGTCGGTCGATCAGGCGCAGGCCGGTGCAGCCGCGTAGCCCTGCCTGAACAGCGTTGTAGCGATCGCGCCAGCCCTGGCGTCGCTGGGCCAACAGGGGCAATTGCGGGCGCAGGATGGCGGCGCGCAGATGATCCATCCGGCCCGAGATATTGGGCATCTGATATCTGACATCTTCAAAGGCTTCGGGGCCCGGGGCGGCCAGGTGGCGGTCATACAGCATATAGCTGCCCGACATCAGGATCGCCCGGGCCATCAGATCTGGGTCGTCGCTGACCAGAAGCCCGCCCTCGCCCGAGTTGATGTGTTTATAGGTTTGGGTGGAAAAGCAGCCCAAGGCCCCCCAGCACCCTGATGGCACGCCATCCCAGTCAGCCCCCATCGTATGGGCGCAGTCTTCGACGATGGTCACACCGGATCTGTCGCAGATCGCGCGCAGGGCCGCCATGTCGCCGATATGGCCACGCATTAACGACAGCAGCAGAACCTTTGCGCCCGATGCTGCGATCTGGCTTTGCAGATGGTCCAGGTCGATGACCAGATCCGAGGTGACCTCGACAAACACAGGCTTTGCGCCCAGGGCTGCGATTGCGCCGGGCACCGGGGCCAGGGTGAAGGCGTTGGTCAGGACCGGGTCGCCGGGGCTAACCCCAACAGCGCGCAGCCCATAGCCGATCGCCGCCCCGCCCGAGGCAACGGCCAGACAGTATTTCGCCCCGATCAGATCCGCGAATTCCTGTTCTAACAAAGCTGTTTCCCCAGCTTCGTCCGGGGCCAGGTTATAGCGGTGCAGACGGCCCGAACGCAGGACAGCCTCGGCGGCTTTGATGCCATCCTCGGGGATCGGGTCTTGCTGGGTGAAGCTGCCGTTGAAAATCTCGCTCATGCACCGAGTGTGGAACGGTCTGATGTCCCGGTCAATGTCGTGGGCGGCGTGGGGTGATGTCGCGGATAGGCCGGACAAGGGGGCGCGGGGGGGCGCAGGCTGGGCCTATGACACAAGATCCGGTTCAATATATTCACGATCTGCGGTGGGATGCCGTGCCAGATCAGGTGCGCGCCCAGTCGAAACTTGCGCTGTTGGATCTGCTGGGGATCGCTGCGGGTGGGGCGAGCACCGATCTAAGCCGCATCATCCGCGACCATGCGGTGGCCGAATTCGGCGGCCCCCTGCCCTTGGTGCTGGATGGGCGCTGCGCGTCTGCGGCCGGGGTGGCTTTGGCGCTGGGGATGACGATTGACGCGCTGGACGGCCATGATGGGTTCAACCCGGCCAAGGGGCATATCGGCTGTCCGCTATTTGCGGGGCTGTGGCCGTTGGCGCTGCAGGCCGGAGCGACGGGCCAGCAGCTGTTAGAGGCGATGGTGCTGGGATATGAGGTCGGCGCGCGGGTATCAATGGCGCAGCACGGGACGGTTGCTGATTACCATACCTCGGGCAGTTGGGGGGCGGTTGTTGTGGCCGCCGCCGGGGCGCGGATTTTGAGGCTGGACCGGGACCAGACCCGCCATGCCCTGGGGATTGCCGAATTTCACGGACCGCGCAGCCAGATGATGCGCTGCATTGACCATCCGACGATGGTCAAGGACGGATCCGGCTGGGGCGCGATGGCGGGGGTATCTGCCGTGCGGCTGGCACAGGCAGGCTTTACCGGCGCACCTGCGATCACAGTGGAACAGGCGCCTGAGTATTGGGCCGATCTGGGCACGCGCTGGTACGGGTTAGAGCAATATTACAAGCCGATCCCGGTTTGCCGTTGGGCCCAGGCCCCGGTCGAGGCCGCATTGGCATTGCGCACAGCCCATGGGCTGACAGCTGCAGATATCGCGCTGATCGAGGTCGAGACGTTTCACGAATCCATCCGCTTGGCGGTCAGCCAGCCCGAGGACACTGAACAGGCGCAATATTCGACCTCGTTCCCCGTGGCGGTGGCGATGGTCAAAGGGGCGGTGCGGCCCGAGGATATCACAGGTGACGCGTTGAAAGATGCCGAGGTTCTGCGCCTGTCCAAGGGGCTGCGCATGGTTGAATCGGCAAAGGCCAACGCCAAGTTTCCGGGCACTCGGCTGGCCAAGGTGCGGCTGCATCTAACGGGGGGGCGGCAGGTGGAAAGCGACTGGACCGAGCCGCGCTGGGACCATACTGCGCCGCCTTCGGCCACCGAGCTGCGGACGAAATATGACGGCTTGGCGCGGGGGGCTTTGGGGCAAGGACGGGCGGATCTGATTGCGGATTTGGTGGCGGGATTAGACAGTGCTGCGGATTTGGCCGCCTTGCGCGATGCCATAACCCCGCCTCGGCTGTAGCTGGAAGCCCAACAAAAAAGGGCGGCCCAAGGACCGCCCTTTCCAAATTTTTCAAAGCTTTAGCGGCGCGCGCGCACATAGCGTTGCAGCGCAAGGCGGATCATGCCGCCGGGCTCATCGCCGACCTGACCGACACCGATCACATAGATGCCGGGACCTGTTGGCAAGGCAACTTGGCTGTTCAGACCATCGCCGTAATCGTCATTGCGGGCCAGTTCGCGGCCCAGATCGTCAAAGACAACCAGGGTTGGGTCCGTTTCGCCCACGGCGATCGCTTCGACCAACATCAGGTCGCCGTCATACAGCTCTACCTGATACCAGCTGATGCCGTCGCCCAAGGTCACGTCTTCCCGCAGGCGGGTTTCCAGCTCGTCCAGATTGGTGACCGGGTAGCTGCCATCCAAAGGTGGGCTGGTTTCGCCAGACGAATACAGCGCGTTCAGATAGTCCTGCTCGTTGAACTCGGACACCTCAACCGTGATGGGCAGATCGGAATCTGACAATGCCCGCAGGCCTAGGCAGTAATAGCCGGGGGCCAGTTCAGTGGTCATGTCGATCCGAGAGCTGAGGCCGTTGGAATCGTCGTTTTCCGCCAACAGCGCACCGCTGGCATCATAGAGATACAGGACCGGGTCAGCTTCGTCATTGGAGGCTGTGAAGGTCATGGCCATGGGGCTGTCCAGGGTAAACCCGTAATAGGGTGTCTGGTTGGCCGAGGCTGTGGCCGATGCTGGCAGGCGACCCAAAGGCAGGTTTTCAGCTGGCGTGTTGATGGTGCAGGCTTCCAGCTCGGCCGTGTTGGTCGCGCCCACGGTCAGGGGAGTGTGCTCGGTCAGGCCAACGCGAACGTCAACGGTCGCTTGGGATCCTTCGATGCCCCGGGTGATCAGACAATAGGTGCCGGGCTGCAGGTCAATTTCCCCGCGCGACGCCAAACCGCCACCGCCATCATCATCGTTCAGGATCAAACCGCCAGTGCCGTCCAGCAGATCAATAACGCTGTCGCTGCTGTCATCTGGCAAAGCCTCGACCCGCACGGATGCAGGCTGGCTAAGCGAAAACAATGTGATCATTTCGCTATTGGCTGGAATGAAACCGCTTGTATCAAAAGGGCCTGCGGCAGTTGCCACGTCGGACCCGGCGGCGATCCCGCCGATCCATGCGCCGCCATTGCCCATTCCGCCGCAAATATTCTGCGCCGCCACTGGGCTGGCCAATACGCCAAGGGCCAAAACAAGGCCGCTTACCGAAAATGTCTTTGAGTAGTGAAGTGTAGACATAGTGTTCTCCCAAGGTGCCGAAAACAGCTCGGCAAGGACACGTTAGCGTGACATTGCGAAAGTTCAAAGACTGGATGGCAATAAGCCGCCGAGAACTTTGTCGAAGGACGCGTAATCCTGCAAAAGGGCTTCGGGGTCCAGGGCGGCCATGTCATCGCCGCTGGGGCCGAATGTGACCAGAATGCTGGGAATTCCTGCATTGCGCGCGGTGTTGCGGTCGGTGTCGCTGTCGCCCACCAAGACAGCGCGGGCGGGGTCGCCGCCGATGCGCTTGATCGCCTCGAACAAGGGGGCGGGGTCTGGTTTGCGCACGGGCAATGTGTCGGCCCCGACCAACGCGCCAAAGGCATCGCGCACCCCCAGCCGGGTCATCAGGGATTCGGCCAGGCCTTCGGGTTTGTTGGTACAAATCGCCACTTTGTCGCCTTGGGCGGTCAGGCGGGCCACAGCATCCATCGCGCCGGGATAAAGCACCGTTTGCGCGTCAATATGATCGCCGTAATAGGCCAGCAATTCAGGATACCAACGCAGCAGCAGGTCTTCGTCCACGACCCCAAATTCGCGCATCAACCCCGCGCTGAGCATTCTGCGCCCGCCGCGCAGGGCGATGCCCTGGTCGGTCTGCGGATCAAGACGCGCCTGCAGCCCCATGCCATGGAAACAATGATTGGCCGCTGCGATCAAATCGCCGGATGTATCGGCCAATGTGCCGTCGAGGTCGAATATCACGGAACGCGCGGTCATGGCTTTGGGAATCCCTATGCAAAATGGGCAAATCGGCAACGGGTCGCCGATGGTTTTGGGTACTGTTACGGTTCGAAACACGCTTTGATGGTGGGGACGGTTGCTCGCCCCTGCACATTGGTTAAAAGAGCCCAGAGCAGAAGAGAAGGGAAAACCACCATGGCGGCATCACAGGACTGGACCGGCGCATTGATCGTGCTGGCGGCCGGCAAAGGGTCTCGGATGAATTCCGAGCTGCCCAAAGTGCTGCACCCCCTGGCAAGCGCCCCGATGTTGGCCCATGCTTTGCGCGCAGGCGACAGTCTGGCCCCGGAACGGATCGTCGTGGTGACAGGCCATGGTGCCGAACAGGTCGAAGCCGTTTTGGCGGGTCTGGATGAAGACGCAGCGACCGTGCGCCAGACCGAACAATTGGGCACAGCCCATGCGGTGGCTCAGGCGCGCCCGGCACTGAAAGGCTTCACCGGGGACGCGGTGGTGCTATACGGCGACACGCCCTTTATCAGCCCCGAAACCCTGGCCACCATGCAGGCCGCCCGGCAAAACGGCGCGGATCTGGTTGTTCTGGGCTTTCACGCAGCCAATCCGGGGCGCTATGGCCGCCTGATTACAACTGGCAGCGCGCTGGACAAGATTGTCGAAGCGAAAGACGCCACCGAGGCCGAGCTGGCCGTGACCTTGTGCAACAGTGGTGTAGTCATGGCCGACGCGCCAACCCTGTTTTCGCTGATTGATGCGGTGGGCAACGATAATGCCGCCGAAGAATACTACCTGACCGATATTGCCGAGATTGCCCGCAGCCGGGGCTTGTCGGCCGAAGTGGTGACGTGTGACGAGGCCGAAACCCTGGGCATCAACACCCGGGCCGAGCTGGCCCTGGCCGAAACCGCGTTTCAGGCCCGCGCCCGGGCCGCAGCGCTAGAAGATGGCGTGACCCTGGCCGATCCCGCCACAACCTATTTCGCCCTGGACACCGTGATTGGCCGCGATGCCGAGATTGGCCCGGCCGTGGTGTTTGGCCCCGGCGTGACCGTTGAATCCGGTGCCAAGATCCGGGCGTTCAGCCATCTGGAAGGCTGCCACGTGGCCAAAGGCGCCATTATCGGCCCTTACGCGCGTCTGCGCCCGGGTGCGGAAATTCAGGAACAGGCCCATGTCGGGAACTTCGTGGAAATCAAGAACGCCGTGCTGGAAGAAGGCGCGAAGGCCAATCATCTGACCTATATCGGCGACGCTCATGTCGGGCGCAAAACCAATATCGGCGCGGGCACGATCACCTGCAATTATGACGGCGTGTTCAAACATAAAACCACCATCGGCGCGAATGCCTTTATCGGGTCCAACACCATGTTGGTGGCCCCGGTGAGCGTGGGCGATCACGCGATGACGGGCTCTGGCAGCGTGATCACCAAGGACATCCCGGCCGAGGCGCTGGCCGTGGCCCGCACCCCCCAAGACAACAAGCCGGGCCTTGCAAAACGCCTGATGGACAAACTGCGGGCCGCAAAAGCGCGTAAAACTGATAAATGATCACCCAAACAACAACGGGCGGATAGATAGATGTGCGGAATTATTGGCGTATTAGGCGAGCACCAAGCTGCCCCGATCATGGTCGAGGCGTTGAAACGGCTGGAATATCGCGGCTATGACAGCGCAGGCATTGCCACCTTGCATGACGGGGTGTTGGAGCGCCGCCGCGCAGTGGGCAAGCTGGTGAACCTGTCGGATCTGCTGGTCACCCAGCCATTGTCCGGCAAATCCGGCATTGGCCACACCCGCTGGGCCACCCACGGCGCGCCTACGGTCAGCAACGCCCACCCCCATCAATCGGGCCCTGTGGCCGTCGTGCATAACGGGATCATCGAAAACTTTCGCGACTTGCGGGCAGAACTGTCGGCCCAAGGCGTAAACTTTGAATCCGACACCGATACCGAAACCGTGGCCCAGCTGTTGGCGTCCTACCTGCGCCAGGACATGTCCCCGGTCGAGGCCGCAAAAGCCACCATCGCGCGGCTAGAAGGGGCCTTTGCCCTGGCGATGCTGTTTGAAGGCGAAGAAGATCTGCTGATCGCGGCGCGCAGGGGCTCTCCTCTGGCTATCGGGCATGGCAATGGCGAGATGTTCGTTGGATCTGACGCCATTGCGCTGGCGCCCCTGACCGACCGGGTGACCTATCTGGACGAAGGCGACTGGGCGATCATCACCCGCGCGGGCGCGCAGATTTTTGACGCAAGCAACCTGTCCGTGACCCGTCAAGAAAAGCAGATCAAGCAAGACGCGACCCGGATCGAAAAAGCGGGTCACAAGCACTTTATGGCCAAGGAAATTGCCGAACAGCCCAGCGTTCTGGGCGACGCGCTGGCCCATTATCTGAACGCAGATGGCAGCATCGACCTGCCCGAAGGCCTGCCCGATTTTTCCCAAGTCGACCGGGTGATCATGGTGGCCTGCGGCACAGCCTTCTACGCCTGCCAGACGGCCAAATATTGGATCGAACAATTGGCCGGTATCCCGGTCGAAATCGACGTGGCATCGGAATTCCGCTACCGCGAACCACCCATCGGCGAACGCAATGTGGCGCTGTTTGTCAGCCCATCAGGCGAAACCGCTGACACATTGGCGGCCCTTCGCTACTGCGCGGGCAAGGCCAGCCATATCCTGTCAGTGGTCAATGTCCCCGAAAGCTCGATCGCGCGGGAAAGCGACGTGGCCCTGCCCATTTTGGCAGGGGTCGAGGTCGGCGTAGCCTCGACCAAGGCGTTCACCTGTCAGCTAACGGTGCTGGCCCTGCTGGCGCTGCATGCCGCCCACGTGCGCGGCAAACTGGATGATGCAGGGCTGGCCGCCA
>SPJP01000156.1 GCA_006844665.1 Paracoccaceae bacterium
GCGTCGAAATGCTCGGTTTCCCCGGTTGGCGCGCCGTTTGCAGGATTGCGCGCATGCAGGTGCAAAATCGCGGCCCCAGCTTCGGCGGCTTCAAGCGCAGAGCGGCCAATGTCTTGGGGCGAAATTGGCAATGCGTCTGACATTGTTGGTGTGTGAATGCCGCCTGTAACGGCGCAAGTTATGATAGTCTTTTGCATCAGCTTTTCACCACGGCTACAGGGCGGCACCAGCCCGCGCTGGCCGCCTTGATTTTGACCGGAAAGCAGATCACTTCAAATCCAGTGTCGGGCAGAGTTTCAAGATCGGCCAGCTTTTCCATATGCAGATAGCAGCGATCAATGCCGGCCCGGTGGCCTTCCCAGATCAGGGATGCATCGCCTGTTTCCGCTACTCTTTTGGCCGTATGAACAAAGGGCGCGTCCCAGCTCCAGGCATCTGTGCCCGTGATTTTGACCCCGTGTCCCGAAAGGTAGTTGGTCGCCTCTCGCCCTATGCCGCAGCCCGTCGCAACATATTCCGGCTTGCCGTACACCGCGCCAGCCGCCGTGTTTACAAGAACGATATCACCGTCCGACAGTTCGTGACCAATCCGCGCCAGCTCTTCTTCGATATCCTTTGCGGTGACGACATAGCCGTCTTCGAAATGTCGGAAATCCAGCTTTACACCGTTGCCCCAGCACCATTCTAGCGGCACCTCATCAATCGTTATCGCGCGCTGGCCGCCATCCATTGTGGAATGGAAATGGTAGGGCGCATCAAGATGGGTGCCATTATGGGTCGACAGCTCAACCGCTTCCACCGCCCAGCCTTCGCCCCCTGGCAGCTGGTCGCGGGACACGCCCGGGAAAAAGCCAAGCACCTGATCAGCTGTCTGGTCATGGGGCATATAGGTGATCTTTGGACCAAGACCAGGCGGGTCAGCATACTCGGTATTTTCGAGCGGTCGGGCGAGGTCGATAAGCTTCATTTTAGTCTCCTGCTAGCGGCCCAGAAGGCCAGTCGCGATTGAGGGGAAAAAGATGACGAGGGCCAGGCAGGCGACCATCATCAGGGCAAATGGGGCCGCGCCCAAAAAGATATCCTTTAGCGCAATGTCAGGATCATCCAGCGTCGCCTTGATGACGTAGACCGATATGCCGAAAGGCGGGGTCAGCAGGCCAATTTCAACGGCGATGACCGTAACGATGCCGAACCAAACAAGATCGACGTCAAAGGCGCTGATGACCGGCAGCATAAGCGGCACAAGGATCAACATGATAGACCCGGAATCCAGGATCATCCCAAGCAGAATGACCACCAGGCAATACAGCAAAATGATCCCCAGTAGGCTTAGGTCCACGGTCGCAACGAATGTGCCAAACCCCGCCGGAACCCCCGAGAATGCAAGCATCCGAGAATACATTTGCGCTGCAATCAGCAAGAAACAGATGGCGGCGGTGATCATTCCGGTTTCGGACAAAACTCGCCAGATGGCCTGCAGCGACAGCTGCCTTTTGGCGACGCCAATGGTAAAGGCCCCGGCGGTGCCAATCGCTCCGGCCTCGACCGGGGTGAAAAAGCCCGCGTAGATGCCGCCCAAGACAAGGGTGATCAGCAAGGCAATGGGCAAGCCTTTGGACAAGATCTCTTTGACGGTAAGATCTTCGCTATCGGCACTTAGATTGCCGCCGACAAAGCCCGGCGCAAAGATTGCCATTAGCACCGTGCCGATACCAAACATCACCGCCAACACCAATCCCGGCCCAAGGCCCGCCAGAAAAAGATCGCCAATGGATTGCTCGGTCAGCAAGCCGTACAGGATCAGCAAAAGGCTGGGCGGGATCAGCATCCCAAGCACAGAACTGCCAGCGACCACCCCAACGGCAAAGCGGGTTGTATAGCCGTGGCGTCGCAGCTCTGGCACCGCGATTTTGGTAAACACGGCGGCAGAGGCGATAGAGATCCCCGTGATCGCAGCAAAGATGGTGTTGGCGGCAATTGTGCCCAGACCCAACCCGCCTTTGATCCGCATGAACATGGCGTTGGCCACGTCAAACGCGTCGCGCCCCATACCGGATTCAGACACAATGAATCCCATCAGAACGAAGACCGGCACAACGCCAAAAAAGTAGCTCGAGATCGCGTCATTGGCCGCAAGCCCCAGCATTTTGGCGGCCAAAACAGCGCTGCCCTTGATCGCCCAGACGCCGCAGAAAGAGCATAAAATAAGGGCGATGGGGATATACAGCCCAAAGACCGCAAGGCCGCCCATAGCCGCAAGGCTAAGAAGGCCGATGTCAAACGGAGTCATTGGCATCCCCTTGAATGCGCCGCAAGGTGCGGGACAAAAATTGCAGGAACAACAGGCTCGCCCCGATCAGGATCATCAGTTTCACCGGCCATGTCGGAAGCGTGAAATTGCCCACAGATCCAACAAAATCGCCCCGCTCGATCGAGCGTACAAGGATCGGCCAATGGGCATAAATGATTGTCCCAACGACCAGCGCGCCGATAAGTTCAAAGCAGGTTTCCAGCGCCGAAACTAGTCGCGGATTGCGGAGTTGTAACAAACGAATAAGCCCATCGGACCGTGTCAGACGCCCCGCCCGAAAGGCTTGGGGCACTTGCAAAAACACGATTGCCACGATGGAAAGCGACACCATTTCAGGCACGCCGCGCAGCGGGGCGCCTATGGCTTCGCGCCCAACGACATCGATACAGATGATAAGTACAAGGCCAACAATCAGCACTGTGCCCAGGACATTTGCACCCTGCGTGGCCCAATCGAGCACACGCAGGGCACGGGAGATAACGCGCATCCGGGCTACTCTTTATCCCAGTCGCGCAAAGGCGTTTCGCCAGCGGCCCGCATGGCGTCCATGTAACTGGACATGATTTCGGTTCCGTGCTTGCCTTCGGCATCAAGACCCTCGGCCCATTCTGCGGCAGCATTGTCCATACCTGCGGCCCACGCGGCCCGCATTTCAGCGGGTGCCTCGGTTACCGTTGCCCCGGCTTCTTGCATCTTGGCATAAGACAAGGCGACGAAGCCTTCCAAATCGGCCAGATACCATTCCTGCGCAGCGTCGGCACCGGTTCTGAATGCATCTTGAACATCCGCATCAAGCCCTTCCCACCAATCTTTGTTGGCACAGATGGAACCCGCAGATTGTGCGCCCAGGCCGAATTGCGTGATGTAAGGGGCCACTTCATAAAGCTTGCCGGGGAAGGCCGCAGAGGCGAAGACGATGACACCGTCATAAACCCCTGTTTGAAGCTCGTTATAATAGGTGGTCAGGTTGCCCTGCACACCGACCGCGCCGGTTCCGGACAGCCAGTTGATCGCCGGGCCAGGCGCTGCGATTTTGCGGCCATCTAGGTCAGACAAATTGTTGATCGGGAAATTGGTCATCAACAGATAGTCGTCAATCGCAGTGGGCGAGCCGACATAAACCACATTGTTCTCGGTGTAGGCTTCGGTCATGCGCGGATCATTTTGGTGCATGTCGTTGATGATCTCGGTGACCAGACGCGCATCGTCGCTAACAAATGGGGTGTAATAGGTGACGTTCTGCACAGCCAACTTGGCCGGATCGAATAGGGAAGAGCACGCGCCGATCTCTGACAGGCCCGCTTCGACGGCTTCCAGCTCTTCGCCAACACCTGCAATCGCTCCGCCATATTGGCCAGTTGCATTCAAGCTATGACCCAAAGCTTCCAGAGCTTCGGTCGCGGCTGGAACAAAGGCTTCGGGGAATTGTTTAACCCAGCGAAAGACGGGCGGGTGCCCGGCGACGATGGTGACATTTATCGTATCGGCGGATGCGACCGTGGCAAAAGCCATCAGCGCAGCTGCACTCGCAGTAAATTTGATCATGTTTTCCTCCCAGTGGCGAGCATCCTCAACGTGCCCACGCCCGGGGATGCTAGTGCGAGAATGGGTAATCTGTGAAATTTATATTTAAACTAACAGCCATTAATGCCATCAATGCCTCATGCATCTGGAAAATTTCGACCTGAACCTCATGGTGGCAATCGAAGCGCTTTTGCGTCAACGTTCGGTGACCCGCGCCGCCAAAGAGCTGCACATAACGCAGTCAGCTATGAGCAGTGCTCTCAAACGCGCCCGCCTGCATTTTGAGGACGAGATCCTGTATTACGACGGGCAAATGATGATGCCGACTCCGTTTGGCCGTTCGCTCGAACAGCAAATTCCGGACATGGTCTCGCGCTTGCGTGCCGTGTCGCGGATGCGCCCTCAAAGCGATCTCGCTGGTTTAACGCGCCGCTTCAGCATCATCGCCTCTGACTATATCGCTGCGGTTTATGTCTCGGCTCTTGTCAAAGAGCTGGCCAGCGTCGCGCCG
This sequence comes from Paracoccaceae bacterium, assembly GCA_006844665.1. Classification (GTDB taxonomy): domain Bacteria; phylum Pseudomonadota; class Alphaproteobacteria; order Rhodobacterales; family Rhodobacteraceae; genus Dinoroseobacter. Next base: position 4,347 of record SPJP01000156.1, read on the forward strand.
AATATATCCGTGTCGGTGCTTCCGTTCACGAGAGAGGCGGTAAACCAGTTCCGGCGTGGGGCCATCGAGTTTTTGATCGGCCCCGAATTTGCCCTGCACACATCATTTGATGCACGGCCGCTTTTCACGGACCGCTTCAAATCGGTCCTGTGGGACCAAAACCCCATTTTGACCGAAGGCTTCACGGAAGAACGATTTTTCGCGTCCCGTTTGGTGGTCACGAACTTCTTTCTCGACGACGGAAAAAGCCATTTTGAAAGATGGTTGGGCGATCAAGACAAAGAGGTGAAGATCGCCGCCGCTTTGCCGAGCTTCGTCGTGCTTCCGCATTTCGTGTCGGGAACTATGAATGTCGCGACCATCCACAATCGCCTTGTTCCGCAGCTCAGCGGTCTGCCCGATTTGGTCTTTTGCGATCCACCGGTGGATGTCCCCGTTTTGCAAGAATATTTGGTGTGCTCGGACAAGCTTCAATATGATCAGGAGGCACAGCTCTTCGCCGATCTGATGCTGTCTGTCGGAGAGAAACTGGGGCCAAGCTAGCCATTAGATTTCCCTGCCGGTTGGGTGGATTTCGAGCTGTGCAAATTCGCGCAGAAACTGCGGATCGGTGCGCCTTATTCTGCAAGCCTGTTTGGCGTATGCTAGCCCGGTATGCTGGAAAACGAGGCGGTCAGATGAGCTGGAATCCCATTTTAGACGCAAACATCCCAATTGGGGATGCTGTGGATACAATCCAAACCGTCATTGCGCCCCGTGCACGGGATCTGGGCGGGTTCGAGGTTCGCCGCGCCTTGCCTGCGCCGCGGCGCCAAATGGTTGGTCCCTTTATCTTTTTTGACCAGTTCGGCCCGGTCGAGATGTTGCACGGACATTCGATGGATGTGCGGCCCCATCCCCATATCGGGCTGGCCACGGTGTCTTATTTGCACAGCGGGCGCATCCATCACCGCGACAGTGTCGGCACGGATCAGTGGATCGAGGAAGGCGCCGTCAACTGGATGGTGGCAGGTCACGGGATCACCCATTCGGAACGGACGGACGATCCGGTCGATCGGGGGCCCCAGACAATGATGGGGGTTCAGACATGGGTGGCTCTGCCCAAGGACCAAGAGGACTGCCCTGCGAGCTTTGAGCACGCCCCGAAAGACGCCTTGCCGGTGGTGGAGGCCGAGGGCAAATCGGTGCGGGTGATCTTGGGGGATGCCTACGGGGTCAAAGCGCCGGTGAATGTGGCGTCAGAGATGTTCTATGCAGATGCGATGCTGGCGGCGGGGGCGCGGTTGCCCATGCCGGACAATCACGAAGATCGCGGGGTTTATGTGATCGAGGGCGAGGTCGAGGCGGCGGGCCAGGTGTTTCCTGCGGGGCAGATGTTTGTCTACCGACCCGGCGACCAAGTGAGTTTGCAGGCCGGACCCCAGGGCGCGCGGTTGATGCTGCTGGGTGGGGCCACGTTGGAGGGGCCGCGCTATATTTGGTGGAACTTTGTCGCCAGCTCGCGCGAGCGGATTGAGGCTGCCAAAGAAGCTTGGCGCGCTGGGGACTGGGCTCATGGACGGTTCAAGCTGCCCCCAACCGACAATGCAGAGTTCGTTCCGGCCCCCAAAGGCTAGGGGTTTTCAGGAAAAATATAGCCTTATTTCAAGGCTGTATGGCTATGAAGGGCGCGTGGGCGGTTACGTGCCCAAAGAGAAGATGCCTTCATGATCTTGGCGGCTTGACCGGATGGGAGCGGGACCTGTCCCCCACGGCATTTTGCAATCTTGGGGGATTCAGCCTGTTTCGCGACAGGGGGACGAGATCACTGGGGCGGGTCCCGTGGCCGCGTGGGAAAATATCTGCAGGACAGACATGCATTTACAGGCGTTTTCAGGGGCTTGGGCGGAGAAATCCGGCGATCTATCTGCCTTTTTGCAATTGTGGGTGCAATCGCGCTTGACGCCCCCAACGCGCCCGCCTAGAACCCCCCTCACGTCAGAGGCATCGCCTCGGACGGGAAGCTTTGGGCGGTTGTAGCTCAGTTGGTTAGAGTACCGGCCTGTCACGCCGGGGGTCGCGGGTTCGAGCCCCGTCAACCGCGCCACCGCTTCCCATCCGGATAGATCCAAACGACATGATGCGCGGTTGTAGCTCAGCTGGTTAGAGTACCGGCCTGTCACGCCGGGGGTCGCGGGTTCGAGCCCCGTCAACCGCGCCACTCTCCTTTTCTTTCGTGAAATTCTGCCGGGTCGTCCCGGGTGGATTTTGCGCTTTCCCCAGGTTTTGGCCCGTTTGTATGGCGTCTGTATTGCGTCGGTAAAACGTCGGTATTTTGTCGGTGGTGTTGCGCGCCTCCGGCGGGAGTATTTTGGGCTAGATGAAGGGGCGGTGCCGGGTTTTTGTGGATTGGGTCTGCATGTTGTGGCAGGTGTCTTTTCAGGTATGAGTGAGGAGAGACCTATGAGACGTGCGGCGATGGTATGTGTTGGGTTTTTTGCCTTGGCTGGGGCGGCTGGGGCGCAGTCCTTTGAAGGCGTGTATAACGGTGCTTGGGATGGGTCTGCGACGGCTATGGGCTGTGATACGGATTATCAGGGCATGGATGGCGGGCCGTTCGTGATCCGCAAGACAGAGTTTTTTGGGGTGGAGAGCAGTTGCGATCTGGCCAACCCAACGGCGCTGCGCGGTATTGATGGGATCTTGTATGACGCGACATGTTTTGCGGAAGGGGACGAGAGCACATCGCGGCTGATGCTGGTTCGGGAAGCATCCGGCGGGGTCTATATGTATCTGAACGGCTATATGCGGAAGATGGAGCTGTGCCAGTAGGCGCGGCTTAGGCTGAGGCCTTTGAGCGGGACTAGGGTCAGGACCCATTAATCCTGCGCTGCTGGCGCAAAATCCTCTAAATCTCAGGGGTTTGATCTGCGCAGACCAGTGTGGTTCACTTTTCAAGCGGATCGAGCCGCTGAGATGACGAGGATTTC
>SPJP01000155.1 GCA_006844665.1 Paracoccaceae bacterium
AGTCAAGGCTGCGACTGTACTTATGGCTGTGGGCATGGTGGCCCTTGGCATGTTCGTGTTGGGCGTGTCCCGGGATGAACTTACCTTGGCACAAGCCTTTCTGACCGAGGGTTTCATCAGCCTACAGGCCATCGCGACAGGGTCCTTGTTCCGCGCAGGCGGGGCGGTTGTTGCGGCTGGCAGTTCTGGCGCGGGATCGCTGCGCAGCCGTTTGGCCGACCGCAAAACGGCAGAGCCGGATCCGAACATGTTCCAACAACCGGCACCTGCTGCTACCCCTCAATGGGGGCAGGTTCCGCCAATGTCACGGGGTTATGCAGCGCCCTTGCATTCAGCCGGAGGTGTCCCACAAGAACCCATTATGCCAATGGCCGCACCGCAAACGCCATTTGCTACACCCGATGGGCCACGCCAAGAACCGCCGGCCAACAAGCCTAGCCTTTTGGCTCGGGTCGCTCAACGTCGCAAGATGTTGGAAGATCGCTCAAAGGGTCTGACGCCCGAGATTGTGACCCAAGCTCCCCTTGATGTTCCCGAGGTGGTCGAACCTGAAGGTCCCCCCGTTGTAGGCGACCGCGTGCAAGACCGGATCGCGCGGGCCATTCACGACCGCATGGCGCGCAAAACGCAGCCCGTTTCCGACCCTTTGGTCCCTGCTGGCGTGCGTGCGGAACCCATTTTTTCGCGCGAAACCATGCCCTTGTTTCCTGACGCGATGACGCCGCCTGCCGCGGTTAATCCTGTTGACCAGAGCTATGATGCCCAGCACATGCCCAGCTTTGTTCCCGGCATGGCCCCAACGCCCGCTGCGCCTTCAACACCTGTTTTTGCAGCGTCCCCGTTGACCCGTGTTCAGGAAGAACCCTTGGTCCAGCACCCTGCACGCAAGCCGGTTATGCCGTCCCGTCAGGCCCAGGCCGAAGCGCAGCCAATTTTGCAGTTCGAACCACCTGCTGCCCCCCGGTACGAAACGCCGCCTTTGTCTTTGCTGTCCAGCCCGGCCAGTGTCGAACGGCACATCTTGTCGGACGAGGCGCTGGAAGAAAATGCGCGCATGCTAGAGGCTGTGTTGGACGATTACGGCGTTAAGGGCGAAATCGTCTCGGTCCGCCCGGGCCCCGTGGTCACAATGTACGAACTGGAACCCGCGCCGGGCCTAAAAGCGTCCCGCGTGATTGGCTTGTCCGAAGACATTGCACGGTCCATGTCGGCTTTGTCGGCGCGTGTTTCCACAGTGCCCGGTCGATCGATCATCGGGATCGAATTGCCCAATGTGAACCGTGAAAAAGTTGTTCTGAGGGAAATCCTGTCTGCGCGCGATTTCGGCGACAGCACGCAGAACCTGCCTTTGGCGCTGGGCAAGAACATCGGCGGCGAGCCGGTTGTTGCCAACCTTGCCAAGATGCCCCACTTGCTGATCGCGGGTACCACAGGGTCCGGTAAGTCGGTTGCGATCAACACCATGATCCTAAGCTTGCTGTATAAGCTAACACCCGACGAATGCCGGATGATCATGATCGATCCCAAGATGCTGGAACTGAGCGTCTATGACGGCATTCCCCATCTGCTAAGCCCTGTTGTAACTGACCCCAAAAAGGCGGTTGTCGCCCTGAAATGGGTCGTGGGCGAGATGGAAGAGCGCTATCGCAAAATGTCCAAAATGGGCGTTCGTAACATCGAAGGCTATAATGGCCGCGTGCGGGACACTCTGAACCGGGGTGAGATGTTCAAGCGCACCGTTCAAACCGGGTTTGACGATGCCACAGGCGAACCAGTGTTCGAGACCGAGGAAATTCGCCCTGAAACCTTGCCTTATATCGTCGTCATCGTGGATGAGATGGCGGATCTGATGATGGTCGCGGGCAAAGAAATCGAGGCCTGCATTCAGCGCTTGGCGCAGATGGCGCGGGCGTCGGGCATTCACCTGATCATGGCCACCCAGCGTCCTTCGGTGGATGTGATCACGGGCACGATCAAGGCGAACTTTCCAACCCGTATTTCGTTCCAGGTCACCGGCAAGATCGACAGCCGCACGATCTTGGGTGAACAAGGGGCCGAACAGCTGCTGGGTATGGGCGATATGCTATATATGGCCGGCGGCGCCAAGATTACCCGCGTTCATGGCCCTTTTGTAAGCGATGAAGAGGTTGAAGAAATCGTCAACCATCTGAAATCTTACGGCCCACCGGAATACGTGGACACGGTGCTTGTTGGTCCGGATGAAGACGAAGCTGGCAATATCGACGCCGTTCTGGGTCTTGGTGGCAATACCGATGGCGAGGATGCTTTGTATGATCAAGCGGTCGCGATTGTGATCAAGGATCGCAAATGCTCGACCAGCTATATTCAGCGGAAATTGGCGATTGGCTATAACAAGGCCGCGCGTTTGGTCGAACAGATGGAAGAACAGGGTTTGGTCAGCGCTGCAAACCATGTCGGCAAACGGGATATCCTGATCCCCGAGCAGTAAACAGTTTTGTGAAAATTGGGCGTTGGCTCTGGCGCATGCCGGACCCGAGGCCTACATTTACCGTATGAAACATGTATTTACGATTGCCTGTCTTACTGCTTGCCTCGCCGGACCCGTCCAGGCGGAAAAGCTAAGTCTGAATGATCTGTCCAGCTATATGACCGAGCTTGGCACGGTCGAGACGACGTTCACCCAGATTAATTCAGATGGGTCTTTGTCGACAGGCAAATTGGCCATTCAACGCCCTGGACGGATGCGGTTTGAATATGACCCACCCAACCTTGCGCTTGTGATCGCAGGCGGTGGGCAACTGGCGATTTTTGATCCTGTCTCAAACGAGCCACCAGAGCAGTATCCGCTTAGCCAGACTCCATTGAACCTGATTTTACAGCGGAATGTTGATTTTAATCGCTCGGAAATGGTGGTGTCGCATTTCGGGGATGACACAGCCACGCGCATTGTGGCCCAAGACCCAGATCACCCTGAACTCGGCACGATCGAACTGGTATTTTCCCCTGAACCGGTAGAGCTGCGCCAATGGGTCATAACGAATGAGGGCGGCGATCAAACCACGGTTATTTTGGGCGCGCTAGAGGATCGAGACAGCTTGTCTTCGTTCCTGTTCAACATCCCGTATGTGATTGAAGAACGTCTGAAGTAACGGCTAGTTGCGGTGACCGCAGGCCCTTAGCTGCGCGTCATACATCACAGCCCTGTCCGCAATTTCGTTGGAAATACGCAATAGCCAGCTTTTCGACCGATAGCTGCCGCGTGAATATCCGGTGTGACCTTCGTGATAGGCAAGGTATTGGTTGCGCGTATCCGTTTTTGCGACGCCGTTGCGCTGTTCAGTCAGGTCCATATACCAGCCCATGAAATCGGTCGCATCGGTGATCCGATCACGTTTTGCACCGCGACGCCCAGTTTTGGTTTGGTATTCTTCCCAAGTTCCGTCCAAAGCCTGCGCATAACCATAGGCAGAGCTTTGCCGTCCCATTGGAATAACGCCCAAAGTATAGCGAACCGGCGTGCGCGCTGTCGCACGGAATTTACTTTCTTGATAGATCATCGCCATCATCACGGGCACCGGCGCGCCCCATTTGCTTTCGGCGCGTTGCATCGCGCGCAGATAAGCGGGGCGTTGGGCAATGATTGCACAGGCGTTATCTAGTTGAGAAGGCGCACGATTTTCCGGCCCGCCGCAAGCTGCGACCAGCACAAGAACAATAATCAATCTGATGCGACTGCGAACCAAGACTCAACGCCCTATTGTTTCCAAAACAGTAACGCATAATTTCTATTAACAAAATATTAAGTTGCGGGAGTTACAGAAGAAAAACCAAAAGTAAGGGCAATGTGATAATCGATAGAAGGGTCGAAATAACAACTAACCCGGCAACATCTGACCCCCCGACATTGTACTTTTGGGCAATTAGGTAGGATGTGACCGCCACCGGCATCGATAATTGCATCACTAAAACGCCCCTAGCCTCTGGCTCCAACCCCAGCGCCCAGGCAAGCCCAAAGCCCACACCTGCGCATAATATAGCTTTCCCAATGGACAATCCAAAAGCTTGTCTGATCTTCCCCGGGCTAAGCTGCGCAATCGCGACGCCTAACGTGATTAACATTATGGGAATCGCCATCTGCCCCAGCAGCTCTACCGTGTTGCTGACCACCTTTGGGGCATGCCAACCTTGCCACAAGAACACCCCGCCTAAAATTGCGGCAATAACCATAGGTTCCTTCAAAACCCGCGACGGATTCGCACCGCCTGCCACGACCCACAGCCCGATCGTAAATTGCCAGATCACCCCGACGCTTAGAAAAACCACTGCGTAGTCCAGGCCGACAGAGCCGAAGGCGAACAAGGCCAAAGGCAGCCCCAGATTGCCAGTATTTCCGAAAATCAAAGGCGCGGCATAGGTTTTGCTAGACAAGCCCATCGCCTTTGTACCGAAAAAAAAGGCCAAGAAAATAACGCCATAGCCAATGGCCGAGGCGAAAGCCATTTCGCCGATCGCGGCTGGGGACAACGTTGTGCGGGCCAACGCCGAAAACACCAAACAGGGCACGGCTATCTTCATCGCTAGCTGGGTCACGAACGCGACGGGATAGTCATAGCCAAGGCGGACCCAACCAAAACCGATCATGGCCAAGACGAAGACCGGAGTAACGATTTCCAGCACTGTAAAGAAGACTGTCACAGTCTGTTTCCCTCAATTTTAGCGACCCCGGATGGACAAGAGCCTGCAAATTCGTCTATCTGGGGGCCTCGGGGGACGCAATAATATGCTTAAAGCGCAAGCAAGATTCACGTTGGGACAAGTGGTCCGACACAAACGGCATCCCTTCCGGGGTGTGGTGTTTGATATCGATCCAGAATTTTCGAACACGCAGGAATGGTACGACGCCATCCCTGAAGAATCGCGACCCAGAAAGAACCAGCCGTTCTATCATCTGCTGGCCGAGAATGATCAAAGCTACTATGTCGCCTATGTGTCCGAGCAGAACCTTCTGCCTGATGAAACCGGTGAACCAGTGGATCATCCGGATCTGCCGGATCTGTTTGGGGATTTCAGCAACGGTCAATATCCGCTGCACTTCCAGATGAACTAAGGGTCTTCAACGGCGTGGCCTGCTTCGACCCAAGCTGAAAAACCGCCTTCCATCTCGGCCACATTGTCCATGCCCATATCTTGTAGTGTCTTGGCAGCCAATGCTGACCGCCAAGCGCTGGCGCAGTACAGGATCAATGTCTTGTCGGTGGCAAATTCTGCGCGGTGATAGGGGCTTTGCGGATCGACCCAAAATTCCAACATTCCGCGAGGGGCGTGGATTGCACCAGGCAAGCGACCCAGCTTCTTCAACTCTCGAATATCGCGAATATCGACCAAAAGTGCTGTGCCGTCGGCCAGTTTCTTTTGGGTTTCGTCAATGGACAAAGACGAAATCTCTGACTTGGCCTGATTGACCATGGATTCAGCGGATTTGATTGCCATGTCCGTTAATACCCCAGTGCGCAGCCATCTTTGCGTGGATCCGACGCGCCGATCAATAGGCCAGAGTCGGGGTCGATCCAAATTGCCTGAGCCCCCCCAATAGGAGCGCTGGGCGTTTCAACTTTGTGGCCCATTTCAGACAGCTTCGCGCGGGTTTGGTCGCTGTAGCCTCGTTCAAGCCGCAAAACATCACCTTCGGCAAAGCTGCGCGGTGCGTCTAGTGCTGTTTGCAAGTCCATGCCAAAATCAACCAGGTTCGTCACAACGCGCGCATGCCCATTCGGCTGGTACTGACCGCCCATTACCCCAAATGGCATCACAACTTTCCCGTTCTGACGCAGCATTGCCGGAATGATCGTATGCATCGGGCGCTTGCCGCCTTTCGCCTCGTTCGGGTGGCCTTCTTGCAGGGTAAAGCCAGCGCCGCGGTTTTGGAACAGAATGCCAAACTTGTCAGAGGCAATGCCCGATCCAAAGCTGTGGAAGATCGAATAAATCAGCGAAACGGCCATTCTGTCCTTGTCGACAACGGTCAGATAAACCGTGTCCTTGTGAACGGCTTCCACCAGTGGGTTCGGCACGATTGTCGCCCGATTTGGATCGATCAAAGCGGCCAAGGACGCCGCCGTTTGCTTGGAAAGCATGTGATCCAAGCCGCGCATATAGTCGGCATCGGCCAACATGCGGTTGCGCGTGTCATAGGCCAGTTTCGCTGCTTCGGCCTCGATATGGGCGCGGGTTGCACCGAGTGGATCAAAGGATGCGATGTCGAAATTAGCCAAGATATTGTTGATCAACAAAGCGACGGCGCCTTGGCCGTTTGGCGGGTGCTCGACCAGCTCCACCTCTTTGTAACTGTCCGAAATGGGAGTGGTATCGGTTGCACGGGTCGCGTCAAAATCGCTTTGCGTGTGTGTGCCGCCAAGTGCCTGCAGAGTGGCAAGCATATCGTCGGCGACCTCGCCTGTGTAGAATCCCTCGCGTCCCTGTTTTGCGACGCGCTTTAAAGCTTCAGCTTGGCCGGGCGCGCGGAACACCTGACCAATCTTCGGGGCCTTGCCGTCGAACAAAAAGCTTTGGCGGGCCGAGCCGCTTAGTCGGTTGACAGCCTCAGCCCAGTCAAATGCTGTGCGTGGCGCGACCGGAACGCCTGCTTCAGCGTAATGAATGGCCGGGGTCAAACATGCGTCGATGCCTTTGCGGCCAAAACGTTCTGACAAGGTACAAAAGGCATCCATTGCGCCGGGCAGTGTGATGGATTCTACGCTTTCCGTCCCAATTGTGGTCTGGCCTTTGGCGCGCAGGTCAGCGGCATCCATGCCTATCGGCGCTCGGCCAGAGCCGTTGATGGCTTGAACATCTTCGCTGCCGGCGGGTTTGATAAGAACAAAGCAGTCGCCACCAATGCCAGTCATTTGCGGTTCGCAAATTCCCAAAAGAACGGCAGCTGCGATGGCGGCGTCCATAGCGTTTCCACCGGACTGGAGCATGTCTATGGCTGTTTTTGCCGCCAATGGGTGTGACGTCGCGCAAAGACCGTTTTCGCTGTAAACGGCGGACCTGCCAGGGAAGTGAAAATCGCGCATGTCTGCTCCTACGTTAAGGCTGCTTTCAACGTAGAGGTCCCGTAGAGCGAGGCAAGACGAATTTAACCAAGCAATCAGTTTTGAGAGCTGGTTTTGGTTGTATCGGCGGGTCGCGATGCGGCGAGGGAAACGGGAATTTGCAGCGACAGGATATTGT
>SPJP01000136.1 GCA_006844665.1 Paracoccaceae bacterium
GTTTTGTGGGTCGCGGTGTGGGTATAGCCCATGCGCGAAAACAAGGCGCGCAGATCGTCCGGGGTTTCCGAGGCAAACTCTACAAACTCGAACCCATCTGTGCCGGCTGGGTTTTCGGGGGTGATTTGCGCCTTTGGCGCGTCATGTGGAAACGGTCCCATTGCGTGTCGCCTTGTCTGAATAAGTGTCTGAGGATCAACTGCCACCAACTTAGCGCATAGTTTTCGCGCATTTTGCGTATAGTTCGACCTATTGGGCGCTAATTACGCGGACGATTTGCGCTGAACTTGAATATTACACAGGTTTTCCGCATGGTAGCGCCATGACTTTAGATGCAATCGACACCCGTCTGCTGGCAGAGCTGCAACGCAACGCACAGCTGACGGCGCAGGAGCTGGGTGACGCTCTGAACCTGTCGTCCAGCCAGGCCGGACGCCGACGCCAAAGGTTAGAGGCCGAGGGCTATATTACGAATTATGCCGCCAGGCTGCACCCGGCCAAGCTGGGGTTGAATGTTCAGGCCTTTGTTCAGGTGCAGATGACCAGCCACCGGCCTGATGCGGCGAAATCATTTGCGCAGATGGTGGATGCCCAAGCCCAGATCGTTTCGGTTTGGACCCTGACCGGCGAGGCGGACTATTTGCTGCGGGTCTATACGCCCGACCTGGCCGCCTTGAACGTGTTGATACACCAGATCCTGTTGCCCCATCCTTCGGTGGCGCGGGTTCAATCGCAGATTGTCATGGACCAGTTAAAGGCGGATGCCCCGCTTCCAACCTAAGCAAAGGACACCATCATGACCGAGTTTCTGTTCCAGGCGACCTTGTTCCTGCTGGCAGCGATCGTGACTGTTCCCATTGCGGTGCGGCTGGGCCTGGGATCTGTCCTTGGATATCTTGGCGCGGGCATTCTGATTGGGCCCGTGCTGGGGCTGGTCGGCACCGATATGACCGAGCTGCAGCATTTCGCCGAGTTTGGCGTGGTGATGATGCTGTTCCTGATCGGGCTGGAACTGGAACCCCGCGCACTGTGGGATATGCGGGACCGATTGCTGGGTCTTGGGGGCGCACAGGTGGCGTTGACCATGGCCACCGTAATGATTGCCACGCGGCTTTTGGGATATGATCTGTCGACCTCTGCTGCTGTGGGCATGATCTTGGCGCTGTCGTCCACCGCGATCGTGTTGCAAACCCTATCCGAGAAAAAGCTGATGGCCAGCAATGGGGGGCGGTCGGCGTTCTCGGTCCTGTTGACCCAAGACATCGCGGTGATCCCTATGCTGGCGTTTCTGCCATTGCTGGCCGGGGGCGCGTTGACCGCTGCAGACGACCACGCTGAGGCCGCCCATCACGGGCCCGAGCTGCTGGGCATTCTACAATCCCTGCCCGGCTGGGCGCTGGCCTTGGTCACGGTCGCGGCTATTGCTGCGATCATTCTGGGCGGGCGTTTCCTGACCAGCCCTGTGTTTCGCATAATCAACCGCACGGGATTGCGGGAACTGAACACCGCAGCCTCGCTTTTATTCGTGGTTGGAGTGTCTTCTGTGATGCTGCTGGTCGGGTTGTCGCCCGCGCTTGGGGCGTTCCTGGCAGGGGTTGTACTTGCGAACTCGGAATTCCGGCACGAGATCGAGGCCGACATCGCCCCGTTCAAGGGCCTGTTGCTGGGCTTGTTCTTTATCACCGTCGGGGCGGGTATCAACTTTACAGCCCTATTTGCGAACCCAATTTCGATCCTGGCGCTGACCTTCGGGCTGATCGCCATCAAAGGGTCGGTCCTGTTCGGGCTGGCCAGCCTGTTTCGCATCCATGGGCGCGACCGGTGGCTGTTGACCTTGTCCTTGGCCCAGGCCGGGGAATTTGGCTTTGTGCTGGTCAGCTTTGCGGTGAACACCCAAGTGCTGCCGCTGGAACTGAGCCATACATTGCTACTGGTGGTGGCCCTGTCGATGTTGTTCACCCCGCTGCTGTTCATCCTATATGACAGGATCGCCCACCAGTTGGACGATGCCGCAATCCCGCCGCTAAGCCCTGACACGATCGATGCGCAACAGCCCATCATCATCGCGGGGATCGGGCGGTTTGGACAGGTTGTGCACCGAATGGTGCAGCTATCAGGGCTGAAGACGACCGTTCTGGATCACGACCTGAAGACCATCACTTTGATGCGCGAGTTTGGGTTCAAGACCTTTCTGGGCGACCCGACCCGCCCCGATCTGTTGATTGCCGCTGGCCTTAAAACCGCGCGGGTTCTGGTGGTGGCCGTGGACCGTTCAGAAGACGCGATCAAGCTGGTGACCCATGCACGGCGGGAACGGCCCGATCTGTTCATCGTCTGCCGCGCCCGGAACCGGGAACATGCCTATGCGCTGTTTGCAGCAGGGGCCAATAAGATTGTGCGCGAAACCTTCGACAGCTCGGTCCGGGCGGGGCGCTATGTGCTGGAAGGTATGGGCCTGACCGATTTCGAGGCCGCCACCCAAGCCGAGACGTTCTGGAAGCATGACCGACACTCGGTCCTGGAGCTGGCGGAATATTACAAGCCGGGCGTGCCCATTTCGGAAAACGAAGCGTATAAGGCCAAGGCAGAGGAACTAAAGGATTCGCTGGAAACGGCGATCCTGATGACCCGGGCGGCGGATTACGAACCTGTCGACGGACCGGGCGAAGAAAAGCCCCTGGGACAGGACAAGACATGATCTACATGAACAATGCCAGCATGGGCCAAGCCAGTGCTGCCACCCTTGCGCGGATGGAACAACACAGCGCGCTGGAAACTCGCATTGGCGTTGTGGCCGCGATGGAGGCCGCCCAAGACGAATTGCGCGGTCTGCGCCCTTTGGCGGCTGGTTTGCTGGGCACGCCAGGTTCGGCCGAACGGATCGGGGTGGAAACCACAACCACGGCCGCCTGGACAGCGATTTTGATGACACGGGATTTGCGCGGCAAGACTATCCTGGTGGCCCCGGATGAATGGGGCGCGAACCTGCGTTTGCTGGAGCGCCTGATCCCCATGGTCGGCGGCGTGATCGAACGATTGCCACCCCTTGGCCCGGGTGGCGCTGGGGTAGACGCCTGGGGCGCACGGATTGGCGAGCATGTGGCGGCATTGGTGATGCCGCTTGTCAGCTCGGTCCAGGGGCGGCTGTATCCGATGGCCGAAATCGGCGCACTGCCCCGGCCCAAGGGATGCATGATCCTGGTGGATGCGGCCCAGGCTTTTGGACAGGTGCCGATCGGGGCCGAGGCCGCTGGAATTGACGCCATTGTGGGCACCACACGCAAATGGCTGCAGGGGCCACGGGGCACCAGCCTGTATTGGACGGCGTCTGGAATGGGGGATTTGTGTTTGCCTGCCGTGCTGTGCCCTTCGGTCGTCAATATCGGCAACCAGCTGGGATTGGGCGTGGCGCTGTGCGCTGCCAAAGACACCGGGATTGATGCGATCCGCGACCAAATCATGGCCCGCAGCACGGCCTTGTTCGAAGGGGCCGCAGAAATTGGACTGGCCACAGCCAACGGGTTGCCGCCAGAAACAGGCACCGTATGTTTGGCGATCCCGATGGCGGCCAAAGAGCGGGTCGAGCAGGCTTTGTCCGCGGCTGGGATTGCGGCGAAAATGCCCGATGCAGCACGGGACGAACCCTTTTCCGAGCCCTTGGCGGATGGCTACGTGCCCTTGCGCCTTGCGCCCCACCGGGACACAGACAGCGCCGCGATTGACCAAACCCTCGTTGCGCTGAAATCAGCGATTTAGCCTTCGGACACGCCCGCTTCGGCAAAGGTGGACATGCCCGATTGGCAGGCCGCTGCGGCGCGCAGGATGTTCAGGGCCAAAGCCGCACCCGAACCTTCGCCAAGGCGCAGGCCAAGGGACAATAACGGCTGTTTACCCAAGTGGTTCAACATCTTGCTATGGGCCCCCTCGTCCGAGCAATGGCCCGCAACGGCGTGGTCCAATGCACCGGGGACAGCTTTTTCCAGAACGGCAGCGGCGGCGGTGCAGATGAAGCCGTCTAGGACAACCGGAATGCCCAAGACCCGCGCCCGGGCGATGGCACCGGCCATTGCAGCAAGCTCTCGTCCGCCCAAGGCGGCCAGAACTTTCATCGGATCGTCCAGAATACTTTCGTGACGGGCCAGCCCGTCGGCCACGACTTGGGTCTTGGCCGCCAAAGCTGCACCTTCGACCCCTGTTCCGCGACCGGTCCAATCGCTGGCCTCGCCGCCAAACAGGGCCGTGCCGATGGCCGCAGCTGGGGTTGTGTTGCCGATGCCCATTTCGCCGGTGACCACAACGTCAGCGGTTTCGTCGACAGCGTCCCAGCCGACCTTTAGGGCTGCCAGGCATTCGGCGTCCGTCATGGCGGGGGCTTGGGTGAAATCTGCTGTGGGCGTGTCCAGATCCAGCGCGTGGACTGACATCGAAGCCCCGGCCACTTTGCACAATTGGTTGATCGCAGCGCCGCCATGTTCGAAATTGGCGACCATCTGGACCGTCACCTCGGGCGGGAAAGCGGACACGCCGCGCGCGGCAACCCCGTGATTGCCCGCAAAAATCAGGACCTGAGGGGTGTCTACATGGGGCTTGTCAGTGCCCTGCCAGCCGCCCATCCAAATCGCCAGATCTTCCAGCCGGCCCAATGCGCCCGGGGGCTTGGTCAGCTGTCCGTTGCGGTCTGCCGCGGCATCGCGTGCGGCTGTATCCATGGCGGGGGCTTGCGATAAAGTGGTCACAAAGGATGAAAAATCGTCGAACATGGGCGGCCCCGATGGATTGCGAAAACTGTTCGCTATGTTTACCGCCTACACCAACGGTGTCCTGCGACAATTGCGACTTACATGCTTCATTCTTCGACCCTTCTTGACGAACTGCGCGTGGCCCTGGCCCTGCTGACCCGCCTGCCCTTGCCAGTGGAGACCGAGAGCTTTGCCCAGCATCAGCCACGCGCCTTTTGGGCCTTTCCGATTGCCGGGTTTATCGTGGCAGGTTTGGGCGCGATCATGGGCAGCCTTGCCTTGTGGTTTGGCCTGCCGCCGTTTGGTGTTGCCGCCGTTGCACTGACAACCCAGATCGTGGTGACCGGGGCCCTGCACGAGGACGGCCTGGCTGACAGTGCAGATGGTTTGTGGGGCGGCTGGACGGTGGCGCGGCGGTTAGAGATCATGAAAGACAGCCATATTGGCAGCTACGGTGTTTTGGCGCTGGTTTTGTCTGTGCAGACGCGGGCGGCGGGTTTGGCAGCCCTTGCGAGCTTTGGCGCGACCGCGCTGGTCTTTGGGATGTTGGCGGCAGGCGCTGTTAGCCGGGCGGCCTGCGTGGCGGTAATGTATGCCCTGCCCAATGCGCGCAAGACGGGGTTATCGGCCAGCACGGGCCGTCCCGGTGACGGGCCTTTTGCAGCGGCCTTGGGTTTGGGCGCCTTGGCCTGCCTGATCTATGGCGGGCTGTTCCCGCTGATTTTGTCCGGGCTGGTGGTTTTGGCCGTGATCCAGATCGCAAAGCGCAAGATCGGCGGGCAAACCGGCGATATTCTGGGGGCGTCCCAACAGCTGACCGAAGTGACGGTATTGCTGTGCCTGGCCAGCGCGGCCTAGGTTCATAAAAAAAGACCGCGCCCGAAGGCACGGTCCAGAAGATCTTACGAGGTTAGTCTGATCTTGTTTTTAGTCTTGGAAATCCTTGGGAAATCGCTTGATATCTTAGGCCGCCGCAGGTGCGCGGCTTTCCAGAACGCTGTCCATGTGCTTTTGGGCACCGGCTTCGTCCATGCCATTCACAGCGGCAACTTCACGGGTCATACGCTCTAGCGCAGCCTCGTACAGCTGACGTTCGGAATAGCTTTGTTCACGTTGATCGTCCGAGCGGTGCAAATCGCGCACAACCTCGGCAATTGCGATCAGATCGCCCGAGTTGATTTTCTGTTCGTATTCCTGAGCGCGACGCGACCACATGGCCCGCTTTACCTTGGCCTTGCCCTTTAGCGTTGTCATCGCCTTGGTCACGATGTCGGGGCTGGACAGGCTACGCATGCCGACTTCGGTTGCCTTATGGGTCGGCACGCGAAGGGTCATTTTGTCTTTCTCAAAGGAAATGACGAACAGTTCCAAGTTCATTCCAGCGATTTCTTGCTCTTCAACCGAGACAACCTTGCCGACGCCATGGGCGGGGTAGACAACGTAATCATTGGGACGGAAATCCAGGGATGCTTTGGACTTGCTCATTCAAAAAACTCCTATTCAAGGGGCCGAGTACGCATCACAAAGGTCAAAAACACATTGCTCGGCGGCTGGGCCGATGCAAAAGTTTCATCTTTTGGTGATTTATAGTGACCGGTCTAGCGGCAGCTAACACCGGAACGCGCGTTCGTCCCTGTCTGTGTGTGACACCAATATAACAAAAAAACACACCTATTAAAAGCACCATTGCCCCAGTTCCCCCCTAAGCCTTTGACAGGTTTAGACAAACTGAAGATATTGCCGGTGTTTTTGCGTATTTGTGGACAACCAAATGCCACTTTCGCGCGAATCGCTTAGCCGCCTTCGCCGGGGGCTTCGCTAAAGTACTTTTCCAGCTTGCCAGTTTCGCCGTCACGCTCTTCGGCTTCGGGAAGCTGGTCTTTCTTGGTGATGATGACCGGCCAAGCTTCGGAAAACTTGCGGTTAAAATCGACCCAGGTTTCCATTTCAGGTTCCGTATCCGGGCGGATCGCGTCTGCGGGGCATTCGGGTTCGCATACCCCGCAATCAATGCATTCGTCGGGATGGATAACCAGCATGTTTTCGCCTTCGTAGAAACAATCTACGGGGCATACTTCTACACAATCGGTGAATTTGCAGGCGATGCAATTGTCAGTGACGACATAGGTCATGATGGCCCTCGGACTTGAAAACTTGCCACTTGCTACGCGGTTGCGCGCAGGCGTGCAAGATGGGTGCGACCACATGAACAACAAAGTGAGTTTAGTCGTCTTGGGACAGATCGTTTTGCATGCTGGTCATGTCTCGCCGTGCCTTTTTTGTGGGCCGGGGGCCGACCCGGGCGGGGGCCGGTTCTTTTTCGGGCAGTGGCGGGGATTGGTCAAAATACAGGGTTTGCGCTTCGGGGGCAGGGCCGCGCCGGGTTGCAGCCGAGATCATCCGAACTTCGCGCAAGGCACGGCCCTGGACAAAGCCCAAGACATCGCCCGGTTTGATCGAGGTGGCGGGTTTCGTCACCCGGTTTCCGTTCACGCGGACATGGCCGCCCGACACGTGTTTGGCGGCCAAACTGCGGGTCTTAAAGAACCGCGCGCACCACAGCCATTTATCAAGCCGTTGGGACGCTTGGCCAAGACCCGCCTGGTCTGGACCCGCCGTCAGGTTTTATCCCGCAGGCCCATCAGGGCTGCTGCAAATGGGTTGTCCGGATCAATCGGCTTTTCGCGACGTGGGGGGCGTGCCTCGAACTTGCGAGGGGTGTCGTCTCGCTTGCCTTTGCCTTTGGGACCACCGGGTTTGCCGCCACGCTTGCCTTGGGGGCGCGCGTCTTTGCCGCCGGATTTGCCTTCGGGGCGTTTGCCCTGGCCGCCTTCGGGGCGCTTGCCGCGATTTTGGTTCGGACGGGGCTTTGGGGCCCAGCGGAAGGTGTAGAACACCTCCATCTCTGGGGCGGCTTCTGCCTCGACTGGCGCGGCATCTGCTTCGGCGTCGCCTTCGGCTGCCTCTTCCACATGGGTTGCAGCAAGGGCTGCTTCGGTTGCGGCGGCGGCTTCGGCGGCGATGTCTTCTGCGGACAGTTCGACATTTTTCGGCGCAGGCGCTTTGACCTTGGCGCGTTCGCCCTTTTCGCCAGCATAGCCAAGGCCCTGCATCAGATCGGCGAATTGTTCCAGGGTCATGCCGGTGATCGACAGCATGTCGGCGGTGGCTTCGAACCCGCCGCGCGTATCACAGGCGCGCAGCATATCGGCCAGGCGTTCCAGCATATCGATGCGGATCGCGCGCTGACCGGCGGCGCGGTAGCCCGACATAGTGTAGATTTCAGCGTCGATGCCTTCGATGGACGGGATCGTGACCAAACCTGCGGGGGGCGATTCCGGGAAGGACTCAAACCCTTGCTGCAAAGACCACAGAACCAAGCGCAGCCGAGTGGGCGCTGGTTTCAGCAGAAGTGGCAGAAAGATCGTGAACTGACCAAAGCGCACACCGTGTTTGCGCAACGAGCCGCGGGCATCCTGATCCAAAGCTTTGACGTCATTGGCCACTTTTTCGCGGGACACAACGCCCAGCGCTTCGACCAGCTGAAAGGCGAAACCGCGCGCCAGCCCTTGCAGGCTTTCGTCCCGGCTCATGGCCATCAGAGGCTCGAAAAGCGATGCGATCTTGCGGTCGATAAAGTGCTGCAGACGGCGTTGGACCTTTTGCGCAACTTCGGGGCCGGCTTCGTCATCGACAAAGGCCTGGACCTGAGGCTTTAGCGGATCGGCACCTTTGACAAGTTTGCCCAGCGCTTGGTCGCCCCACATCAGGCCGCCTTGCTCGGTATAGTCAATTTCGGTGTCGGGGGCGTTGTAGAACCGGTCCGCCCGCAGGCTGAATTCCGGGGCCAAAGCAGCGATAGAGGCCGCGCGGATCGTTTTGGCTTCTTCCGCAGAGGCGGATTTATCCTGGCGGAAGCGGAACCCTTCAAGACGGCCGATCAGCTCGCCCTCTACGGTTACTTCACCTTTGTCGTTTACGTCGGCCACCAGGCTCTCCTTCTGCTTCAACCGCCGCAACAATACAGATGTGCGCCGGTCGACAAATTTTTCTGTCAAACGGGCATGCAGCACATCTGACAGGCGGTCTTCTACAGCGCGCGTCGCCTCGCGCCAATGGGTTTGATCACTTATCCAGCCCTTGCGTTGTGCGACATAGGTCCAGGTCCGGATATAGGCCAATCTTTTCGACACTGTGTCTATGTCGCCGTCCGTGCGGTCAATCCTTGCTATTTGGCCTGCAAACCACTGTGTGTTTATCTCGCCACTTTGGTGCAGGTCAGAAAAGATCCGGGTCAGCAGATCTATATGCTCTCCCGAAGATGTACCACGAAAATCGGGGATTTGGCAGACTTCCCATAGCAAACGGACGTCTGCGGGGCTGCCAAGACGGGCCGAGACGATGGGATCGGCGGCCAATGCCTTTAACGCGTGCTGATCGGTTGCTTCGCGGGCACGGACCAAACGGTCGTCCGGGCTGGCCGCTTCCAGCGAGGCGATCAGGGTTTGAACAGTGCCGAATCGCAACGCCCGGTTGCGCCATTGCAGACGGCTTACCGGGGTGAAACGGCTGTCTTCGATGTTTTCGACAACCTCGTCCTCCAGTGCCGGGGCCTCGCCCGTGACGCCAAAGGTGCCCGGGGTCATGTAACGACCGGCCCGGCCTGCGATCTGGGCCAGCTCGTTCGGGGCTAGCTGTCGCATACGGCGGCCATCGAATTTGGTCAGCGAAGAAAACGCAACATGGGTTACGTCAAGGTTCAGCCCCATACCGATGGCATCGGTGGCCACCAGGTAATCCACATCGCCGTTTTGATAAAGCTCCACCTGTGCGTTCCGGGTGCGCGGGCTAAGCGCGCCCATCACCACAGCGCAGCCACCCTTTTGGCGGCGGATCAGTTCCGCGATGCCGTAGACTTGGTCGACCGAGAACCCAACAATGGCGCTGCGCGGCTTCATCCGGCTGATCTTTTTCGGGCCGGTATAGGTCAGGGTGGAAAACCGTTCGCGTTTTAGGAACTGGACCTTGGGCACCAGCCCCGCGATCACCCCGCGCATGGTTTCGGCCCCCATGAACAGGGTTTCGTGCTGGCCCCGCGCATGAAGCAGACGGTCGGTGAACACATGGCCCCGTTCGGGATCGGCACATAGCTGGATTTCGTCGATGGCGACAAAGTCGACGCCAGTGTCCTGGGGCATCGATTCGACCGTGGCGACCCAGTATTTCGTGCGCGGCGGCACGATACGTTCTTCGCCGGTGACAAGGGCAACGACAGAGGGGCCGCGCAAGGCGACGATGCGGTCGTAAACCTCGCGCGCAAGCAGGCGCAGCGGCAGGCCGATCACCCCGGTGCGGTGGGCCAGCATGCGTTCAATTGCATAGTGGGTCTTGCCGGTATTGGTGGGGCCCAATACCGCGACGATGCGCGCGTTTTCTGCCATTGCCTGCCCCTTTGATCGCCCGTGCTTTCGCTACAGTGCGACGTCGCCCATTGCCCGCTCTAGGCGGGTCAGATGCTCTTTTACGGTGGGATCATTGGGATGTATAGCAGCCGCCTGCTGAAAGGCACGAAGGGCCAAATCATCCTGTCCCATCTGCGTCATTATCAGCCCCAAACCTTCCCAAGCCGTAAAATGGCGCGGCTCTAGCGCCAGGGCGTGTTCCAGATCGGCTAGGGCCAAACCGATGCGGTCCTGGGCGAAGAAGGCGGTGGCGCGGGATGTCCAGCCTTCGGCAAAATCCGGGGCATGGTCGATCAGGGCGGTAAAATGGTCCACGGCCTCGGGGAATTTTTCGGACTGCATCGCGTCGCGTCCCCGTTGCAGCAGCAGGTCCATTGCAGCTGAGCCGGATTGGGACAGTTCCTGCTCGATCTGGCGTTCGATATCTTCCCATTCGGCCAGATCGGGCACAGCCAAACGCTGGAACAAATAGTCCAGATCGGCGGCATGGGCTTTTGCTGCACCGGTTAGCATAAATGCCGTGACGGCACTGTTGAGGATCAGGCGTAAGCGTCTATTCATAGGTTAAATGTAACGTGTGTCTGGCCAAATGCGAGTGCTGGGTACTCACAATTCAGGGAAGACTACAAAATGAGCGATTTGATTGAGAAAGCCGTCACTTTTTTGGGCGAAAAAATCGGTACATTCGACGGGTCGGTCAAGTTCGACATTGAAGGCGAAGGCGCGATCATGATCGACGGCGACGGCGTGCGGGCCGAAGACGGTGCCGCCGATTGCACGCTGAGCGCGTCTTCTGACACGTTCCGCGGCATTATCGAAGGCACCGTGAACCCAACAGCGGCCTTTATGACCGGCAAGCTGAAGCTGGACGGCGACATGGGCACAGCAATGCGCTTGGGCGCAGCCTTGGGTTAACGCGCAGCCAGATGGAACCGGCCCCTTTCTATTCTGACATTGCGCTCGCGCCACAGCGGACCTCGGCCCATTGGATCGAGGCCCGCGACGGGGTGCGTCTGCGCATCGGGATTTGCCCGGTTGAGAATGCAAAGGGTCTGGTCCAGATCTTTCCGGGCCGGACCGAATATGTTGAAAAATATGGTCGGATCATGGGGCTATTGGCGGAACGGGGCTATAGCTCGGCCGCGATAGACTGGCGTGGGCAGGGCTTGGCCGGGCGAATGCTGGATGATCCGCTGATTGGCCACGTAGATACCTTTCCGGATTATCAACTGGATGTCGCCGCCTATGGGGCTGCACTGCACGCCCTGCCCGAGCCCCGGTTTCTGCTGGCCCATTCTATGGGCGGGGCCATCGGACTGCGCGCGTTGTTGGAAGGTATGGACGTCAAAGCTGCCGCCTTTACTGCGCCTATGTGGGGCATCAAGATGCCGCCCTATCAAGACACAATCAGCCGTATCGCCATCCAAGTGTTCCGGGCCATTGGCCAAGACAAGATCCGCGCGCCAGGCACGGCTTTGCATTCCTACCTGCTGGAACACAGCTTTGCGGGCAACACGCTGACCAGTGATCTGGACGAATGGGCCTATATGAAGGCACAGATCGACGCTGTTCCGGAATTCGCCCTTGCAGGCCCCAGCATCAATTGGGTGCGCGAGGCCATCGTCGATTGCGCCTGGATGATGAAGCAGACGCCGCCCGATATCCCGACCGTAGTGGCATTGGGCAGTGATGAAAACATCGTGCCTAAGAAACCCATTCAGGACCGGATGGCGACCTGGCCCGGGGCCGAGCTGGTTCATGTGCCCCAAGCACGCCATGAGATCTTGATGGAGATGCCGCGAAAACGGGATCTGGCGTTGGACCAGATCTTAGCGCTGTTCGACCAAGCCACGGGTTAAAGCTGCTTTTCTAACACTGGCAACATCCGACCCGGGATCGCGTCCGACGGGTGCTGGCCGATCAGTTCTGCCCCGACCCGTTCGTAAAAACCAACTGCGTTGGGATCGGCAACGATGGTTATGACACTTGCGCCATTCCCGCGGGCGTGGGTTTCCGCCCAATGAAACAGCTGGTGGCCCAGGCCCTTTCCGATGGCAGCGGGGTCAATGAACAGCTTGTCCAAACTGGCACTCTGGCCCGTGATCACGATATGCACCATGCCCAGTAAATTCTGTTCCACCGCCCAATGACCGATTGCCAGATCATCCGAAGTATAGGTGAAAATCGGCAGGCATTTGGACATGAAATTCGCGTCAAACCCCCAATGTGCCTTTGATCGCATGCACAGATCGGTCAGACCCTGCAGATCCGCGGGTTTCGGCGAGCGAAGTTGGAAACCGGACATATGCGAAAGCCTAGGAAAACGGCGTCTAGATAGTTCAGGCTTTGGGGATGGTACCGTCTCCCCGGTTTGAACGGGGGACCTCTGGATCCACAATCCAGCGCTCTAACCAACTGAGCTAAGACGGCACTTGGCGGCGAAGTAGCGCGGGCGGCGGACGAATGCAAGGGGCTGTTGCAAGGAAATCTGCGCTCAAGATCGCGCTTTTTCGCCCCTTTGGGCCGGGATTGGTCGCTGAAACCTTGTCGTCAGGGTTCTGCGGGACTAGCGATAGGACAAGCAAAAAAGGAAGACCGCAATGGGTATCGACAAGCAAAGTGACGTGTCTGCGAATCTGCAGATTGGACCAACCACCGATGGAATGGTTCGAATCTATGTAGAAGGCGACGGGGTAGAACTGCCCTTGGACTTTGAACCAGAAGAAGCGATGGAAATCGCGGAAGAGCTGACGGCCGCCGCTGCCCGCGCCAAAACGTTGAAAAAATAGGAAAACTTTGCGCGCCCGTCCCCGGGACCATTGGTTTTGCTGAACATGTCACAGGCAGCATCTGGCTTGCTATAGGTGACCATATTGACACGTGACTAAAAACTCACGTATTGAGGATGCATGGACGCACTCTTCAAAGCATTGAACGATGCCACCCGCCGCGCCCTGCTGGACGCCTTGTCCCAAAAGGACGGGCAAAGCCTGCAGGAACTGGAGCAAGCCGCCGATATGACGCGGTTTGGGGTGATGAAGCATCTGAAGGTATTGGAAGAGGCGGGCCTGGTCGTCCCGGTCAAAAAGGGGCGATTCAAGTATCACTACCTGAACGCCGTGCCGTTGCAGCAGGTGATCGATCGCTGGATTGATCCATTGTTGGCCAAACCCGCAGCACGGGCCGTTCTGGATTTAAAAGCGAAACTGGAAGGAAGCGCCCCGATGCTAGACACGACCTCGGCCAAGCCCGACTTTGTTAGCCAAACCTACATCAAATGCAGCCAAGACGCCCTGTGGGACGCTTTGCGCAATCCCGACGCGGTGCCGCATTTCCACTTTATGGCGGAACGCGCCGAACGCACCGGCCAAACCATGACCTATTTTGTCCCGGGCGGTCACAAGATGCTGGAAATGGAAAACACGCTGGAAGTCCCCAAATCCCGGATCGAAATGCGGTTTCAGCCCTATTGGGCCCCGGATATGGCCCCAAGCGAGGCCGTTTATCTGATCGAGGTTGAAGGCGATCACTGCAAGCTGACAATCGAGCATTATGACGTGCCAGCAGGCCAAGAAGGTGTCGGCGACGGCTGGGCGCGCATGGTGTCAGGCCTAAAGACCTGGCTGGAAACCGGCCAGTCCGCGCGGTTCGGGGGGATGCAGGGATGATTGCGTTTTCAACCGAACTTGGTGTGCTGACCTGTCTGACCTTGATGCTGGGGCTGGCTTGGGTGCCCTATATTGTTGGAGTGACGACAGAACCCGAAGCTGGTGCGCCTGACTTTACGCGGCCCGCTGATCTAACGAAACTTCGCCCTTGGGTGCACCGGGCTCACCGTGCCCATCTGAATCTGCTGGAACAATATGCGCCCTTTGCTGTGCTGGTGATTCTGCTGGCCCTGCTAGATGGTTTTACCGCCCTGACCTATTGGACCTGCATCGCCTTTTTCTGGATCCGCGTGATTCATGCTGTGGGCATGATTTCCGGCCGCACCGGCTTTCCCCATCGGTCGATTATTTTCAACGCGGGCTGCCTGTGTGTGCTGATCCTTGGCTACGCGGTTTTTGCGACACGCGTCTAGGACTTAGACGCTAAATCAAGGCAGCGCGGCGTTGACTCCGCGCTGCCTTTTCGTCATTTGAGCGCCACATAACCCGCAACCGGGCGTTCCGTGGGCGCCAAACTGACGAGGAGAGCCGAATGGCCCCTATTTCCCTTACTTTTCCTGATGGCAACGCGCGCGAATATGAGGCAGGCATCACCGCCGCCGAAGTCGCGTCCAGCATTTCAACCTCGCTTGGGAAGAAAGCCATCAGCGCCAGTGTAGACGGCGCCCATTGGGATCTGGCTTGGCCGATCGGGGCTGATGCCACTATCGCCATTCACACTATGAAGGACGATGATCAGGCCAAAGAGCTGATCCGCCACGACTTTGCGCATGTCATGGCCCGCGCCGTGCAAGAGCTGTGGCCAGATGTCAAAGTCACCATCGGCCCTGTGATCGAAAACGGCTGGTACTATGACTTTGACCGCGCCGAACCGTTCACCGCCGATGATCTGGCCGGGATCGAAGCCAAAATGCGCGAGATCATCAACAAGCGCGACCCGGTCCGCACCGAGGTTTGGAGCCGCGATGACGCGATTGCCTATTACGAGGCGCGCGGCGAGAACTTTAAGGTCGAACTGGTGGGGATGATCCCTGATGACGGCCAGCCGATCCGGATGTATTGGCATGGCGACTGGCAGGATCTGTGCCGTGGCCCGCATTTGCAGCATACTGGCCAATTGCCAGCCGACGCGTTCAAGCTGATGCGCGTGTCTGGCGCCTATTGGCGCGGCGATTCTGACCGAGAACAATTGCAGCGGATCTACGGCGTTGCGTTCCAGAACCGTGACCAACTGAAACAGCACCTTCATTTCCTGGAAGAAGCCGAAAAGCGCGACCACCGTCGTCTGGGCCGGGAAATGGACCTGTTCCACATGCAGGAAGAAGCCCCGGGTCAGGTGTTCTGGCACCCCGGCGGCTGGACCATCTATACCACTTTGCAAGACTATATGCGCCGCAAACAGCGTGCGGGTGGTTATGTCGAGGTCAATACGCCTCAGGTCGTGAACCGCAAGCTATGGGAAGAAAGCGGGCACTGGGAAAAATACCAGGAAAACATGTTTATCGTCGAAGTGGACGAGGAGCATGCGCGCGAAAAAACCATCAACGCGCTGAAGCCTATGAACTGTCCTTGCCACGTTCAGATCTTTAACAAAGGAATGAAAAGCTATCGCGACCTGCCTTTGCGCATGGCGGAATTTGGGTCGTGTAACCGGTACGAGCCGTCCGGCGCGCTACATGGCATCATGCGGGTCCGCGGGTTTACCCAAGACGACGGCCATATCTTTTGCCGCGAAGACCAGATCGAAGAAGAAACAGCCGTGTTTATCGAGTTTCTTAGTGCGATCTACAAAGACCTTGGGTTTGAGAGCTTTAGCGTCAAATTTTCGGACCGGCCTGAAAAGCGGTCGGGCAGCGACGAGGTTTGGGACAAGGCCGAAGCGGCCCTGTTGTCGGCCACCCGTGCCGCTGGGATCGAGCCGATCTTGAACCCTGGCGAAGGGGCTTTCTATGGGCCTAAGCTGGAGTTTGTTCTGACCGATGCAATCGGGCGGGATTGGCAATGTGGCACCCATCAGGTCGATTTCGTACTGCCGGAACGCCTTGATGCCACCTATATCGCCGAAGATGGCGCAAAGCACCGCCCTGTCATGCTGCACCGAGCTACATTGGGGTCTTTCGAGCGGTTCATTGGCATTCTGATCGAAGAGCACGCAGGCAAGCTGCCGTTCTGGTTGGCCCCGCGTCAGGTTGTCGTGGCCTCGATCGTGTCGGATGCGGATGATTTCTGTCTGGACGCCGTGGCCAAATTGCGGGCCGCCGGGGTGCGCGCCGAGGTCGATTTGCGCAACGAAAAGATCAACTACAAGATCCGCGAACACTCTGTCGGGAAGGTCCCGGTCATTTTGGCCGTTGGCCGGAAAGAGGTCGAAGACGGCACGGTCACCTTGCGCCGTTTGGGTGAAAAGCAGACGAAAGTTCTGGATCTGGAAGCGCTTATTCCTGATCTGAAACTGGAAGCGACCCCGCCAGATATCCGCTAGTCGGTCCACTTAGGGTCCTGACCCTAATAACAGACGTTCAAAGCGCCGGGTTTCTGACCCGGCGTTTTTTTGCCGCGACCAGCCGCCCCACTTGGACTGATATTTCAGTTTCGATAAACAGAATTTATTTAATCAAGATTGACGCAATTGCATTTCGGATTAGCTTTAACAGCTGCGTGGGGAAAATCTGCTGGCTTTCCCCCTGTACGAGTATTGCGCGCGTTTGATGCCGCATTATAGTGGTGTTCTTTGTATTGGCTGGGTTTGTGACTGACTTTTTCTTATCTGTTCGTGCCTTAACTGACCTGCTGGGTCCAATTTCAGCTGGCGATAATGCCCGTCATGGCAACGCAGATTTTGCCTATGGTACTTCGATGACTTTGCTGCCGGGCAGTCAAAGCCTGCAATTGCATATCCAACAAGACGACAATGATTTGCTGGATGATCGGGCAGAGCTTTTGCACCCAATCGATCTTGGCGGCGGTCTAGCCTACCCTACTGGCAGCTGGCTGCGGCCTCAGTTCCGGGTGGCTTTGCGCAAATCGCCAATTGTCCTGACAATTTGGCGGGCCGGCTTGGATGACCAAGACGACGGGCGGAATGCGATATTTACCACCAGTGCGGAACTTAAGACCGACCACGTATACCAGATCGACCCGCTGGACGTTTGACGGCTCTCGCTTTTTAGGGATTCTGCCTGTAATATTTTGGAAAACATTTGGCAAAATGTGTATCTTTAATGAATATTACTCGCACCCACGCCCAATAAAAAGAGATCTAAATCAAATGCTTACATCAAATTTTCGCCCTTTAATGAACATTTCATAGCTTCACAGGCTTGTGGTGCACGGGCCTGTGATTGGCATGTGAAACGGTTTTTGGGTCAATTCCCCTCGTCACCCATCGAAACGGTGGGTCGCTCTGAAATAAATCAAACCTCTAAAGGATTACTCAATGTCTAAAATGCTTCCTTCGCTTGCTGTTGCTTCTGCCGTCGCCGCTGCTCTGGTTGGTCACACAACTGTTGCTAACGCACAGGAAAACGAAAAGTGCTTTGGTGTTTCACTTGCAGGCGAGAACGACTGCGCAGCCGGTCCTGGCACAACTTGCGCAGGCACATCCACTGTAGACTATCAGGGCAATGCTTGGACACTGGTTCCAGCGGGCACATGCGCTGACATCGAGCTGCCAGAAGGCCGCATGGGTGCGACTTTGGCTTCCCTGGCTGAAGAAGGCTACGAAGGCCTGGCCCGTGACCTGCCCGAAGGCACAGACACAGCCATCCTGAAGATGCTGGACTCCTAATTGAACACGCCCCGGTTCTGGTTTCAGAGCCGGGGCACTTTACCGGAGCACCCCAATGTTCGACGCGCCCTTCCCAACCAGCCTGCCTTTGGCCCCAGGTGTTGGCTATAAGTCCAGCCATTTTGCCCAAATCATGGCCGATCCTGGACCTGTGGAATGGCTAGAGATTCACGCTGAGAACTATATGGGGGACGGTGGTCGCCCCTTGGCCCAATTGCGCGCCTTGTCGGAACGATTTTCAATCTCGGTTCACGGTGTGGGGCTGTCGATTGGCGGCGAAGGCCCATTGGATGCCGACCATCTGGCGCGGCTAAAACATCTGGTGGGCTGGCTTAGCCCCGCCTCGTTTTCAGAACATCTTGCCTGGTCGACGCACAGTACCGGGTACATGAACGATTTACTGCCCTTGCCTTATACTGACGCGACCCTGACCCGCGTCGCCGAGCATATTGACGAAGTCCAGACTGTTTTGGGACGGCGAATGCTGCTAGAAAACCCATCAACCTATCTAGCTTTCGCAGAGACCGACATGTCCGAGACCGATTTTCTGTCCGAGCTGACCCGCCGCACCGGCTGCGGTTTGCTGCTGGATGTGAACAATGTGTTTGTTTCGGCCACCAATCAAAAAACCAACGCTGAAGCCTATCTTAAGGCCTTCCCGACCCATGCTGTGGGCGAGCTGCATCTGGGCGGCCATGATGTCCAAAGTGACGAACACGGCGATCCCTTGCTGATCGACAGCCACGGGGCAGCAACGGCTGACCCGGTTTGGAAGCTTTATGCTGATCTGATCGCACGTATTGGGCCAGCCCCGACCCTGATTGAATGGGATAATGACGTGCCAGATTGGCCGGTTCTTCGAAACGAGGCAGAGCTTGCCGCGCATATCCTGTCCCCCGTGGCATGATGCACCTGCGATGAGTACCCAGACCCAGTTCATCGGCGCTTTGCTAGACGCTGCCGCACCAGTCCCCGACGGTTTGATCGACCCCGAAGGCCGCGCCGCAGGCAAACGGTTTGACGTTTATCGAAACAACGTAATCGTCAGCTTGGTTGCCGCCCTGCGCGATGGGTTCCCTGCCTTGAACAGTCTGCTGGGCCCCGAGTATTTTGACGCTTTGGCCGGCATTTACGTGCGCCAACACCCACCTTCGGACCCACGTCTGATGAACTACGGCGCATCCTTGCCCCAGTTTCTGTCAGGGTTTGAACCCTTGGCCCACCTGCCCTATTTGGCTGACGTCGCCCGGTTGGAACTTGCAATCCGCACCAGCTATCACGCGGCGGATCATACCCCGGTCACCCCCGATCAATTGGCCGCCATCCCGCCAGAAGCTTTGGGGAACCAATGCTTTGGGCTGGCCCCTTCTGCCGTTCTGATCCACAGCCCATACCCAATTGTCGGAATTCGGGCGAAGGCGCTTGGGGGTAACATGGGCGAGGCCAGGGCCCATGACGTGCTGGTCGCCCGCGCCGAGTTTGACCCTATCCCACATATTCTGGCCCCTGGCGTCCTAAGCTTTCTGACCGCTTTGTCAGATGGACGCGCCTTGGGCGACGCAGCAGGCCTAGCTGCAGAAGCAGCGCCTGAATTCGACCTCTCTGCTGCGCTTGGCCTTTCGCTTAGCGCCCAAATCCTGACCGAAAGGGCTATCCCATGATCCCACTGTATACTTCTATCACCCAAATATTGGACCGCGTTGCAGCGCCTGTGATGACCAGTTTCGCGCGGCTCATGTTCGCCGGAATTCTGTTTTTGTATTTCTGGAATTCAGCCATGACCAAGCTGGGCGACGGGTTCACCGGGTTGTGGAAGCTGTCGATTGGGGCCTATGCGCAGATCTTTCCCAAAGCGTTCGAAGCCGTGGGCTATGACGCATCCGCGCTGCCCGCATTATACAAGCTGGTCGCGCTGGCAGGCACATGGGCCGAAATCGTTCTGCCAATCTTGATCGTTTTGGGCTTGCTGACCCGGTTGTCAGCGATTGGCATGATCGGGTTCATCGCCGTGCAAAGCCTTGTTGATGTGACTGGCCATGGGCTGGCTGCCGCCGATATTGGCAAGTGGTTTGACCGCGATCCGTCCTCCATTTTGCTGGATCAACGGATGTTCTGGGCGTTTTTGCTGCTGTATCTTGTGATGCGTGGCGCCGGGCCGATCTCTCTCGATGCGCTGCTATCGCGCCATTATAGCAAGGCTTCCTGAACCGAGGCGGACCAACCCAAATACAGTTGACCTTCTTTGTCGATCACCGGACGTTTCATTAATGTCGGGTGGTCGACCAGCAGTTCTGCAGGGGGTCTTGTGCGCTCTTCGGCATCCAAACCCCGCCATGTGGTGGACCGGGTGTTCACCAAGTCAGAGCCAAATGCCGCCAGAAATCTAGCTACTTCCTCCTCCGACAATGGGTTGGAACGGATGTCGTGCAATGCCACCCCAAGCGCTTTGGATGCCTTGCGGCAGGTGTCACAAGTCTTGATCCCATAAATATGCATTTAATGCGCTCCTTTTATTGCCATTTCACCACCATTCCCCTGAAAATAGGGAAACCGCCAGTTCGTTAACAAATTTTTTCTGGACTTTGTGGCGAGATCATTCATCTTTTTTGCCGTGACACGTGACTTCTACGAACCGTCCCCGTCAGGGCAGCCGGAATGAGAATGGAAGACCAGCTGCACACCCGCTTGGCATGTTGCTTGGCGGGCATCGACAAAGGAGACTAAGGCTATGGCCACTGGCATAGTAAAATGGTTCAACACTACTAAAGGCTTCGGCTTTATCGCGCCCGACACTGGCGGCAGCGATGTTTTCGTTCATATCTCGGCTGTAGAGCGCGCCGGCCTGACAGGTTTGGCGGACAACCAGAAGATCGAGTACGAAATGCGCGAAGGTCGCGACGGCCGTTCGTCCGCTTCGGAACTTAAGCTGATCGACTAAATCGCGCCCCTTTTGAAATACAAAACGCCCGCGGATTTTGCGGGCGTTTTCTGTTAGGGCCTTGGCGCTTAGTTGCCGTTGCCTTTGATCCCGGGCTGGTCGAAATACGCGGGCTGTGCGGGTTGGGATTGGTAAACGCGACGCTGTCCCGCAGGATGCCGCATCACGCTGCTGTAGCTAGCACTTGTGGTCGGCGACCCGCAGCAAACCGTACCGTTCAGAACGATAGGCTGCAGCCCCGCCGGGCAATAGTTAACAGCCGCAGGATAGGCGTAAATGGTCGGGCCGGAGCCGTTCGCAAAGGCCGGAGCGGCCAAGACGGTTAACGCGGTGGCCGCAAGGGTCAGACGGATAGACATGCGCGTGCACTCCTAAAACCTGTGGGAATTGACATAAACTCTACGCAAGAGTTAGCGCAAGAGGAAGGTATTTTCACAAGACCTAGCCTTTGCGCCCGAGTTTTGTGGTTTGCTGGAAACAGTTCCTAGGCCTGCGGGGGCACTGTGTAGCATTTGGATTTAACCCCAAAGCTCTTGCATCTCGCGCCATTCGCCTTTGCTCATGCCGCTGGTTTCCTGGGTCACGACCTCGCCGCGCAGGCGACGTTGCAACACATCTACGCCTTTGGCGCTAAGGGTCGCGCCGCCTAGGCGGTAGTCCTCAAAAGCGCTGTAGGCGGCGGGTACCCAATCGGCGACAAGGCGGCAAATCTCTTCCGCGTAAACACGAATTTCATATTGCGCATGGGGGTCGGCGCGCAGGCGTAGGAAGTGGAACAGGTTGTGCAGATCCACCTTCCAATACCATTGGGTGTAGATATTGGCAGGCAGGTTCATCCGCGCGAGTTCCCGCGCCAATCCTTGCTGGCCGTCCTGGCTAAGCATCGCTTGGTAATTGTCATAGGACCGGCCCGCATCTGCCTTTAAGGTCTCTAAAACTCGCGCGGCTTCTTCACCTTCCAGCACTGCGCCTCGACCCTGGTTGTTCACCCGGCTTTGGGCGGCCAATTGTTCGGGGGCGGGGATATAGAATTCGCGATCCAGGATCGAATAGCGGGCAGAATATTCGTTTACATTGGCAGTCCGGTGGCGGATCCATTGGCGCGCGACAAAGACCGGCAGTTTCACATGCAGTTTGATTTCGCACATCTCAAACGGGGTGCTGTGCCAGTGACGCATCAGGTAGCGAATCAACCCAGCATCATCGCGGGCGGCTTTGGTTCCGGCACCGTAGCTGACCCGGGCCGCCTGAACGATGGCAGAATCGTCGCCCATATAGTCGACAACCCGCACGAAACCGTGGTCCAACACTTTGTTCGCAGTATAGAGATGTGCCTCCATCCCCTCTGACACCGCGCGCAAAGTTTGCTTTGGGTTGGCGCGCAAAGCGGCGATTTCAGCATCAGGTGTCGGCAATTGGTCGGACATGTGGGTCGGCTCTCGTTTGTCAGGATGGTGACTATATGTTGTTAGGAGACAGTAACAGTCTACCACAAATGCACTCTACCCCCGCAATTTTCTGTGGAACACTTGCGATATGGGCAAAATGCGTTAGCTGAAGCCCCATAGAGGAGCCCCAAATGAGCATCAAATTTTTGCACACAATGGTTCGGGTCAAAGACCTGGACAAAAGTATCGCGTTTTTCGAACTGCTTGGATTGGAAGAGACTGATCGCAAACAGTCTGAAGGCGGACGGTTTACATTGGTATTCCTGTGCGCCCCGGGCCAAGAGGATATCGCTGTAGAGCTGACCTATAATTGGGATGGCGACGAAGGCCTGCCGTCCGACAGCCGTCACTTTGGCCATCTGGCCTACCGGGTCGGAAACATTTATGAGCTGTGCCAAAAGCTTATGGACAATGGGGTGGTGATTAACCGGCCCCCACGCTGCGGGCATATGGCCTTTGTCCGGTCGCCTGACAATGTGTCCGTCGAGCTATTGCAGGAAGGCCCATCGCTTGCGCCGGCAGAACCATGGGCCAGTATGGAAAACACCGGCCACTGGTAAAATTTGCGCCGGATTGGATCTGACTGTACCGGTCGGTCTATCGGTTTGGGCGCAAACGTGCCCGAACCCCACTTTGGACAGACGCGTCATATCAGCCCGGGTATTCGGGCAGTTGCGAGATATCAGTAAATGTAGCGGATCTGGTCGGTCCAGAAGCGTTCCATCCGCTTGAGACCTGCATTGATGTCTTCGATGGCTTCGATCCCAAGGATGTTCTTTTCATCCAAAGTAGTGGCCTGACGCACAAAAAGATCGCCAACAATAGCGCGCACCCGGCGGCCTTCTTCGGTCAGTTTCACCCGGACAGAGCGGCGGTCAATTTCACAGCGTTGATGGTGCATATAGCCCATTTCGACCAGCTTTTTCAGGTTATACGAAACGTTCGAACCCTGATAATATCCGCGCGACTTCAACTCGCCCGCCGTGACCTCGTGTTCGCCAATATTGAACAACAAAAGCGCCTGAACGGCGTTGATTTCCAACAGGCCAACGCGCTCGAATTCATCCTTGATGACGTCCAACAGCAATCGATGCAGACGTTCCACAAGCCCAAGACTGTCGAGATAAGAGTTCAGCACGCCTTGGGTCCGCGCGTCTAAAAGCTGGCTATGAATGCTCATCGAGGTCTCCGATGCCGATACGTTCAGCACACTATCGGAGTATGGCCCTTAAAATCGCGTTAAGCGGCCCCAAGATTCCACAGCCCTGCGAAAAGCCCTTATTTTGTTGGGGAAATCATCGCGATCAGTCCCGAAAACTGATCCGGTGCAGGGGCCTGTCCAGTGACCCATTGGTATAGGTCATGGTCGTTTTCTTCCAACATAGCATCATAGAGGTCCAGATCTGCATCATTCAGCTTAGCCAAACCTTCGACAGCGAACGCCCCAAGAATCAGGTCCATTTCCTTGATGCCCCGGCGGGACGAGCGCATTTTCATGCGCTTCAAACGGTTTTCGACGGTCTCGGTCAATGGAACGACTCAGCTGCCTTGCGCAAGCGTTTTTCCAACCGCCCGATTTGTTCAGATGTGCGCAGCATTTCGGCCTTCATCTGGCGCAGCTCGACCATGATTTCCGTGATGTCCGGGGGGACCATGTCTTGGTCGACTGGGCCGTCCAATCCATCGCCTTCGCCGGTTAGCAACCAGCTGAGTGACACCGCCAAAAGCCCCGACAACATCGACAATCTATTGGCCCGTGGTTCGGCCAGATCTTCTTCCCAGGACCGCAGAGTTTTCACCTTTACGCCAAGACGTTTTGCCAATTGGCTCTGGGTCATTCCCGCGGCCTGCCGCGCCCCTGCAAGGCGATCGCCGAAGGTGGCGGATCTGTCACTGTACCAGTCGTTGGCGTCGGTCATCCGAAGTCTCGTTTCGTGTTGTGCTTGAAAGGAATATTGGGGCATCCTATGACGTCGACAGCCTTTATGCAAACCATCGGAGCTTTCCCATGCCCTTCCTATCTGACAGCCTTTCCCGCGTAAAACCTTCGCCGACCATCGCGGTCAGCACGAAGGCGCGTGAATTGAAGGCCGCAGGCAGAGACGTGATTGGACTGGGCGCAGGCGAGCCGGACTTTGACACCCCCGACAACATCAAAGCCGCCGCGATTGCCGCAATCAACGCAGGCGAAACCAAATACACCGCCCCCGATGGCACCCCTGCCCTGAAGCAAGCGATTTGCGACAAGTTCAAGCGCGACAACGGTCTGGACTATGTGCCTGCACAGGTCACCGTGGGCAGCGGTGGCAAGCAGGTTTTGATCAACGCGCTGATGGCCACCCTGAACCCGGGGGACGAAGTTGTGATCCCTGCCCCTTATTGGGTCAGCTACCCCGACATGGTCTTGCTGGCCGGGGGCGAGCCTGTGATCGCAATGGCCACAGCCGAGAACGCCTATAAGCTGACCCCGGATGCGCTGGAAGCCGCGATAACCCCAAAGACCAAGTGGTTCATTTTCAACTCGCCGTCCAACCCAACCGGTGCAGGCTACACCAAGGCCGAGCTGAAGGCGCTGACAGATGTATTGGTCAAGCACCCTCATGTCTGGATCATGACCGACGATATGTACGAGCATCTGGTCTATGATGATTTCGAGTTCTGCACCCCGGCCGAGGTCGAGCCGTCCTTGTACGACCGCACCCTGACCTGCAACGGTGTGTCCAAAGCCTATGCCATGACCGGCTGGCGCATTGGCTATGCGGCGGGCCCGGTCGAGCTGATCAAGGCGATGGGCAAGATCCAGTCACAGACCACCTCGAACCCCTGCTCGATTTCCCAGGCGGCTGCGCTCGAGGCGCTGAACGGCACCCAGGACTTTATCCAGCCCAATAACGAGCTGTTCAAACGCCGCCGCAATCTGACCGTGGAAATGCTGAACCAGGCCGAAGGTATCACCTGCCCGACCCCGGAAGGCGCGTTCTATGTGTATCCTTCGGTTGCGGGCTGCATTGGCAAAACCTCGGCCGCCGGTACGCTGATCGAGAATGACGAAGTGTTCGCAACCGCGCTTTTGGAGGAAAAAGGCGTTGCTGTTGTGTTTGGCGCTGCTTTTGGGCTCTCGCCTTGCTTCCGTGTCAGCTATGCTACCAGTGACGAGGCCTTGACCGAGGCCTGCAAGCGCATCCAGGATTTCTGCGCAGCGCTGACCTAAGGAGCGGACCTAATGGCCGATACATTTCCTGATCTACACTTCCGGGTAAGAGAAAACGGCGCGGCTGTGTACCGCGTCGATCTGCAAAACCGCAATAAGCGGATGGATCTGGAACACATCGCGGCCGTCAATTTGCGCAACGGCGAGATTAAGCCGACTGGAAAGGCCGAAATTACTGATGCCGAGCAGCAAGCCATGCAAGAATGGCTTACCGCTCGGAAGACCATTTTGGCCGAACGGGAAATGGAAGACATCCGTCGGGCAATCGAACAAATCGGCACAACGGCCCACTGGGTGCAAACGAAAGCCACACCAGAGCAGTTGGAAGACATTACGGACCAACTGTTGCTTTCTCTGTTCGATTTACGTCAAATATTGGTACGCAAAAAATCTGAACGTATGAGCGGGCGTTAGAACCGTGAAAGCACAGGCTCCAGCATCCGGGCATCTAAATGACCCAGAAGATACTGACGGCGCAGCGTTAGAGCTGATCGAGACTCTGGCGCATTTGTCCAGCCAAGTGAAGCTGGACAAGGGCGAGATCCTGTTCAATGAAGGCGACGATTCTCAGACCCTGTATTGGGTTGAAAGCGGCATGCTGGATATCAGCGTTCTGTCCGCCGAAGGCCGCCGCCTGACACTGAATATCGCGCGAAAGCGGGATATCTTGGGCGAAATTACCATGTTCGACCCGGGCCCAAGAACGGCGACGATCAACGCGATGGAGCCCAGTGTTTTGCGTGCCGTGGCCCATAGCGACATTCTTTCTGCCATGAAAGAAGACATGGATTTGACCCTGGCGCTGTTCCGGATTGCCGGTCAGCGCATGCGGTGGATGAACGGTCAATTAATGGAGCAGACTACATTGGTCGCCCCCATTCGCATCGCGCGGCGGCTTTTGTATCTGACGCGGCACACAGAAGAAGAACTGCACCTGTCCCAGGAAGAATTGGCCGACTTTTCCGGCACAACCCGCGAGGCGGTGTCCCGTGCGTTCAAAGTTTGGAAAAATGCCGGGCTGATCAAAGTATCCCGTCGCGGTATCCAGATCATTGACCGGGCCACGCTAGAGGTCTTCGCTGATCTATAAAACCGGTCCCAAGCGTGCGTTTCGCAGGCTTTCCAAAACTTCCAGTTCTCAGCCCCCCAGCTGTTAACTTTTTGCGTATTTCCCACTTAGGGGGCAAAGTTTTTTGCTTCTATGTGGCGGATGTCACAGAAGTGACGGCCCGAACTGCGTATTCCAGAGTTACGGAGTGTGTTTCCCAACTGCTCTCTTCATCGAGGCTTCTGGCCTGATGCGGCACAACGGGCAATTACCGCCCATCCCTGTGCCCCATCGTCGGGGGCGAAGCTGTTCGTGGTCATTTCGGCCATGATGAAGGGGGTTTTCGCGGATTGGTTGCTGCCAGTTTGCACAATTGTTTCAGCGGGACTGCACCCGTTTGGCGGCAACGTCAGCGGGTCTGCAGACAATATTTTAGAGCTAGGCATTTCTTGCGTCCCGCAGCTCGAAGAACGAAAGGTTGCACCCCTGTAGCCCTTCGTACTTTGGGTGGGCCTGCGCCTAGGCGCAGGCCCTAATTCTCTTGTCGGTCCCAAGCCTTGGCTATGGGATTACAAATTTTCCGCACCGCTTTGGCAGTTCTTGAATTGGTCGTTTCCCGACTACGCGTCGCTTAGATCCATGTTAGGCAAGGAGCTGGCCCGCAAGAATACGCAAAATTTC
>SPJP01000264.1 GCA_006844665.1 Paracoccaceae bacterium
GATCACCGTTTGTGCGGCCTCTTCTTCTTGGAAGCCGTCAATTTCGTCCTGGCTTAGCATCGGGGCCTTACACTCCACTGGCCGGGATACCCGTCCGTTCCACTTTGCGCGGCGAGGTCAGCTCTTTCCAGGTGCTCAGCGCCGTGTTCACAGCCCCGTTCGGATCCCGCTTCACAAACTCACCATGCCCCACCTTCTCACGCATCTCCCCATCCACAACAGCCACATACCCCCGCGTCATAGTATAGCGCGGCAAACCCTTAACGGCTTTGCCTTCGAACACATTGTAATCAATGGCAGATTGCTGAGATTCGGCGGTAATTGTCTTCTCTTTTTCGGGATCCCAGACCACCAAATCCGCGTCCGCGCCAACTAAAATGGCGCCTTTTTTCGGGTAGACGTTCAGGATTTTCGCGATGTTGGTCGAGGTTACAGCAACAAATTCATTCATCGTCAAACGCCCTGTCGCCACCCCGTGAGTCCAAAGCATCGGCATGCGGTCCTCTAGCCCGCCGGTGCCATTGGGGATCTTGGTGAAATCGCCCACGCCGTAGCGTTTCTGATCGGTGGTAAAGGCGCAATGATCCGTCGCCACAACTGACAAAGACCCCGCCTGCAACCCGTTCCACAGGCTGTCCTGGTGCTTTTTGTTTCGGAAGGGCGGCGACATGACCCTGCGGGCGGAGTGGTCCCAATCTTTGTTGAAATACTCGCTTTCGTCCAAGGTAAGGTGCTGGATCAAAGGCTCGCCCCAGACGCGCTTGCCGTTCATCCGGGCCCGGCGGATCGCCTCGTGGCTGTCCTCGCACGAGGTATGGACGACATATAAAGGCACACCCGCCATGTCGGCGATCATAATCGCGCGGTTGGTCGCCTCGCCTTCCACTTCCGGAGGGCGGGAATAGGCGTGGCCTTCGGGGCCGTCATTGCCCTCGGCCATCAATTTTGCCTGCAAATCCGCAACGATATCGCCGTTTTCGGCATGCACCATAGGCATCGCGCCCAGTTCAGCACAGCGGCGGAAGCTGGCGAACAACTCGTCATCATTGACCATCAACGCGCCTTTATAGGCCATGAAATGCTTGAAAGAGTTGATGCCCCGGTCGCGCACAACCGCTTCCATTTCGTTGAACACCTGCTCGCCCCACCAGGTGATTGCCATGTGGAACGAATAATCGCAGCTGGCCCGAGTAGACTTGTTATCCCACATCTGCAGCGCATCCAGCAGCCCCTGCCCCGGTGCGGGCAGCGCGAAGTCCACCACCATGGTGGTGCCGCCTGACAAGGCCGCGCGGGTGCCGGATTCAAAATCATCGGCGGAATAGGTGCCCATGAACGGCATTTCCAAATGGGTATGGGGATCAATCCCGCCCGGCATCACATAACAGCCCGAGGCGTCCAGAACCTCGTCCCCAGACAGGTTTGGGCCGATCTGGGTGATGACACCATTTTCGACCAGAACGTCAGATACATAAGTCAGATCTGCGGTAACGATGGTTCCGCCTTTGATTACAGTGCTCATCATCATCCCTTTATTTTGCTATAAAACTCCCTGCGCAGCCGGGCGGACCCGGCCCGTCGCGTCAGGATACGATTTCGGCCGTCTCGACCACGGCGTGGAACAGAACATCGGTCCCGGCGGCTGCCCATTCGGGGCTGATGTCTTCGGCCTCGTTATGGCTTAGGCCGTCGACGCAAGGACACATGATCATCGCTGTGGGGTATAAATTATTGATCCAACAGGCATCATGGCCCGCGCCTGACACGATATCCATATGGCTGTAGCCCAGACGTTCGGCCGCATCGCGCACGGCGTCAACGCAGGTTTCGTCAAAGGCGGGCGGATCGAACTGGCCGACGATTTCGGCCTGGAAGGACACGCCGATGTCTGCGCACAGACCCGGTGCACGATCCATCAGCTCGGCCACCATGGCGTTCAGTTTGTCCAGAAGATGGGTGCGCATGTCGATGGTGAAGACCACCTTGCCCGGAATGATGTTGCGAGAGTTCGGGTAGACGTCGATATGGCCAATTGCGCCCACCGCGTTGGGTTGGTTCTTCATCGCGATTTCGTGGACCAGTTCGGTCACCAAGGCCAGGCCGCGCCCGGCGTTTTTGCGCATCGACATAGGGGTTGATCCGGTGTGGCTTTCCTTGCCGGTGATCGTGCATTCGATCCAGCGCAGGCCTTGGCCATGGGTGACCACACCGATGTCTTTGCCCTCGGCCTCTAGGATGGGGCCCTGTTCGATATGCAGCTCAAAAAACGCGTGCATCTTGCGGTCGCCGACAGGTTCGTCCCCGACCCAGCCGATGCGCTTCAGCTCGTCACCAAAGCGTTTGCCGTCGGCATCAACCCGGTCATAGGCCCAGTCCTGAGTGTGTTTTCCGGCAAACACGCCCGAGGCGAGCATCGCAGGCGCATAACGCGTACCTTCTTCATTCGTCCAGTTGGTCACCACGATGGGGTGTTTGGTTTGAATGCCTAAATCATTGAGACTGCGAATAATTTCCAGACCGCCCAAGACCCCCAGCACCCCGTCATACTTGCCGCCCGTGGGCTGGGTATCCAAATGGCTGCCGACGTAAACCGGCAGCGCGTCGGGGTCGGCGCCTTCGCGGCGGGCGAACATGTTGCCCATCGTGTCCACGCCCATGGTCATGCCTGCAGCCTCGCACCAGGACTGAAACAGGGCGCGGCCTTCGGCGTCTTCATCGGTTAGGGTTTGGCGGTTGTTGCCCCCAGCGATCCCGGGCCCGATCTGGGCCATTTCCATCAAGCTATCCCACAAACGGGCGCCGTTGATTTTCAGGTTTTGTCCGGGGGCGGTCATGGCGGTTCCTCTTTCAGTATGTCCCAGATCCAGGCCACGGTTTGGGGCGTTTTGGGCGCGCCCTCTTGACGGGCCCTCCGTCTGGGTCAAAGTATCGAGCGTTCAACATTCGGGCGGGGCCGGGAAGAAAATGGAGCAAAGTTTTCCTTCGAAGCCCTGCAGTGAAAATCGTGCCCGGCGATATTGTTTGACCAATTGGTCAAGAACACGCTAGCAGAGAAGCCCAGTCAGTCAAGCGCGGTGACGGATGAGGCGGGTAGAAATTCCAAGGCAGCAAGTTCATCCAAGCAGCGACATTAATTTCAACGAAATATTCGTGGTAAAGATCATTATTTATGCACAACGGTAAATCAGGCAATTTGCGAAAAACCCGCATTCAGCAACGCAACACCGAGACGATTCTGGACGCGGCCCTGCAGGTGTTTTCCGAACGTGGCTTTCGCGGTGCGACCTTGGATCAAATCGCAGATCAGGCCGGACTGTCCAAGCCGAATTTACTGTATTATTTCAAGGGAAAAGATGCAATTCATGCAGAGCTTTTGGCAGGTCTTCTGGACACCTGGCTGGACCCGTTGCGCAACATCAATGCCGAAGATGACCCCAAGGAACAGCTACTGAATTACATGCGCCGCAAGCTGGAAATGAGCCGTACTTTGCCCCGGGAAAGCCGTCTGTTTGCCAATGAAATTCTGCAAGGCGCGCCCCGGATGAAAGACGGGTTGTCGGGCGAATTGAAAACGCTGGTTGATGCAAAAGCGGCCTTGATAAGGGCGTGGTCAGATCAAGGTAAAATCGCCAAGGTCGACCCCTATCATCTGATTTTTTCGATTTGGGCGTTGACCCAGCATTACGCGGATTTCGATGTACAGGTCCGCGCGGTATTGGGCGGCGCCGACCCGTTTCCGGGGGCCGAGGCGTTTTTGGATACCCTGTTCGAAAAGATGCTGGCGGTGTGAAAACGGGGGCTTGGCTTTAGGGTCAGGACCCTAGGGCTTCTGGCCCCATTCGCCGCATTCGGCCGCGTCGAAATCAATGTGCAAATGGTTGCCATCCGGGTCCCAGATATTGACCTGAACAATCGGAAACCCAATGACTTTTTCGATCCGCATTTTCTCGCCCGCAGCTTTTAACACAGCGACAAAATCATCAAATCCAGCGGCCCGGAACGCGCCGTGTTCCAGGGTTAAGGTTTTTGGATCAGGGGCCAGGTTTTTATCAACCTCGACCAGATGCACGAAGGGTCGATCGCCAAGATACATCCACGCCCCGTTAAACGGAAAGGCCGGGCGATCCCCCCGGCCCAATCCCAGGATCTGTTCATACCACTTGACCAAAACCTCTAATCTGCTGGTTCGAATGTTCAGGTGGTCCAGATCTATTAAAGGCATGGTTACTCGGCTGCTTGCGCACTTGGGTTGTTGGGATGGGTCGTCCAGTTGGCGTATTCACCCTGTACCACCTTGCCCGTGCGCGGATCAACTTGACCGGGCTGCATTTCAACCATCGTGATACAGTCTTCCACCGGGCAGACATTCACACACAGGTTGCAGGCCACGCATTCACCGTCGATGACCTCGAACACCCGGTCTTCGGACATAGAAATCGCTTGATGCGAGGTATCTTCGCATGCCGCAAAACACCGACCGCAACTGATGCAGGCATCTTGGTCGATCTTGGCTTTGGCGACGTAGTTCAGGTTCAGATACTGCCAATCTGTTATATTCGGGGTCGCGCGACCCACCAAATCCGGCAGGGCGATGTCTTTTTCATCCAGGTACTCGGACAAGCCCGAGATCATTTCCTGGACGATTTTGAACCCATAGGTCATGGCGGCGGTACAAACCTGCACGTTGCCAGCGCCCAATGCCATGAACTCGGCCGCGTCACGCCATGTGGTGACGCCGCCGATCCCGGAAATGGGCAAGCCCGCCAGTTCCGCGTCGCGGGCAATCTCGGCGACCATGTTCAGCGCAATCGGCTTGACCGCCGGGCCGCAGAACCCGCCATGAGACCCTTTGCCATCGATTGAAGGCTCGGGCGAGAAGTTGTCCAAATTGACAGATGTGATCGAGCTGATTGTGTTGATCAGACTGACGGCGTCTGCCCCGCCCGCATGGGCCGCGCGGGCCGGATAGCGCACATCGGTGATATTGGGGGTCAGTTTCACGATCACCGGCATCCGCGTGTATTGTTTACACCAGCGGGTGACCATTTCGATATATTCGGGCACCTGGCCCACTGCCGCGCCCATGCCCCGTTCGGACATGCCATGGGGACAGCCAAAGTTCAGCTCGACCCCGTCCGCGCCGGTTTCTTCCACCATGGGCAGGATCTTTTTCCAGGGCTCTTCTTCGCAAGGCACCATCAGCGACACGACCACAGCGCGATCTGGATAGTCACGTTTGACCGATTTGATTTCCTGCAGGTTGGTTTCCAACGGGCGGTCGGTGATCAGTTCGATATTGTTTAGCCCCAGCAAGCGCCTATCGGCCCCGAAGATCGCCCCATAGCGGGGACCGTTGACATTAACCACATGGGGGTCAAAGCCCAGAGTTTTCCACACGACGCCGCCCCAGCCGGCCTCGAACGCGCGGCGAACATTATATTCTTTGTCAGTGGGTGGGGCCGAGGCCAACCAGAATGGATTGGGGGATTTGATCCCTACGAATTCGGAACGCAGATCAGCCATTAGCCCTCTCCCATCAGTGTTTTGTGAATGTTTTCAGCCGCATCGCGGCCTTCTGCGACGGCTGTCACGGTCAGGTCGTCCCCGCCCGTGGCGCAGTCGCCGCCAGCCCAGACCCCCTGCATGGATGTGGCCCCGGTATCGTCCACTTTGATTTTGCCGCCAGACAGGGCCAGATCGTCTGACACCGGCACAAGGCTTTGGCCGATGGCCCGCAGGACCATGTCGGCCTCCACCAGTTGGGTTTCGCCGGTCATACGCAGCTGGCCGTCGACAGTTTGGGTATAGGCGAATTCGACCCCTGTATCCGACACAGCCTCGGGCTGGGCGTTGTAGAGGATCCGCACCCCTTTCGAGGTCGCAAGATCCTGTTCATAGGCGCTCGCGCTCATCGCGTCTTTGCCGCGGCGATAGGCGATTGTGACCTGTTCGGCGCCCAGTAATTTGGCCTGCACGGCGGCGTCGATGGCGGTCATCCCGCCACCTATAACAACGACGCGACGGCCCACTGCGATATCGGTTTTGTCAGCGGATTGGCGCAGGTCGGCGATAAAGTCGACAGCGTCTGCGTCCTCATCACGGGCCGATCCTTCGACCCTCAGGGCGTTCACGCCGCCCAAACCAACGCCAAGGAACACGGCGTCGTGGCTGTTTGACAGAGCAGCCAGAGAGACCTGATCCCCCAGCTTCGTGTCGTAGTGAACGGCAATGCCGCCGATTTTCAGCAGCCAGTCGACCTCGGACTGGGCGAAATCATCGGCGGCTTTGTAGGCCGCGATCCCGTATTCGTTCAGACCACCGCCTTTGGGACGCGCATCATACAGATCGACGCTGTGCCCTTTCATTGCCAACCGGTGGGCACAGGCCAGGCCCGCAGGCCCTGCCCCGACGACCGCAATGGATTTGCCGGTGTCCGCCCCACGCTGATACGGATGATCGCCAGCAGCCATCACGACATCAGTGGCAAAGCGTTGCAGGCGGCCAATTTCCACCGGTTTGCCTTCGGCGGTTTCGCGCACGCAGGCTTGTTCGCACAAGGTTTCAGTTGGACAGACCCGCGCGCACATGCCCCCCAGGATATTGCTGTCAAAGATCGTCTTGGCCGAGGCTTGCGGCGTACCTGTTGCGATCTGACGAATAAACAAGGGGATGTTGATGTCTGTTGGGCAAGCCGTGATGCAAGGCGCGTCATGGCAGAAATAGCACCGATCAGCAGCAACAGCGGCCTCGTGGCCTTGCAAAGGCGCGTGCAGGTCCGTGAAGTTGTCGGCGATCTCTTCCGGGGCCAGCCTTGCGGCGGCAACCCCAGGGGTGAACATGTCTGCTGGCATAGGCTGGCTCCTCTATTGGCTTATCAAAGCCTAGGCAGACTTAAATTTTTTATCAACTGGTAAAATTTTTGCGCGGGCGAATTTTTGTGCGCTGAATGTTGGGCGGCAAATTTGGGGCAAAACGCGCAATATATAAGCAGCCCTGGCATGGGAACCGGGGCTGTGTGCAAGGTTTTGGGATGTCCGACGGATCTGCTGGCCCTAGGGTCAGGACCCATTAATCCTGCACTGCTGGCGCAAAACCCTCTAAATCTCAGGGGTTTGATCTGCGCAGATCAGTGTGGTTCACTTTTCAAGCGGATCGAG
>SPJP01000265.1 GCA_006844665.1 Paracoccaceae bacterium
ATGCGACCCAGCAGCTTACAGCGCGCAACACGGCCAATGACGCGACCCAGCAGCTTACAGCGCGCAACACGGCCAACGACGCGACCCAGCAGCTTACAGCGCGCAACACGGCCGAAGCTCAAACCGTTGATCTCCCCCCGCGCAGCGGCGCAGGTGCAGATGATCCGACGCGCTTTCTGCCAGGGCGGAATGGGGCAGGGGCCGATGACGGAACGCGTTTGCTCGGATCGCTTGACGATCAGCCGGGGCCCGATGCAACCGACACTGCGTTGTTTAACCAACCGACCGCGCCGCAGGGCAACCCGGCCACAGCGCTGCCTGCGACAGATCCCGATGCCGGGACGGTTCAGTTGACCGGCGGGGGCGGCCCTCGGGCACCGCCTTCGTCCGTGGATCTGCGCACGCCCGAGCTGCCCTCCGTCAAAGACAATCCCATCGGCAAAATTGACCAGCCGCTTCCGGTTCGGTTTGTGACCAACACGGGCGCTGCAGACGTCGTGCTGACCCAGCAACTGGGCGCTGGCAGCTTTAACGAGGTATTCCGCATCGCAGGGCGCGATGATGTTGTGGCGCGGATCTCTCGCACGCCAGCCTCCGGCGCCGATCTTGATGGC
This sequence comes from Paracoccaceae bacterium, assembly GCA_006844665.1. Classification (GTDB taxonomy): domain Bacteria; phylum Pseudomonadota; class Alphaproteobacteria; order Rhodobacterales; family Rhodobacteraceae; genus Dinoroseobacter. The sequence goes on from SPJP01000265.1 coordinate 615, forward strand.
TACGGGCGCCACCTGGTCGAGGACGCCATTGCCAGCGGCAGTGACAAGATCCGTATTGCCGAGCTCGCCCGGGATATCGACGGCTTCCCCCAAGGCCGGGCCATTGTGCAGGTGGATGGGGCGCTGGCCCCTCAGTTCAACGGAAAGATCGTTGAATTTGTCGAGGTCGTGGACACCAATGCCGCCGCCCAGATTGCCGAGCAAGGCGGGATCAGCACCGGTCAGGTCATCGCGTTTGACCAAGCGATGCGTGACCTGAACAACAAGGGCCTCGTGTGGCTGGACAACCATTCCCATAACTACCGGTTTTTGCCTTTGGATGGGGATGACCAATGGGTGGTTCAGGTGCTCGATACGGGCGGTATTCTGCGCAGCATCGACGCCGAGGGGGCCCCCGCGGCCGCGAATGCACAGCTGGTCCAACGTGCCGTGGATGGACGGGTGCTGAACCCGCGCGAAAACGGGTTTGATCTGGCGAACGAGACATTTCGCAACGAGGTCAAACGCGATGTGATCCGCGAAGAAGTCATGCCGGGGCGGGTTGATCTGGCGGGCGCGGGGCTGCAAGACGCAACCGATCTGCCCTTCCTGCCAGCCTCGCTTGACCGCTTCCCCGAAGCTACCACCCTGCGGTCCATGAACGATGCAGACGCAGCCGCGGCCTATGCCGACCTGCGCCGCACCCATCCAGGCGTGCTGCCAGAGCGTAACCCCAAAACCGGCGAACCGGTCGCAAGCCCCGACGCGCTTTCAGACGCGCAAAGCAGCGGTGTGGCACCGGACACCGCCGACGATCTGGCCGGGCGCGATACGGTTGTTGATCAGGCGGGTCTGGACACGGTGATTGAACCCGCGCCGCCCTCTGGCACCGACTTCCAGGGGCTGGATACCGAGGTGATCCCCGGCGGGGCGAGCCGCGTGACGGGCGAGAATTCCGACTTCTTCGACAGCCCGCTACCCGGCAGCGCCGACGATCTGGCGGGCCGTGATACGGTGGTTGATCAGGCGGGTCTTGACACGGTGATTGAACCCGCGCCACCCTCTGGCACCGACTTCCAGGGGCTGGATACCGAGGTGATCCCCGGCGGGGCGAGCCGCGTGACGGGCGAGAATTCCGACTTCTTCGACAGCCCGCTACCCGGCAGTGCCGACGATCTGGCCGGGCGCGATACGGTTGTTGATCAGGCGGGTCTCGACACGGTGATTGAACCCGCGCCGCCCTCTGGCACCGACTTCCAGGGGCTGGATACCGAGGTGATCCCCGGCGGGGCGAGCCGCGCGACGGGCGAGAATGCCGACTTCTTCGACAGCCCGCTACCCGGCAGCGCCGACGATCTGGCGGGCCGTGATACGGTGGTTGATCAGGCGGGTCTCGACACGGTGATTGAACCCGCGCCGCCCTCTGGCACCGACTTCCAGGGGCTGGATACCGAGGTGATCCCCGGCGGGGCGAGCCGTGCTGCGGGCGAGAATGCCGACTTCTTCGACAGCCCGCTACCCGGCAGCGCCGACGATCTGGCCGGCCGCGATACGGTGGTTGATCAGGCCGGTCTGGACACGGTGATCGAGGATGCGCCGCCCTCTGGCACCTCTCTTCAAGGCCGCGAAACAGTGGTTGATCAAGCGGGCATTGAGACCGTGGTTGAGGATGCGCCAACACGGATTTTCGATGCCGACCCGGCTTTCGACAGCTATCTGGATCAGCCTTTGCCCGGTGGGGTGCCTGTTGATGGCGACCCGGAAAGCGTTGCGGCGTTTTTGGATGGGCCGATCCCGAGTTTGGACGCGCCATCGGGCGGTTTCCTTGACGCGCCGCTTCCGGGGGGGCGTACGGATGCACCGTTGCCCGATGCAGGTCAAACACCGCGCCAAATCGCTTCTTTGGATGCGTCCGCCGAAGACACCACCATCTCGTTCGTAACCCCGCAGGGCGATACCGTAAATCTGGAGCTGGGCGACGCGATTGGCGAAGGGGGGATGAACACGATCTTTGCCCATGAGGGCCGCCCGGGTGAATTGGTACGCGTGTCCAAGGAACCGGTGGGCGATGGGCCGGATGTGGACGCCATGGGCCGGCGCTATATCGAGGACATGAACAACCGCGGGATCGAGGACATCGAGATCATCGGCCAGATCGCCAATTTCGGAACCGTGCGCTCGGCCGATCCGCGCCTGGATGGTCGTCAGGTCGAAGTTGTGGAGCTGGCCCCCCAAGGGGATGCCCGGGCTGTGGCCAAGGTGCAAGGGGGGCAGTTGGAGCCGGGGCAAGTGATCGCGTTTGACAAGGCAATGCGTGCTTTGAACGAGCAAGGCTTGGTCTGGCTGGACAACCACCCCGGCAATTACACCTTCCGCCCAGTGCCCGGCACGGAAGGAGAGTGGAAGCTGGTCGTCCTGGATCCGGGCGGGATCTTTCCGACCAAAGTCGCCGAAAACATGACAGCCGTTGAAAACGCGAACTTCTTGCAGCAGCGCTTGGACAGCCCGTCGGATGCATTCCTGGATGCGGTGCGCCATGAAGACGGGCGGATCGCCTACCGGTCGAAACAGATGCGCTACATCATGTTGCACGGCGTGAACGACCGGATCGACTTTGATAAGATCGGGTTAGAGGACGCTTTGCAATTGCCGTTCTTCCCCCAATCCACCGACCGCTTCCCCCAAGCCCGCGCGCTGCGCGGACTTGGAAACAACGCTGCAGCCCTTCAGGATGCGTATAACCAGCTGCGGGCTGGCGGCGCGATCCGGTACCAATTGGGTGACGTTAGATAAGGAATGACCATGCAACAGTTTCTGAAACCTGTATTTTTTGCGCTCGGCCTGCTGCTGGCCGCGCCTGCGATAGCTCAGTCAGATCCGCAGGTCGGTCTGACAGACATGCTGGCGGCGCTGTTCCGCGCGGACCCGGACACGGCAGTAGAAGTGCCAGACCCTTTGGTTGATTTTATGGCCTCGAACGGCACGGATATTGATCTGGCCTCTGTCCTTGCACTGGCGGTAGCTGTGAACACGGGCGATCCTGCCAACACGCTGCTTAGCTATGCCTATGACTGCGAAGACGGGGCCTCTGACGGGGCGCTCAGCTGTTCTCTGGCGATTATCACCAAAGCTGAAGAGGATGGCGAAACCTACGAATCTGCCATTGTTCTGGCGTTTGATCTGTCGCGCGATGCGGATGGTAGCGTGCACCTGACCGGCGATGTTGCCGTTTCACTGGCGGGGTAGGGTAAATGGTTGGACGTTTTTTCAAAGCGCTTGGGCGCGGCACGCTTAAGTTTCTGGGCACCTTGGTTTTGGTTTTGATCGGCGGCGCAATCGCCTTGCGCGTCGTGCTAGGCCCCGAAATGTTCGACCCGCCCGAGCAGACAGCCGATGATCAGCTGTTCACCGTTTTGTCCCAATCTGACTCGAGCTTAGAGGGCCGCGCGCGGCAGGAGGTGACGATCACCTATATCGCGCCCACCAGCGCGGATGCGGTCCCGGTCCATGACGTTCTGGCCCGCGAAGCAGCGCGGCGACTGCTGACGGCAAATGAGCTTGACGCGATCACCATCACTTTGGCGATGAACCGCAGTCTGGCGACGGCTCCTCCGCTGATGATTGCCCGCTATGCGCCCGACGGGTTGGGCTGGGACGGTACCGAAAGTTGGGAATGGCAACTCGATGCGCCTTCGCCCCCCTTTCCGGCAACGGCCTCGGATATCTTCAAGGCCGCCCAAAGCTATCTAGACGAAACCCCCGTTAATGACCGCAGCCCACAAGGCATCGCGGCAGCTGGGTGCTTTATGGGTGCAAAAATTCCAGGCTGGAATGAAATGGTTTGAAGCGATTTGAACAGGCATGGATGCTATAGTGCCTTCAACAAAAAGTGTTATTGCAATGGCCTGAATTGCTTTGAGAAAGAATGAACAGAGCCTCAGGAAAATTGAAAATCCTCGTGTCGGTGGTTCGATTCCGCCCCTGGGCACCACTAAATCAAGCAAAATAAATGACTTAAAGAATGCCAACATGTGTCGGTGTTCCGAATCTGGTCTTACACATCTCTTACACACATTTTGCACACCCGAAACTCCTCGGGTCGGTCGGAGGTGAGAGATGGAGGGCACACAAAAAATTCTCGACGGTCGGATATTACTATTCGGCGAGGGGCAAATGACGGGGGCTGTAAAACGTCGGTATTGCGTCGGTAAACTGTCGGTGCCTCTGCCGCCAAGCCATAGCCCGCGACAGAGGCCGTCTCGGTTTAGGAATTGACGGCCACAGGAGCGAGGAAGACCACAGGGTCCACCAGGAGGGATGTGGTGAAATGATCAATGGGGCGAGAAGTGGGCATGCGCGGCATGTGCGAACCGGTTGCACCGCACTGTTGGAAGCGGACATTCAATGGGCACGGGTTTTGGTGCTTGCTGTGCGTCGCTGGATACGGGCGACGTTATACACACAGGTCGGCGGCACATTGAACCTTACTTACCACAGGTTCGGCAATTGTGGCGAAAACAAGGCAGGCGTGATTGAGATTCGCTAACCAATATGCGTTGCTGGCCCGACATTTTGATGACGAAAAGCAGGTACCACCAGATGAACCGACGCATTACCCCACCCGCAATTGCCGCGCTTGCGGCTGTCACATTGGGCGCAGCGCCGGTCATGGCCGATGATTTCATCATCTCGACCCCCGTGACCACGCAGAACGGTGGCAATACGCTGGATGGGGATGACAGCATCACGGTGACCGGCACCGGGTCTGTGACAACGACGGCCGTGGATGGCTATGCATTATATGCCACTGGCACCAACAACACGCTTGCCAACAACGGCATCGTGGTGACCTCTGGCTTAAGAGGGTACGGGTTGTACCACTTTGGCGCCAGCGGCACGCTTAGCAACTCTGGCACCCTGATAACCACTGGCACAACAGGGCACGGGTTGTACCACTTTGGCGCCAGCGGCACGCTTAGCAACTCTGGTACCGTGATAACCAGTGGCAACTTTGGGAACGGGTTGTACCACTTAGGCGACAACGGCACGCTTAGCAACTCTGGCATCGTGACGACCAGTGGCGCAACAGCGATCGGGTTGAACCACGTAGGCGCCAACGGCACGATCAGCAACTCTGGCACCGTGACGACCAGTGGCACAACATCGACCGCGTTGGATAACTTTGGCGCCAACGGCACGATTATCAACTCTGGCACCGTGACGACCAGTGGCGTATCGGCAAATGCTCTGTCCGGAAGCGGCGCCGATAGCAACTTTACAAATAGTGGAACAATTTCAACGACCGGGTCTTCTGCTTTTGGCATCTTGAGTCAAGGTGCCAATGCGACGTTGAATAATACCGGGACCATTACGACCGCCGGAGTTCAAGCGAACGGCATCTTTGTCAGGGGTAGCGACGGTCTGACGATCAACACTGGGACAATTGTTTCAAGCGGCCTCAATGCGAGTGGCTTCGTGTCGCAAGGTTTAAGATCTACGCTGACCAACAGCGGTTTGATTTCGACCGGGGGAACCGGCCTTTATTCCGTTAGCGGCGCTAGCCAAAATTTCACCCTGAACCTGAACCAGGGGTCGGTGCTGATCGGGGACGTTAATTTCGGTGATCCGACAAGCGCCAAGCTGAACTTTGGCCCGGGGCTGAGCGCGGTGGTCCAGACCAATGCGCTGCCCAATACGATCACCGCGCCCAACGGGGCCTACACGATCAGCGGGACGACGATTTATACCACTGACATCACCGGTTTTGCCGCTGCCGGTGCTGCCGCTGCAGCGCAGGGTCGGCAAGTGCTGGATGCGATTGACCAGCGCGGCGATAACGAGGTTGCCGTGACACGGGGGCCGCAAGGCGGGTATCGTTGGGCACAGGCCATTGGCGGCGGGATGCGTGATCCCGGATCGGACACAACCGCCGCCTGGTGGAGCGGAACGGCGGGTGCCGTCGTCGGGTATGATGACGGCAGTGGCGCTGGCACATTCGCAGGTCTGACACTGGGGCGTACTGCAACCAGCGCGCGCGGGTTTTCCACCAACACCGCCGGGCTGGTCGGTGGCATTTATCGCGACACCAAAGCCCGAGACTTTTCCCTGTCCACCCGCGTCGGGTTCAACGACAACGCCCGCTCTGTCGCCGCACTTGGCGGGCTGGAAACCGCCAGCGCCCGATATCTTAGCGTAGAGGTCAGCCCCAGCGTCACCTTCAAAAACACGTTTGGGCCTGCCAATTCAGATCTACGCCTGCGCTATGTCGGCCAATGGACCCAAGGCTATACCGAAACCGGCTCTACCGCCAACCTGACGGTGGATAACCAACTCAGCCACATCGCCGAGGCCCGGTATCAAGTCTCTCACCACACCGAAAGCGGGCAAACGTTCCGCTTCGGCACTGACCTGAGTTATCAAAGCGGTTCTGCCACCAGCTTTACGCTGGCGGGCAATCAGTTGAGCGCCGCCAACGCTGGTAATGGTGTGAATGGACGCGGATTTGTCGGCGCGGGCTTTGCCACCAAGCGGGGGTTCGGATCAGCC
>SPJP01000266.1 GCA_006844665.1 Paracoccaceae bacterium
AACATGGTCCGCAATATTTGAGATTGAGGATACAATCTGCTCCAAAGCTTTGCCTGCATCATCGACCAAGTCAACCCCACGCTTCACATGTGAGCCACTGGAGGAAATCAAGGTGCCGATTTCTTTTGCAGCTTCTGAAGACCTCTGCGCCAAAGCGCGAACTTCTGATGCGACCACAGCAAAACCACGACCGGCGTCACCAGCGCGCGCGGCCTCGACACCAGCATTCAGAGCCAACAAATTCGTTTGGAAGGCGATATCATCAATGACGCCAATAATTTTTGAGATTTGCTGCGAAGATTGTTCAATCTCACCCATCGCTGACACAGCTTGCTTCACCACCTCTCCGCTTTCAATCGCATTGCCCCGTGCATCGACGACAACCGCGTTTGCACGCTCAGCCCCTTCTGCAGCTGACCTTACAGACGCAGTAAGTTGGTCCAAGGCTGCGGCGGTTTCTTCCAATGTACCCGCTTGATGTTCTGTGCGCTTTGACAGGTCATCGGCTGCCGAACTGATTTCATGCGCTTCGCCACGGATTGCATCCGCGTTTTCGGTGACTCCGGACATTGCAGCGTTCAGCTGTTCCACCGCAGCGTTAAAATCAATACGCAATTGTTCGTATTCGGGGTCAAACTCTGTGTCTATCCCTGAAACCAGATCGCCCTGGCTTAACCTTTCTAGGCCGGCGGAAAGCTCTTGGACGACCTTATCTTGTGCTTGAGCCATCAAGGCTTGAGCTTGGGCGGATTTTTGTAAGGTTTGTTCGCTTTCAGTAATATCTGTAGCAACGCAAATGAACTTTTTAGGTTCCCCATTTCGATTCAAAATCGGGGAGATTGCGGCCTGTAGCCAAACAGGGTTTCCCACCGAATCCGAAATTTCAATTTTTCCGTCAAAGGCTTGCCCGCTGATCAATGTTGCCCAAATTTCAGAAGCTTGGTCTTTTTGGGAAGCATGCCAGAGAGACCGGAATTCAAGTGCATTTGTCTCGTCATTGCGGTGACCTAATGCTGTTGCCATATTTGCATTGCAGTTCAGAACATCCCCAGAATTCGAAATTTCAAACATGCAATTGCGCGCGTCAATTGCGCTAAAGATAACCGATTGTTTGCGTTCTTCCGTTACATCCTGCCATTCAGCGACGAAACCCATGCACTCGCCTTGTTCACTCAGAACAGGGGCAACGAGCAACACAAACCTTTTTTCGCCAAATTCAGAATCAGCGGTGATCTGTCCCGAAGCCATCTTTTTCATCTGTTCAACGACATCCGGAAACGCGTCTTGAAACCGCGACATACCGCTTCCAATCAGAGTGTCGATACTAAAATCGCGAACCAGAGTGGCAAAATCCTCTTCATTTTTACCCATCAGGTCTATGGCTTGGGGGTTTAGAAAAGTGATATTCAGATCGGCATCAATAATCATTAAAGCCGCAGATGAGCTATTCAACGCCTCGCTTTTAAAGCGGTTTTCTGCCTCAATTTTGTTGGCTGCGCCGATATCATCGCCCAGGCTCTTCAAAGATGCCGCGATGTCCCCAATTTCGTCACCCCGATCCAGACCAAGAATTGGAGTGCCCAGTTTGCGATCTGCAATGTCACGAATTGCGCGCCGGACACCGACCAAAGGCTTGCTGAACGACCGGGCCAGCAAAACACCCATTACAGCCGTCAAAACAAGTGCCAACAGCACGAAAGGAAGTGTCTGCTGCAGCAGTTGATCCGCCGCGACAAGCTGTGCCGCATGGTCTTTTTCAACCACAAGAATCCACTCTTCCCCATATGCCTCAAGCTCTGAAGAACCGAAAAACAATCGTTGACCATTCACTTCGATCTGTTTCGAAGTCGAGCTTAGGATAGCGTTCAAATGGTCAATGCCATCTGCATTCTGACCAATTTCGATGTCTTCAGCATTGCCCGACGCTACAACAATGGATCCATCGGCTCGGTACAAAGTTTGTGAAACATCGGATGTCGCCGGCTCTATCATCGCGCCCATGACGTCAAAGCTTAGACGATACACAACATGACCCAAGAATCTGCCGCCTGGCTCATATAGAGCATTGGCAAGATAAGCTGCTTGCGCGCCGCCCAATGACGGTTCTGGCGCGAAGTCAGAAAATCCGGCCACGCTGCCTAGATCGCTCTCTTTGATGGCTGAAACCGCCTTGGAAATACCAGAGCTGGGCGGAATTTGGTCTGCAGACTGCGCGAAGTCACCAAGTTTGGATACTGAATAGACAAGGTTTCCTTTCACATCCAACAAGTAGATGTCTGCAAGGCCCAAAGCATCGCGTGTGGCACGGAAATAGGGGTGAAAGTTACGGTGATACCGGGAATACAGGGTTCCGTCTGACCCAAAATCAAGGGCTGCCAGATCACCGTCCTCATTCGGGTTGCGGCTAATATAGGTTTCACGCAGCGATCGGGCAGGATCAGATGGCACCTGGCGCCATCCTTCGTGAAACAGATCCATTGCGTCATGAACAAATGGGTTGGCCACCTGAATGTCCAAGCTGCTTTGAACACTATCCAGATAGGTCCGTATGTTCCGCGCTTGTGTCTGTGCATTCAGGGTTAACGCAATTTCAGCTTGTTCGGCCAGCGCTTTGCGGGATTCATAATATTCGACCGCAGATGTCACCAGCAAGGCAGAGAAACAAAGCGCAACCATGATCAATGGCAGCTTCACTGATATCCGGACATTATTAAAGAACTTCATCTCTTGGTCCCCAAAGCAAAAACACTCCCTTAGCGATGCGTTAAAAAGCACGCATAGGGCGGCCCACCATCAACTGGGCTTTGGGGCATATTGGGCAGCAGGCATGAATAAACATTTAAGCCGGACACAGATTTTCTGGCCCGGCTTAAATGTTGTTCTTACAGTGTTTTTTCAGTTGACAGGCGAAACGCGCCCCGGACTATTCCGCGTCAGGGGTCAATGCAGGGGCCGCATCGGCCTGGGTTTCATCGCTGGGTGATGCCGCCTTCTTAGGGGCCCTGGGCTTACGGGGCCGCTGTGCCCGAGGCTTGCGAGCAGGCTTGGTTTCCGGTGTTTCAACCAGATCAGACCCAGTGTCCTGTGGCAGTTCCAAAGAGGGTTGCACATCGGCTTTAGGCTCTGTCGATGCGGATTGGGAAGAAGGTTTTGCCCCTTCCGCTGCCTCTGACACTTGAGCTTCCTGGGGTTCAACTACGGTGGCCTCTGGTGCCGGAGCCTGTGCGTCAACCGGGGTTGGCTTTTCTTCCGATCTGTCTCGGCGGTTGCGGTTGCGCTGGCCGCCGCCCGCGTTTTCAGATCGGTTATCGCGGCCAGAATGCTCGCCGCCATTGTTCTGGTTTTGAGCCGCCTGCTGGGCCTCTTGCGCTTCGCGACGCTCGTTCTGCTCGCGCATCGCTTCGCCCAACATGCGGGTGTAATGTTCCGCGTGCTGCTGAAAGTTTTCCACAGCAACCCGGTCCCCAGACAATTGTGCATCCCGCGCTAAGCCATTGTATTTATCAATGATTTGCTGCGGCGTGCCACGAACTTTGCCCTCGGGTCCGGAACTGTCAAACACTCGGTTTACAACGTTACCGGCTGGGCGGCGGTTGTTATTCTTATTACGCGAACGTGATTTCGATGATCTCATGGGATGTCAGGATCCGCCTTCTTGGCAGTTTCGGGGGCCGCGGGATCCGAAGGGACCCGGCGCGGCATCTGGATCGCAAATAGATCCATGGATGAGAGTTGCTTCTGCGCCGCGCTGTCATCCGCTAAGCGGAGCGTAAACAATCGGCGATTTCAGAAGATGATGTCAGTAAACACTTGAATCGAGTTGTTACAAGGAAAAAAGTTGCCCATCGTCTAAATTTCAATCCGGTGTGTGGGAAACAATGCGCTTCAATCCGGTTTCTGCGCATGAATAACCCGGTCGCGCCCGTCCAGATCCTGGATCACCCGAATTTCGGCAAAACCGACTGCACTTAAATATCCCGCCACTGCTTTCGCTTGGGTTGGGCCAATCTCAAACAGGATATATCCGCCGGGGTTTAAAACAGTGTTAAGCTGCTGACTGACATTGCTATAAGGCTGCAACCCATCGCCCCCCGGTGTCAGGGCAATCTTGGGTTCCCACAGGCGGGGTTCTGGGTCCAGCGCGTCATATTCTGGCTGAGAGATATAGGGCGGGTTGCATGTGACCAGATCAAAGCGCCGTGTCAGGCCATCGGCCCAGCTGCCCTGTTCCAGCTGAACCCTTGCCCCCAGCCCCAGTGCAACAGCGTTGTTGGTCGCAATGTTCAAAGCCGGACCAGAAATATCCCGGCCTAACCCTGTGGTGCCGGACCGCTCGGCCAGCAAGGTCAACAAGATCGCGCCGCTGCCTGTACCCAGATCCAGCACCGTGTCCCACGGCAGGGCGAGCGCTGCCTCGACCAGCATTTCGGTTTCAGGGCGCGGGTCTAGCACGTCTGGGCCGACCTGAAAGCTTCGGCCATAGAACTCGCGCTGGCCGGTCAAATGGGACACGGGCTCTCGTGCCAGTCTGCGGTCAATCAGGGCTTGGAACAGCGCGAGTTGATCCGCTGACACCGGGTCCGGACCCATGATCCCCAGGCGCGACGGGGCGACCCCCATCATATGGCCCAACACCACCCGCGCATCCCGGGCGGCACCCGGAACGCCTGCGTGATCAAGGGTTTGGGTCGCTTGCCGCAAAACAGAGGCAACCGTGTCCCCAGCCATCACGTGCCCATTTCAGCCAGTTTATTGGCCTGATCATCCGCGATCAATGCATCCAAGGTTTCGTCCAAATCCCCCTGCATGATCTGATCCAGCTTATACAAAGTCAGGTTAATCCGGTGATCGCTCATCCGGCCTTGGGGGAAGTTATAAGTGCGAATCCGTTCAGAGCGATCGCCGGAACCCACCTGCCCCTTGCGGTCCGCAGCACGCTCATCAGCGATTTTTTGGCGTTCCAGATCATAGAGCCGGGCGCGCATGACGTTCATCGCAATTTCGCGGTTGCGGTGTTGCGATTTTTCGGAACTGACGACGATGATCCCAGTGGGAATATGGGTGATGCGCACGGCCGAGTCCGTGGTGTTGACGTGCTGGCCCCCTGCCCCGCTGGCACGCATCGTGTCCAGACGCAGATCGCTGGCGGGAATGACCAGATCAATTTCTTGCGCCTCTGGCAGAACCGCCACCGTCGCGGCCGAGGTATGGATCCGCCCGCCCGATTCCGTCACAGGCACCCGCTGAACCCGGTGTACACCGGATTCGAACTTTAGCCGGGCAAACACACCGTCGCCTGCGATCCGGGCGATCACCTCTTTGATGCCACCCAGTTCGCTCAGGGATTCCTCCAGGATCTCGAACTTCCAGCCCTTCATTTCGGCGTAGCGCTGATACATGCGCAGCAGATCGCCCGCGAAAAGCGAGGCTTCGTCCCCGCCGGTGCCGGGCCGGATCTCGATCATCGCGGGGCGTCCGTCGGCGGCATCTTTGGGCAGCAAGGACACCCGCAGGTTCTGTTCGACCTCGGGGATGCGGGCTTTGAGCACCGGCAGTTCTTCGGCAGCCAGTTCGGCCATATCGGGGTCGTCGAGCATCATCTCGGCCTCGGCCAGATCATCCAGCAATTGCCGGTAAGTGGAGATTTCGGTGACCACGGGTTTCAGCTCGGAATATTCGCGGGCAAGTTCAGCAATGTCGCTTCCCGCAACGCCGCCTGACATCTTGGCTTCCAGAAATTCGAACCGGGCGGTAATTTCCGCCAGCTTGTCCATAGGGACCATAGCTACGTCCTTTCGCTAGCGGCCAGCTGCTTTAGCCAACCAAGAATTCGGGCGCGGTTCACGCCGAGGTCCGATCGCCCGAACCGTAACCGTCCGTAGATAACCGCCTGGGCACCGCCGTCCACTGGGACGGCCTTAACAGTGGTATAGTCGGGAAAGCCCCAAATTTTTGAACGGGTTATATAGGTAATCTTGCCGTCCTGTAGCCCACCAGCCAGCACATGTGTGCGTGGCGTGGCACGCGCAATTGCGTCCAAGCGCATCAACAAAGAATCCGCAGTTTCAGAAAAAACCGGGCTTTCAATATCGCTGCCCACGCGGACCAGAGCGCTGTCCGGACCGGACCGAAGTTCTGGGCCAGCAAGGTCCACATGCCACCGCATAACCGGGCTGGGGGCCAGCCGGATATAGGCCAGCAGTCCCGCAAAGGCGATCAGCAAGACAAGGAAGAGGATTTTCATGGATGCTTCCTGCAAGGGGTTAATGCTGGGGTTTCAGACAATCGCGTGCCGTACAACAAACAGGCGGACATCCCAATGATGCCCGCCTGTCCGAAAATAGAAATAGATCGCTAAGCGGCGCCTTCGCCCTGCAGCTTTTGTTCAACCTGATCGGCCACGGATTCCGCTTGGGCGGCCAGTTCGGCCAGCGCCTCGGACACCGAAGGTGGGATCATGGGGACCTCGATCCGCTCCGGCTCAGGCGCGGGGATCGAGCGGAGCTGTTCCACCAAGCGCTGTTGTTCGCGCAGCTCGGCCTCGGTCCGGCGCAGGTCCTCTTCCAGACCGACGGTTTTATCGGACAGCATCAGGCCCGCCATCAGCAACATCCGTTCCGCAGTCATGCGGCCCAGCTGATCGGCCAGAACCTGAGCTTCGCCGTCCAGCAAAACAGCCGCCGATTGCAGATAGACTTCTTCGCCTTCCTGACAGGCGACGGAAAACAATTTGCCGCCGATTGCGATTTCCACGTCAGGCATGGGATGCTCCTTCAACGATTGGATCAAGGGCCGCAAGAATGGCGTCGATGTCGCGAAGTTCCGACAGGCGCGCGCTTTGCACCGCTTCCAAATCGGCGGCCAGACTGCGGTTGATCAGATCAGGGTCGGTTACGGTGCCCAAAGCCGACTGGCGCAGGG
>SPJP01000267.1 GCA_006844665.1 Paracoccaceae bacterium
AATGAAACTGGACACTTGATAGCTGTGCAGCAGCCTTCCACCCGGCTGTTTGGACAACGGAACAGCCAAAGGCCGCTCAGCGTTGCGTTGTTTCCCCCAAATTGCAAGCCCAGCCAAAGCCAAGCTTATGACGATCACAATATTGGTGGATCGATCTACGCGCAAAGTGGCCATTGCCGACGCTGCACCGACACCGATCAAAGGAATCGTCATTAATGCAGCGATGCCGATCAAGCCAGCACCGATTACGCGTTGGAAGATGACGCGCAGAGACATCCTACTTGTCCAAAACTGACATTAGGCGGAGGCCATGTCATTTAAGTTGGGCTCTTCAGAGGCCGCAGCAGTCGAAATCGGATCCAGACCACGCATGCATGTCCAACCCAGAATAGTGCAGAACAAACCGATCAAAGCCGTGACGCTGGCAAATTCGAACGTAATTGCGGGATGACTGACAATCAACGCGGCAAGGCCAACGGTGCCCAGACCTACGCCAATTGCGAAACCTCCCATCAAATGGGTCAGTCGCAATGTCGAACTTGGTGCTTTTGTTGGTTCCATGATGTTTCTCCTTACGTGATCGGTAAGAAGGGGTATGGGATCGAAATGTGACGGCCTTTGGGCGAATGCCAGGCAGGACTGGGGTAATCTGCGCCCTTTATGACAAACCCATTTTCGCCAGGCGCGCCGCCCGCAAACGAGCAAAGTCGTCTCCCGCGTGATAACTGGAACGGGTCAAAGGTGTCGCGGACACCATCAAGAACCCCTTACCAAAGGCCGCCTTTTCGTAGCTTTTGAACTCTTCCGGTGTGACAAACCGGTCTACAGCATGGTGTTTCGGGGTCGGCTGCAGATATTGGCCGATTGTCAGAAAATCAATATCCGCTGCGCGCATGTCTTCCATGACTTGCATCACGGCCTGGCGGTCTTCACCTAGCCCAACCATGATCCCCGACTTGGTAAAGATCGTTGGATCCAGCTCTTTCACCCTTTGCAGCAAACGCAATGAATGGAAGTACCGCGCGCCAGGGCGAACCTCGGGATACAGGCCTGGAACTGTTTCCAGATTATGGTTGAATACGTCCGGTTTTGCATCAACAACAAGCTGTAACACGTTGTCATTACATCGAATAAAATCCGGGGTTAAAATTTCGATCGTTGTGTTAGGCGCTTGCTTCCGGATCGCGCGGATGGTCTGTGCAAAATGCTCGGCCCCGCCATCTTCGATGTCATCCCGATCGACGGATGTGATTACGACGTGGTTCAGACCCAGTTTTTTGACCGCGTCCGCAACACGGCCCGGTTCAAAAATATCCAAAGCCTCAGGCGGCTTTCCGGTGGCAATGTTGCAAAAGGTACAGGCCCGGGTGCACACGTCGCCCATAATCATCATGGTCGCGTGGCCCTGCGACCAGCACTCGCCAACATTTGGACAGCTGGCTTCTTCACAAACCGTCACCAGCTTGTTATCCCGCATGATCTTTTGCGTGTCTTTGAACCCCTGGCTTGTAGCGGCTTTTACGCGAATCCATGCCGGCTTCGGAGGTTGCGCCGCATCTGGGCGCTTTTGTTTTTCAGGGTGCCGCTGCTCTGGGATGGTCAGGTCGCGCATGGTCGCTCCGTCGGGGCTAAATTCGGTGTTCCCTGTGATATAACCATGAATTGTGCGGAAAGGTAGGGGGTATAGGCCCTTCAAAGTCATGCCAGCTATGCAAATTGTGGAAAGTCGACAAGCCTGTCAGTATTCAGAACTTGCCAGCCACTATGAACCCGTCCAAGAATACGCATTTATCCAATCAAAGGCGCCCTGCCCTCGTGTGTGTTTTCGTAATGTAAAGCAAGGCGTTGCAGGCCTATCCTAAGAACGATTTTGCCTGATCTTGCCGACCATCCCATTCGCTTTTCCGCGGCCTCCAGCCCTTCTAAATGGCAACAACATCGCAAAACGATATCCGACAATCCTGGCCCCAAGGCGACCAATGCGTCATGGACGCGGGACCTCGCGCCAGATGGCCCGTCCAAAGCATCTTTACCCGGCCTGTAGCCCGTATCACTGCCAGCGGTCAGGAACTTATCCCAATTCTGACTGGTCCGCGGCCCCATTTGGGCCAGTTCGAAATCTTCGCGCAGGCGTTCGGCCGCAATGATCAGATTTTCAGACAAAAACGGCGCCCCATCCTTGTCTTTGCGCCGCGCCAACACCAAAAGTGGGCTTTCCGCCAGGTTCACCCGCATCCTTGCCAGGCGTTCAGGTTTAACTGGATCCGGTAATTCTTTGGTTTCCCACACCATTTGCTGTTCAGCGAACTCACTGGTGATCGGGGCCTTCTTGGACTTCATTGCTGCATCTATGGCCAGCAATCTCTTTAATGCAGCGCGCCCTGTCGCTGTGATCACGTATTGATGGATCCGGCCCTTCTTTGAACAGCTGATCCAATCCTGTAGCGCAAAGGCCTGGGCCACTTCGCGCGACACCATGCCAGTGCGCACGGGCACCTCGTCTTTACATCTTAGAACAACTGCCATCTCCATTTCCGAGGAAACCACCAAAACCGCGTCTGTTTCGGACAATCGCCGTAGGATTCGGCGGGCTTCGGCATCGATCGTCGCCTGATCAGGAAGCTTTAAGTTTCTTGCGTACAAGGACATAGAGACCATTTCCTTTTGTGTTCCAATTTGCGGGGTTGGTGGCGAGAAAGCCTGTAAAGCGCCGTCCATCAAAGGGTCCTCTCTGTCGTTCTCGATCTTGCGTATCTGCCTAAGGATTGTCGAAGGCGAACATTTATGGTGTTTGGCCAATTTCCGGAATGATTGGCCTTGGACTGTATGCAAAAGATACCGCTGTGCGGGCACGGGAACCCAGCTTGGAAAATCATCGCAAGCACCCTTATCCAAATGACTTTGTTTCAAATTGTTATCCACAACAACTCACTCAACCCACAGTTGTTATCCACACAGATTGGTTAACAACACTTTAATTATCCGTGAATTGTTTCCGTTTGTTAAACAGTGGTTTCGGCGCCGAACTTAACGATTTGAGCAGGCGCAACACCCCACCAACCTGTGCGAGCCTTGGAGTTATCAACAATGTATCAACAGATTGGGGTATCGTTATGAGCTTGATAGAAGACGCAAAATTGCTTCGCCGCCCAAAAATTCTTGTCCGTGCTGCACGCTTTGCAATGCTGGAATTCAGACGAGATCGCATGCTGCGACGGATTCTACGGCAAGATGTTCCTGCCTCTCCCATGGCTGTACTTGGACTTTTGATGCATCGAGAGCGTGAATTGGAAACAATGCGCAAAGAGCAAGATCCAAGCTATTCCGTTGCCCATCACGTCGATGCACTGGCCGCTGTTATGTCAGAGCTGCGCTCGATTGGCCCAGTTCTGAAAAAAGGCGCGCCGGACCGAACCGACGCGCCTTGTTCAATTGGCAAAACCAAAGCGTTTTCTATGTAAACGCGTCAGGCATGCTGGCTTTTTTCGCCGCCACGTAGTCCCGCAACCTTTGCTCAATCTCTGGATCAAGGGTGGGTTGCTGGTAGTCGGACAACAATTTGTCGACCCGAGCTGATGCCAGCGCTTGGGTGTCGCGCGCACCTTCGTCTTCCCAGGTCTCAAATGGCTTGTAGTCCAACAGATCTGACCGCCAGAACGCTTCTTTAAAGTTCGCTTGGGTGTGGGCGCAGCCCAGATAGTGCCCGCTTGGGCCCACTTCTTCGATCGCGCCCATCGCTTGGGCGTTCTCATCATTTGCGATGCCTTTGGCAAATTTGTGCAAGGTGCCCAGCTGATCTGCATCCATGACAAACTTCTCAAAGCTGGCCACAAGCCCGCCTTCTAGCCAGCCGCAGGAGTGCAACATAAAGTTTACACCGCCCAGCAAAGCCGCGTTCAACGAGTTAGCAGATTCGTAGCCCGCCTGGGCGTCAGGCAGCTTAGATCCACAAAAACCACCGCCAGAACGGTATGGCAGGCCCAAACGACGGGCCAGCTGACCGGCGCCGTATGTGATCTGCGACGCCTCTGGGGTGCCGAATGTAGGCGCGCCAGAGTTCATGTCGATCGAGGTCACAAAGGTTCCGAAGATCACAGGCGAGCCAGGGCGGATAAGTTGAGAATATGCAACTCCGGCCAAGACCTCTGCCAGCACTTGGGTCAATGTTCCGACCACCGAAACCGGTGCCATGGCCCCGCCGACGATGAAGGGCGACAGAATCGAGGCCTGGTTATTTTTGGCAAAC
Source organism: Paracoccaceae bacterium (assembly GCA_006844665.1). Taxonomy (GTDB): domain Bacteria; phylum Pseudomonadota; class Alphaproteobacteria; order Rhodobacterales; family Rhodobacteraceae; genus Dinoroseobacter. The sequence continues at coordinate 4,247 of SPJP01000267.1, forward strand.
ACCTCCAACGCGCCCATCATCGTGCTGTCGAACGTCATCGGAGAATTCACGTTGATCAGAGACGTCATAACCGTGTTGTTCTGAACGAATTCCTTGCCGAACAGAATTTCGCACATCTCAATACTGTCTTGGGCGCGGCTAGGCTCGGTAACCGATCCCATGAACGGCTTGTCGCTCAGGGTCATGTGGGCCAGCAACATATCCAAATGCCGTTTGTTAACCGCGACATCCGTAGGTTCGCAGACTGTACCGCCCGAATGGTGCAGCCATTTCGACATATAGGCCAGTTTTACGAATTTCTGGAAATCATCCATCGTTGCATAACGCCGGCCGCCTTCTGCGTCCCGAACGAACGGCGGGCCATAAACTGGGGCCAACACCAGATTCTTTCCGCCGATCACGACAGATTTTTCGGGATCCCGGGCGTGTTGTGTGAATTGTGATGGTGCGGTTTTGCAAAGCTCACGTGCCAGGCCCCGCGGGATACGAACGCGTTCGCCATCAATTGTCGCACCGGCCGCGCGCCAGCGTTCCAGCGCTTCTGGGCATTCCACAAAGTTAACGCCTATCTCGGCCAGAACGGTTTCTGCGTTCTGCTCGATAATGTCCAAAGTTGCTTCATCCAGCACTTCGTATAGCGGAATATTGCGCTCAATTGTCTTTTCGGTCGCGAAACTTACCGTGGTTCGTGCAGCCCTTCGTGCTGCTCCGCCACCACCGCGTCCGCGCCGTGCTTTTACTGCTGGTTCGCCCATGTCAGTTCTCCAATGCTCGTCTGCTGTTTTGTAAGGCGAGACCGCAATTTCCCCCCGATCAAGAGCGTCGGTTAAAGTCGCAAAACGACATCTGCTTGCAAGACTGACCTTTGCGTTCTAACAGGTTTCTCATGAAAACAGCATCTCATGAACGCCTGCTAATCATTGATTTCGGCAGCCAGGTCACTCAGCTTATCGCGCGTCGGCTGCGAGAGTTGAATGTATATTGTGAAATTCACCCCTTTAACGCCGTAGACGCGGCGTTTCTTAACGAATTCGATCCCAAGGCGATCATTTTGTCCGGCGGCCCGGCTTCGGTCACGCAAGAAAACGCGCCCCGTCCCCCTGCTGAAATTTTTCAGATGGGTTTGCCGATTCTGGGCGTGTGCTACGGCCAGCAGGTGATGATGGATATGCTGGGTGGCAAAGTCGAACGCGGTCATGGCACCGCAGAATTCGGCCGCGCCTATGTGACCAAGTCAGATGATCTGGATCTGACTACGGCCTGGTATAGCGATGGGCCCGAGCAAGTTTGGATGAGCCACGGCGACCATGTGTCTGAAATCGCGCCAGGTTTCAAAGTTTACGGTACCTCCCCGAACGCACCATTTGCGATCACTGCGGACATTGATCGAAAGTTCTACGCCGTGCAGTTCCACCCCGAAGTCCACCACACCCCGCGCGGCAAAGAATTTTACGCTGCCTTCGTTGAAGCGGCAGGATTTTCCGGAGACTGGACCATGGGCGCCTACCGCGAACAGGCCATCGCCGCGATCCGCAAACAGGTCGGCGACAAGCGGGTAATTTGCGCCTTGTCCGGCGGCGTCGACAGCTCTGTCGCCGCTGTCTTGATTCACGAAGCGATCGGCGATCAGTTAACATGTGTGTTCGTCGACCACGGATTGATGCGGTTGAACGAGGCGGAAGAAGTCGTCTCGATGTTCAAAGACAACTATAATTTGCCGCTCATTCACGCTCAGGAACAAGAACGCTTTCTGTCGGCTTTGGACGGCGTAAGCGACCCTGAAACCAAGCGCAAAATCATCGGCGGGTTGTTCATTGAAGTTTTCGAACATTATGCCAACCAGATCGGCGGCGCGGACTTCCTAGCGCAAGGGACCCTATATCCTGACGTGATCGAGTCGGTCAGTTTCTCGGGCGGTCCTTCGGTCACGATCAAATCTCACCACAATGTCGGCGGTTTGCCCGAGCGTATGAATATGCAGCTGGTCGAGCCACTTCGCGAATTGTTCAAAGACGAAGTGCGCGCATTGGGTGTCGAACTCGGCCTGCCCGCCAGCTTTATCGGCCGGCATCCGTTCCCAGGCCCGGGCCTTGCGATCCGTTGCCCCGGTGAGATTACGCGCGAGAAATTGGAAATTCTAAGAAAAGCCGATGCCGTCTATATCGACCAAATCCGCAAACACGGTTTGTACGATGAAATCTGGCAAGCTTTCGTTGCGATCCTGCCAGTTCGCACTGTTGGCGTTATGGGCGACGGCCGAACATATGACTTCGCATGCGCATTGCGAGCGGTGACCTCTGTCGACGGAATGACCGCAGATTACTACCCATTTACACACGAGTTCTTGGGCGAAACTGCAACCCGGATTATCAATGAAATTCAAGGCATTAACCGGGTCACTTACGACATTACATCTAAACCTCCTGGCACGATCGAGTGGGAATAATACACATAACGTAAGTTATTGTTTTGTATACATAACTTTACTTACAAAGTACATACAAAGTTTTAAATCATATTTTGATTTTGTTAGTTTGCAGCCACTTTCGTACGTTACAATTGAGATCGAATAGCAACACAATTATACGTTTATAAAAGAAGGTTTTGTATGTTGGTTGTGAGAAAAGTCAACGATAGAGATAGCAAAGTTATTTTTGATTGGCGAAATG
>SPJP01000268.1 GCA_006844665.1 Paracoccaceae bacterium
GACGGCGGCGTTTGTGCCGTTGCTGCTGGCCTCGATCGCGCTGGTGTGGAAGCTGACGGGCAAGGTCAGCCGGATGCAGATTTTGACCGCCTTCATGGTGATCTTTTTCGGCAGCCTGACGGTGATCTTCAATGACGAGACGTTCTTCAAGATGAAGACGACATTCGTCTACTCATTCTTCGCGATCACCTTGGGCATCGGTTTGCTGCAGGGCAAATCCTATCTAGCCTTCGTGATGGAAGACATGATGCCCCTGACCGAAACAGGCTTTATGATCCTGACACGGCGCCTGACAGGCATGTTCGCAGCCCTTGCCATCGCGAACGAGCTGATCTGGCGGTTCATGTCCACCGACACTTGGGTCAAGCTGGAAACCTTCGCCTTCCCGGCCGCATTATTCGCGTTCTTTATGGTGCAGTCCAAGCTGTTCACCGACCACGCGGTTCCCGAGGATCCTGCCGAGAAGAGCTAGAGCTGCTCGACATTCACCTTGTTGGTGTAGAACGCGATATAGTCTTTGATCTGGGCCACGTCCTCGTTCGGGTCCTCGTATGACCAGCCCGCATCCTTGATCACCCCAGCTTTGGTGGCGATGGAATAGTGGGTGGCATCCCCTTTATGGGGGCAGTGGCTGGTGGTTTCAGACACGTCCAGAAACGCCATGCCAATGTCTTCGCGCGGGAAATAGATCACCGGGCCGTAGCTGCCCTCGTTCAGCTCCAGCGCGTTTGAGGATTCAGCCAGAACAGCCCCGGCGGTACGGACGACCCAATTGCCTTGGGCTTTGTGGATTGTGATATACGCGGCCATCGTCAGGCTCCTTTGTCGTCTTGGGTCGGGCCCGGAAGGGCGGGAATATGAAGATTAAGGGCGGACAATGACAGGTTCATGAAACCGCGTCCATGTCCGGTTAGGAATTTGGCTCGTCCAGCGGGGCCGTGGCGGCCTTTAGCCAGTCGTGCGCATTTGTGGCGACGCGATCTGCCAACAGATCGTACACTTGGGCGTGGTAGCTGTTTAGCCAGTCCTTTTCGCCGGGTGACAGCATGTCTGGCACGATCAGGCGGCGATCAATGGGCACATAGGTCAGGGTTTCGAAACTGCGCATCTTGCGGTCGTCGCCGCCGGACAGGGGCTCTGCCTGCTGGACCACGATCAGATTTTCGATGCGAATGCCAAAGGCGCCTTCGCGGTAATAGCCCGGCTCGTTTGACAGGATCATTCCGGGCAGCAAAGGCACCTCGGACACGCGGCTGATCCGCTGAGGGCCTTCATGCACGCTTAGAAATGCGCCCACCCCGTGGCCGGTGCCGTGGTCGTAATCTTGTCCGGCCATCCACAAGGGCGCACGGGCGAGGCTGTCTAAATCGCGGCCTGCAATCCCATCAGGAAAGCGGGCGCGACTGATGGCGATCATGCCCTGCAGCACGCGGGTAAAGGCGGTGCAAGCCTCGCTCGACGGGGGGCCAACGGCGACGGTGCGGGTGATATCAGTGGTGCCGTCCAGATATTGGCCACCACTGTCGACCAGCAGCAATTCCCCCTGCCTGACTGGGCGGTTGGTTTCCGTGCTGACCCGGTAATGGACGATCGCGCCGTTGGGACCCGCCCCGCAGATGGTTTCAAAGCTGATATCATGCAGCGCGTTGGTTTGGCGGCGAAACCCTTCCAGGGCGGTGACCACGTCGATTTCTTTCAGGTTGCCCTGTGGGGCTTCGGCATCCAGCCAGGCCAGAAAGTTCACCATCGCGGCCCCGTCGCGCAAATGGGCTGTGCGTGTACCTTCGATCTCGGCCGTCGTCTTTTGGGCTTTCTCCAGAATGCAGGGGTCCGCCGCGTAGTGAATCTGGGCTGTCCCTGTTTGAAGCGCCCGTGTCACTGCCAAGGGGGCGGTGGATTGGTCCACACGAACCGCGCCTGTGGTCTGGGCCAATACGGCTGCAAAATCGTCCATAGGGCGCAAGGTGATCGCCGGATCAACGGGCAGTTCAGAGGCTTTGCTGGGATCGGTGAACAGCTGAACCATGCCTGCCGCGTCGACGATGGCGCAGGCCTGAACTACGGGAATGCGTTCGATATCAGAGCCGCGAATATTCAGCAGCCATGCGATGCTGTCGGGCAGGGTCAAAATCATGGCGTCCTGGCCTGCGGCAGCCATTTGCTCTGCCAGCCAGCTGCGCTTTTCGCCGCTTGTGCGACCGGCCAGCTCGGCCGGGTAATCCATGATCTTGCCCAAGGGGGCTGGGGGTTGGTCCTGCCAAATCCGGTCTACAAGATTGCCCGTTTCCAGCAGGGTGATGCCCGACCCGTCCAGACCAGTGACCAGAGTGTCGATTTCCGATTTCGTGTGCAGCCAAGGGTCAAACGCCACAGTGCCGCCTTGGGGCAGAGCCTCGCGCAGCCAGTCCGCCAGCTTTGTATCGGGCCAAGGCACAGGGGTGAAGTGGTCCAGATCTACCTGGGATTTCACCGCGACCCGGTAGCGCCCGTCGATAAAGACCCCGGCCTGGTCTAGTAGGGCAGCACAAAACCCGGCAGAGCCTGTGAACCCGGTCAGCCAGGCCAGGCGCTGATCCCGAGGGGCCACATATTCGCCCTGATGCAGATCGGCGCGGGGCACCAGAAAGCCGTCCACGCCTGCTGCGCGCATTTCTTCGCGCAGGGCTGCCAGCCGCGCGGGGCCCAGATCGGGTTGGGACGTCACTTCGAATGTCTGAAACATCTTGCTGGCCTCATTTGGCTGAAACCGCCGCCCATATGCATGGGACAGCGGGGGCTTACGTGGTTAGCTCGCCCGTTTAAGCTTGGCAGCCCGGGCCCGCGCCCTTGGGTCGGTGTCAAACAGGGCGGCCAATTGTTCGGTCATGGCGCCCGCCAATTGTTCCACATCGGTGATCGTGACGGCCCGTTCATAATAGCGGGTCACGTCATGGCCGATGCCAATGGCCAACAGCTCGACCCCGCGGCGCTTTTCGATCATGGCGATCACATCGCGCAGGTGCTTTTCCAAGTAGTTGGCCGGGTTCACCGACAAAGTACTGTCATCCACCGGCGCGCCGTCCGAAATCACCATCAGGATCTTGCGCGCCTCGTGCCGGGCAGTGGTGCGCTTATAGGCCCATTCCAGCGCCTCGCCGTCGATGTTTTCTTTCAGCAGGCCTTCTTTCATCATCAGGCCCAGATTGTTCCGGGTCCGGCGCATAGGTGCGTCGGCGTGTTTGTAGATGATGTGTCGCAAATCGTTCAGACGTCCCGGCTGTTGCGGGCGGCCTTCTTGCAGCCAACCTTCCCGGCTTTGGCCGCCTTTCCACGCCCGGGTGGTAAAGCCCAGAACCTCGACCTTGACCTGACAGCGTTCCAAAGTGCGCGACAAGACATCGGCACAGATCGCCGCAATAGAAATCGGCCGCCCCCGCATAGAACCGGAGTTATCCAGCAGCAGCGTCACCACCGTGTCGCGGAACTCGGTGTCCTGTTCGACCTTGAAACTAAGGGGCGTAGTGGGGTTGGCCACAACGCGGGCCAGACGGCCGACATCCAGGATGCCTTCTTCCATATCAAAGCTCCAACTGCGGTTCTGTTGGGCTTGCAGACGGCGTTGCAGCTTGTTGGCCAGCCGGGATACGGCCCCTTTAAGGGGTTCCAGCTGCTGGTCCAGATAGGCGCGCAGGCGTTCCAATTCCGCAGGCTCGGCCAGATCCTCGGCGCGGATTTCTTCATCGAAATCCGTGTTCCAGACTGCATATTCCGGGTCTGCGTCGGAATGCGGCGCGGGCGGTGGGGGATCAATCGGGGCTTCGCCTTCTGGCAGCTCTGTCTGCTCGGATTCGTCGGAATCCGACATATCCTCGGCGCTGACTTGGGCCTCGGTCGCGTCGGATTGTTCTGATTGGCTTTCCTCTGGCGATTGTTCCTGATCGTCGCCTTGATCCTGCTTGTCTTCGTTCTGGTCGTCTTGCTGTTCTTGTTCTTCGTCCTCTTGCGACTGTTCTTCTTGCTGGTCGTCCTGATCGTCGGGGTCGTCGCCCAGCTGGTCGCCGTAGCCCAGATCGTCGATCAATTGCCGGGCCAGTTTGGCAAAGGCGGTCTGGTCGGCCAGGCTGTCATCGAGCCCGCGCAAGGTGTCAAAGCCCTGACCTTCGATATGATCACGCCACAGATCCAGCACGTTTTGTGCGCCCTCGGGCAGGGTGCGGCCCGTGGCCAGGCTGCGCACCAGATAGCCTGCAGCCACGGACAAAGGCGCCTCATTCGCCTGTTCGATCTGGGCATAGCCTTTGCGGGTAGCTTCATTGCCGATCTTGGCGTCGATATTGCCCGCAGTGCCCGGCATAACTCGTGCGCCGACGGCTTCGCAGCGGGCGGTTTCCATGGCCTCGTAGACCTCACGCGCCAACTGGCCGCTGGGCTGGTAACGGGCATGGGTATCTGCGTCGTGGTATTTGACCCGCAGCGCATAGGCATCCGCCGTGCCCCGAGCCAACAAAACCTCGTCCCGGGTCATCCGACGGGACACCTGGGGCAGCCGGATGCTGTCATTGGTCATGCCGGGCGGATCGACAGAGTATGTCACCCCAATTTCAGGATCATCTGCCAGAACGCGGGTCGCTTCGGCCAAGGCCTTTTTGAACGGTTCCGAGGGGTTCTCTGGCGGTTTGCTCATGGATGGGTTCCAATAAACTAAATGTGGTTCGATGCGGGCGGCAGGGTCTTGGGGCAGTATATCGCCCGCAGATCGGTAAGGCGAGGGCGCGGGGCGGTCAAAGCGTCCCGCCACGGAATTGATCGGCGGGTTACGGCGCGGGTGGGTTCACAAACCAGTCGACATCAGCATTGCCCCCACAAAGCAGCACGCCGACGCGTTCGTCTTTGGCAGGCTTATACGCACCGCTGGTCAGCCCAGCCAGAGCTGTAGCTGCGCCGGGTTCCCCGGTCAGGCGGGTGGCGTCCCACAGCTTGGCGGCCGCCTGATAAACATCGGCATCGTCCACCAGAACATGGGTGTCGATATGGGCCTTGGCGATTGTATAAGGCAGCGCCCCCAGATTTGGCCCCCCAAGCGAGCTGGCCGAGATCCCTGAGGGCGCAGCGCTGAAATCCGGCCCTTCGGTCAGGGACCGGGTCAGGGTGTTGGTCAGATGGGTTTCTACCGCAACAACCTTTATGCGCCCGGCATACCACGCCGTTATCCCACCGATCAGACCGCCGCCGCCAACGGCAATCAGGACGGTATCAAGATCGGGAACAGCGGCCTCGAACTCCAGCGCTGCGGTGCCCTGACCGGTGATGGTGGGGAATGTGTCGTAGGGGTGGACGGACAGCGCGCCAGAGCTTTCGGCATAGGCGGCGTATTCATCCATGCAATCGGCGACAGAGCCTTCGGTCAAGATCACCTCGGCCCCGAAACCGCGCATGCGCTGCAGCTTTTCTTCTTTGGCGATGGCTTTGGGGACAAAGACTTTGGACGCATAGCCAAGCTTGGTCGCCGCATAAGCCACCCCTGCGCCGTGGTTCCCGCCCGAGGCCGCTACAGCCCCAGCTGCAGGCACGTCAGCGCCGATGATGTTGTTCAATGCCCCGCGCAGCTTAAAGCTGCCGGTGATCTGGGTGTGTTCCAGTTTCAGCGCCACGGGGAAAGGCAGGCCCAACGCGCCCTGTTCCACCTGCAAATCCGGGGTGCGGCGCAGATAAGGGCTGATCCGCGAGAAGGCCGATTGGATGTCGTCGCGGGTGGGGATGGTCAGATCATTCATAAAGGGCCCTGCAGGGTGTTGGGAAAGTGTCTTCTGACAGTTGTGACACTGGGAAGGCGCGCGGCCCATCGGATCCTGTCAGGGTTTTCCGCGGCTGCTCGTCCCCAGGGCCCCACTCGACCTCGTATTCCCCGCTTAGCAAGTTCACGTCGCAGATGCCTTGGCGGCTTGGGTCGATCCGGTCGTAGAACTGATGGGTGAACCCGGCGACGACGAATGCGCCGTCTCGGTAGGCAATGGTAACCTGCCGGGTCCAAGGGCTGCGGCCTATGCCGATCTGTTCCGAGCTTATGATAAAGCTGGTGTCACTGCGGGCCAAAAGACTGGGCGTTTGGCCCGCCATGGGCCCGGCAAACACGGCCTCTGCTGCGATGGAGTTCGGGACAAGGCCATCGACTGAATCGCCGGTCATGATCACCAGATCAGACGTGCCGCGTTCTTTGCGGACCAAAAAGGCAGCGTCTGGAACATCGTCCTGGGTCCAATCGCCGGACAAGGCGGCGATCATGGCCCCATCAAACGGATCATCCGCCAAAGCTGGGGATGCCAGCGTTAACGCCAAGCAAAGAACAAACCTCATGATGCCACCTCGTATAGCAGAGTGAGTCAGCGTCCTTGTTGTGTCCATTGGCCCAAGGGCGCCAAATGACCAGCGCCCGGGCCAAAGCCAAGGCACTGGATTATATTTTAGCCGATGCTTGCGCTGGCCGCACTTTCGGGCAGCTCTTCGTCAAAGCAGCGCTGGTAGAATTCGGCCACGGTCTGGCGTTCCAGCTCGTCACATTTGTTCAAGAAGGTCAGACGGAACGCATAGCCGATATTGCGGAAAATCTCGGCGTTTTGCGCCCAGGCCAGAACGGTCCGTGGGCTCATGACCGTCGACAAATCGCCCGCCATAAAGGCCCGGCGGGTCAGGTCGGCCACTGTTACCATCTGGCTGATCTGCTTGCGACCGGCTTCGGTGTTGTACAGGGGGTTCTTGGCCAGAATGATCGCGGTTTCCGCGTCATGGCTTAGATAGTTCAGAGTGGCGACAAGGCTCCACCGGTCCATCTGGCCTTGGTTGATCTGCTGG
>SPJP01000269.1 GCA_006844665.1 Paracoccaceae bacterium
CCAGCAGCTGTTCCAGGTCACGCTCTAGGGTCGGGGGCACCATTTTGCCACGCACCTGCACCCGGATCGGTCCTTCAAACCGGGAAAAATGATCCAGCGTGTTGCCGCTTTCCATGACAAAGCTCAGATCCAGAAAATCCGCCGCAAGGGCGGCCCGGGACCGCGAAATCGGCGTCGGGTTCGGCGCGCCAAACACCTTCATCGGCGGCAGATCCAATGCGGGCGCACTTCGCTGAACAGGCTGCGTAACCGTGTTGCAGCCCGCAAGCAGCACCAATCCTAAAATCGCCGTGAATATCCGCACTGTCAGCCCCGCTGGTACTTGATGAAAGGGGTCAAAGCCCCAACCCGGTCATATAGCTTGCGCGCCGGGGCGTTAAAATCTTGTGTCATCCAATAAACGCTTGGCGCGCCGTCTTGATCGGCGGCCTGATACACCGCCTCGATCAACGCTGCCCCCACGCCCAGACCTCGGGCCGAGGGGGCCGTGAACAGATCCTGCAAATAGCATACAGGCTCTATCTTCCAGCCGTGGCGATGGTAAATATAATGAACCAAACCAACGGCTTGCGGTGCGCCTTTCGTGTTGTCCCAGGCTATGAAGCCTTTGTAATCACTCACATCAGGATCGATCAGCCGCGCGAAAGAGCTATCATAGATTTCCGGCGACAGCTCGGTTTCATAATAGTCCAGATAGCCGTGCCAAAGCTCGGCCCAAACCGCGCGATCGTCGACTCGTATCGGTGTGATCTCTACCATGCTGCACCGTCCCATGTTCCCGTCCCCAGTTCAACGCTTAGGCGAACTGGGGCGCAAAATGCAGCCCTACCGCTGCCCCCGCGCCATAAAGGCCAGCCGCTCAAACAGGGCAACGTCCTGTTCGTTCTTCAACAACGCCCCGTGCAGTTTGGGCAGCGCATTTGCCCCGTCGCGCTTTAGATCCTCTGGGGTCAGATCCTCGGCCAGCAGCAGTTTCAACCAGTCCAACACTTCCGAGGTCGACGGCTTTTTCTTCAACCCCGGCGTGTCGCGGATCTCAAAGAACTGCTCCAGTGCTGCCGTCAGCAGGCCAGATTTGATGCCGGGGTGATGCACCTCGACGATCTTGGCCAGGGTGTCGGCATCCGGAAAGGTGATAAAGTGGAAAAAGCAGCGGCGCAGAAACGCGTCCGGCAGCTCTTTTTCGTTGTTCGAGGTGATGATCACCACCGGCCGGTTGGCCGCCCGCACGGTTTCGCCGGTCTCGTAGACAAAGAACTCCATCCGGTCCAGTTCCTGCAACAGATCGTTTGGAAACTCGATATCGGCTTTGTCGATCTCGTCGATCAGCAGAACCACGCGCTCAGGCGCAGCGAAGGCCTCCCACAGCTTGCCGCGCTTGATGTAATTGGCCACATCATTGACCCGGTCGTCGCCCAATTGGCTGTCGCGCAGGCGCGATACGGCGTCATATTCATACAAGCCCTGCTGGGCGCGGGTGGTGGATTTGATGTGCCATTCCAGGATCGGCATATCCAGCGCCTCGGCCACTTGCCGCGCCAGTTCCGTCTTGCCAGTGCCAGGCTCGCCCTTGACCAGCAAAGGCCGTTCCAACGTCACAGCCGCATTGACCGCGATTTCCAAGTCTTGGGGCACAATATAGCGGTCAGTTCCCGAAAAACGCATGTCCTATCTGTCCTTTGTCATGGAATTGATGATTTCTTAACGCGAACACATAGACCAGCTTCACAATCCTGTCTCAAGCTCTATCTATGCCTTCACAACCTGCGGCGGTTGCGGTATGGACCGCCAAAAGGGGAAAGCCGGATGAGCGCGACAGAACCAAACTTCGAGCCAGCCGGGGTGCACGAAGGATCAGAGATGAAGCCAGAGATCTTTTTACCTGACGATTATCGTCCCGCCGAGGACGAACCGTTTATGAATGACCGACAGCTGGAATATTTTCGGCGTAAGCTGTTGGCCTGGAAGGCAGATTTGCTTGCGGAAAGCGCAGGCACGATCACCGAATTGCAAGGGGCCGCCCGCAACATCCCAGATGTGGCTGACCGCGCGTCCGAGGAAACCGACCGCGCGCTGGAACTGCGCACCCGGGACCGCCAGCGCAAGCTGATCACCAAGATCGAGTCGGCCCTGCGCCGCATCGACGAGGATGAGTTCGGCTATTGTGAAAAAACCGGCGAGCCGATCTCGTTGAAACGTCTGGACGCCCGTCCCATCGCAACAATGAGCCTAGAAGCCCAGGAACGCCACGAGCGCCGCGAAAAAGTACATCGCGACGACTAACGCGGGATTGACTGACGCGCCCATTACGGGTCTTTAGAAACACCGGCCCGTTGGGCTGGTGTTTTTTATTTTGTATTTCTTTGTGTTTAATTAAAATTGTCCAAAAGGCCTATTTCGGTGCCCCCAAGCCATCCATTCCAAATCACCGTCCTCGGGGCGGGAATTGCGGGGTTAACCGTCGCGATCGCTTTGGCGCAGCGCGGCTTCAGCGTGACCGTTCTGGAACGGGCCGAGGAGATTTCCGAGGTCGGCGCAGGCCTGCAGATCAGCCCCAATGGCGCGCGGGTTTTATATGCGCTGGGTTTGGGCCAGGATCTGGAAGACAACAGCATACGGTCCCAGGCCGTTGTGCTGCGCGACGGGTTTGACGGCCGCGAAGTGCTGCGCATGGCCATGCCCGACGGGACAGGCTTCTATCTGGCCCACCGGGCCGATCTGATCAAACTGTTGCTGAACGCGGCGCGCAAGGCCGGGGTGACGATCCAGCTGCTGCAACATGTCTCGAACGTAGAGATCGAGGCCGACGGCACGCCCCTGTTGCGCATGATCACGGGCGCACAGCTGCGCTGCGATATGTTGATCGGGGCGGATGGGTTGCATTCGGTGGTGCGCAAAGCGGTGCAATCCCAAACCCCCGAACAGCCGTTCTTTACCCATCAGGTCGCCTGGCGCATGATCGTGCCCTGCAATCCAGACACCCCGCCCGAGGCCAATGTCTATATGGGCCCGGGCCGCCATGTGGTCAGCTACCCCATGCGCGACCGCACGATCCGCAATGTTGTGGCCGTCGAAGAACGCGATCGCTGGGCCGAGGAAGGCTGGACCTTCAAGGATGAGCCCACACGGGTGCAACGGGCCTTTTCCGGCTTCGCGCCTGAGGTCCGATCCTGGTTTGGCGACGCGCGCGACGTGTATCTGTGGGGCCTGTTCCGGCACGAGGTCGCACAGCTTTGGTTCAAGGGCCGGGCCATCATCATCGGCGATGCGGCCCATCCCACCCTGCCATTCATGGCCCAAGGCGCGAATATGGCCCTAGAAGACGCCTATCTGCTGGCCGAGGCGATGGGTTCAGACCAAGATATAGAGGATCGCTTGGCTGGTTTTCAGGCCGCGCGGCTGCCCCGGGTCCGCCGGATCGTCAATGCGTCAACTAAAAATGCCAAGGCCTATCACCTGCGCCCGGGCCTGGTGCGCAGCACCGCCCATACCGGCCTGTCCCTGATCAATAAATACAAGCCCGACATGATGCTGAAACGCTATGACTGGCTGTATGATTACGACGTGACCGGCGCGCCCGGTGATCCAAAGGACACGCCTTCGGCGTGACACTATTCTGGGTCCGCCTCAGTCGGCTTTCCAAGCCCTTGAATTAGCGGTTTTCTAAGCGCAGCCGTCCAGCCAGACATCGCGCAAGCCTAGGGGCGCGCAATCGCCTTGGACAAGTCGAAACACCCGCATCATTCGCGCCGTGTGGGCCGGGCTGCCGGGCGCCAGCCCGTTTGGCCCGATCAGCATCGCTACCAATCCTGCGAAATCGGCCTCGGAAAGCCTTTCTAGTGGCGTGTTATAATAGTGCTGGCTGGCCGCCTGAAACCCGATGATGTCGCGGCCCTGTTCGGTGCCGAAATAGCTAAGATCCAATGCGGCGGTCAGCTGGACCTGTTTGTCGATCAGGGGAGTGACCACCCGAATGGCGATCAGGGTTTGGGCCAGCTTGTCATAGCCGGGCCGGAAATCATCGAAATAGATCCGCTTGATCAGACCTTGGGTGATCGTGGTGATCCCCGCACCCGGGGTCGACAGATCCACGCCGCTATGGTCGAAAAAACTTGGATCTTCGACCGTCAGCCAGATGTTTTGATGGCCCTTAGGCAGGTCTTGCCAGCGGGGCCCAGTATAGTTCGGGTCTTGGTATTTTGCGAACAGGGCAGGGGTTTCGGCCCGGGCCTTGTTCAGCGTCGCGATCTGATCAAACACCACCCATAGCAGCGCAGCCCCAAGGGCCAGCAGGATCAGGCGGATTAGGTTACGCATTTACGCGTCCAGCTCTACCCAGACGGGGACATGGTCGCTGGGTTTTTCCTCGCCCCGCACGGCGGCCTCGATCCCCACATCTGTCATCAGATCGGCGCAGGCCGGGGTCATTAGGAAATGGTCGATGCGAATGCCGTCATTGCGGTTCCACGCGCCCGCTTGATAATCCCAGAACGAGTATTGTTCCGGCAGCTGGTTGCGCGCGCGAAAGGCTTCCGTGAAGCCCAGGTTCAGGATTTCGCGATAGGCAGCGCGGCTTTGGGGCAGGGCCAGGGCATCCTTGTGCCAGGCCTGCGGGCGCGCGGCATCTATATCCTGCGGAATGATGTTGTAATCCCCGGCCATCAAAGCGGGTTCCTCGGCGGCCATCAGCTCGGCCGCGCGGAGTTTCAGCCGTTTCATCCAAGCCAGCTTATAGTCATATTTCGGCCCCGGCGCCGGGTTGCCATTGGGCAGGTACAAGCCGCACACCCGCACTGCCGTTTTGTCGCCGATCACCGTCGCCTCGATCCAGCGGGCTTGTTCGTCGCTGTCATCCCCGGGCAACCCGCGGGTGACGTCTTCCAGGGGCAGTTTGCTTAGGATCGCCACGCCGTTAAAGCTCTTCTGCCCATGGGTTTCGACCTGGTAACCGCGATCTTCGAAAATCTCGCGCGGGAAGTTTTCGTCGACGGATTTGATCTCCTGCAGCAGGGCCACATCAGGCTGAAACGCATCCAGCCAGCGGGGCAAAGCCTCGATCCGCGCCTTGATCCCGTTGATGTTGAACGTGGCGATCTTCATGATCCGCTCCTTGCTTTTGCGGGGCTGTTTCGGGGTCGCAGAAAGGGGGCGCGAACGGCCCCCCGGCCACAAGCCTAGGCCAAAACGCCCTCGGCGGTCACGCGGGTTTTGCCACCCAGATAGCCATGCAGAACCTGCGGCAGCTCGACCGAGCCGTCAGCCTGCTGGCCGTTTTCCAGCACCGCGATCAAGCACCGCCCCACGGCCAGACCCGATCCGTTCAGCGTATGCACGAACTCTGGCTTGCCGCCATCTTCGGGTTTGAACCGCGCATTCATCCGACGCGCCTGGAACGCCCCGCAGACGGACACACTCGAGATCTCTCGATACGTGTTCTGGCCGGGCAGCCACACTTCGATATCATGGGTCTTCATCGCGCCGAACCCGATATCGCCGGTGCACAGCACCACCGTCCGGTAGGCCAGCCCCAACGCTTCCAGAACCGCCTCGGCACACCCCGTCATCCGCTCATGCTCGGCAAAGCTTTCGTCCGGGTGCGTGATCGACACCATCTCGACCTTCTCGAACTGATGCTGCCGCAAAATCCCGCTGGTATCGCGCCCGGCCGATCCGGCTTCGGACCGGAAGCACTGGCTTTGCGCCACCATCCGCACCGGCAGATCCGCTGCATCCAGCACATCGCCCGCGACCGAGTTTGTCAGCGTCACTTCCGAGGTTGGGATCAGCCACCAGCCATTGGTCGTCCGGTAGCTGTCCTCGGCGAATTTGGGCAGCTGGCCGGTGCCATACATCGCCGCGTCGCGCACCAGGACAGGGGTGTTCATTTCCACCAGCCCGTGCTGCTCGGTGTGCAGATCCAGCATGAACTGCCCCAGCGCCCGGTGCAGCCGCGCCATAGCGCCCCGCATCACCACAAAGCGCGCGCCTGACAGCTTGCCCGCCGTGGCAAAGTCCAACCCCTGTGCTGCCGCCAACTCGTAATGCTCGCGCGCCTCGAACTCCAAAACCGGCGGCGTGCCCCAGCGCTTGATCTCGACATTATCGGCCTCATCGGCCCCGTCCGGCACATCCCCATGGGGCGTGTTGGGCAGGCCCATCAACAGATCGGTCAGCTTGGCATCCTCGGCCTTGGCCGCCTCGTTTAACGCTGCCACCTCGGCCTTCTTTTCAGCCACCAAAGCCCGCAGGCGCTGAAACTCATCCTCGTCGCCCTTGGCCTTGGCCGCCCCCACAAGTTTCGAGGCCGCGTTCTGCTCCGCCTGCGCCGTCTCGGCCGCCTGGATCTTGGCCCGCCGCTCGGCGTCCAGCGCCAGAATAGGGGAGGACGCAGACGAGACCCCAAGCCGCGCCATCGCGGCGTCAAAGGCAGAAGGATTGTCCCGAATAGCGCGGATATCGTGCATGGTCTGGCTCCGATGTGGTTCACAAAGTATCTGGCCGCGGGTATGCCCAAGATTTGCGGCAAGGGGAAGGGGGTAGGCTAGTGGCCTTTAATCTGCCCAAGGGTCTTTGATCATCCGCTCCATCCAATCCCCCTTTGCAGGCGGCGGCGGCCCAAGGTCAGAGAATTCGCCTTCATCCGTATAATATTTCCGCCGCTCCGCCCAAACATACCCGTCCGGTCCAAGGGCTTGCCAAGCCAATAATTCGGATCGAAAACCAAAGAAATCTAATGCAATGTCCGGCCAGTTCGGACGGGTGTACCCGGCTGGCAATTGCGAACTGGTATCACCAAACATTGTGGACAGTTG
>SPJP01000270.1 GCA_006844665.1 Paracoccaceae bacterium
TTTCAAGCGGATCGAGCCGCTGAGATGACGAGGATTTCGCGTCCTTACGGATTTGACGGATTTTCCGCCCGGCAGCGTCACAGAGCCTTGAAATAGAACCACTATTCCCGCGTCTCTGTTCCTTGCCGGACAAAAAATCTGTCAAACCAGCAGTGCAGGATTAATGGGTCCTGACCCTAGGGGCTGATCAAAGGGGCCGGGCGGAGTTTTCGCGCCCGACCCTACGCAAGTTTTGCCCTTGGTAAAGGCGTCTTTGTCTTAGGCTTGGACCTGGCCAATCAGCATCATAGGTTGTCCGCTGAAGAAGTTGGGAATGTCAGCCAAAACGGGTCCGGCGACCCCAAGAGCCGCGTCTAGGCCTGCCTGATCGGCAAAGGTCATTGTCGCAACCGTGTGAAAACCAGCCGGAACATCCGGTCCGCCTGCCAGGCCTTTGACAATTTGCGTGGTCTGGATATGCGCGCCCATATGCTGTGCCACCAAGGGCATATGCGTGGCCATGTAATAATCGTGGTCAAACGTGGTGGCATCACTCGTGGGATAGAGAACTTGTAAAGATACAGTCATCGAAAGTTCCTCCTCTACTCGGTCCAAAACAGACCGGTCTGGTGACGCTAGGCCCCACCTTGGCCAATAGCCACAACTTTCGCAAAAATCCTATTTTGCGGCCAACTTCAAATATTTCATGTGCACACATGAACGAGAGATGTGCCATCTGGCCCTTTTTATATACCTCTGCACATTCTATATCTTTTTCACCGAGTAAGACTTGAAACGTGATTAATCCAATCTTAACTCGATTAACATACAGGCCCTAGACAGAAACAAGGGCCGTGAAAGGGGGAACGACCGATGGCAAATTATGCAAATTTACCGGCACCAACACCAGAAGGTGGCCTGAACCGCTACATGCAGGAAATCCGCCGTTTCCCTATGTTGGAACCGGAACAAGAATACATGCTGGCCAAGCGCTGGGTGGAAGAGCAAGACACAGATGCGGCCCACCAGATGGTGACCAGCCACCTGCGTTTGGCCGCCAAAATCGCTATGGGCTATCGCGGCTACGGCTTGCCCCAGGGCGAGGTGATTTCCGAGGCCAATGTCGGCCTGATGCAAGCGGTTAAACGGTTTGACCCGGAAAAAGGCTTTCGCCTTGCGACCTATGCCATGTGGTGGATCCGCGCCAGCATTCAGGAATATATCCTGCGGTCTTGGAGCCTTGTGAAGCTGGGCACAACCAGCGCGCAGAAAAAGCTGTTTTTCAACCTGCGCAAGGCCAAGAACCGGATTGGCGCATTGGAAGATGGCGATCTGCGCCCTGAAAACGTGGCCCGGATCGCGACTGATCTTAGCGTGACCGAGGACGAAGTGATCTCGATGAACCGTCGTTTGTCGGGGGGCGATGCCTCGCTGAACGCGATGGTCGGCAGCGATGGCGAAGGAGCCACCGAATGGCAGGATTGGCTGGAAGACGAAAGCGCTGATCAGGCGTCTGACCTAGAAGAAAAAGACGAAATGCAGGTGCGCCGCGAATTGCTGGCCAATGCCATGGATGTGCTGAACGACCGGGAAAAAGATATCCTGACCCAGCGCCGCCTGATGGATAAGCCTGTCACCTTGGAGGATTTGTCCGGCCAGTATGATGTCAGTCGCGAACGTATCCGCCAGATCGAGGTGCGGGCGTTTGAAAAATTGCAGGAACGGATGCGCAGCCTGGCATCTGATAAAGGACTGGTGGACGCGTAATCCCCCCGTTTGCGCGACACAATTTGGCCGGTTGGCCAAGACCGGATCATGGGACCTTTCACCGTGATCCGGTTTTTTTATGCCAAACTGGGGGATGCTGGGCCTAGGGCCAGGTCCCTAAGGGTTGCACTAACTGCTGGTCGGTGCATGCTATGGGGACCGCTACAAGGGGGGAAACGATGGGGAACACGGTTCGTTGGGGAATTCTTGGGGCGTCGAATTTCGCCCTGAATCAGATGGCGCCGTCGATACACGCGGCAGATAACGCGGTGCTTGCGGCTTTGGCCACGACCTCGCCCCACAAGGCCGCCGGCTTTGAGGCCTTGGCCCCCGGTTTGCGGCTGCATGACGGTTATGACGCTTTGCTGGCCGATCCGCAGATTGATGCGGTCTATGTGCCGCTGCCCAACACCGCCCATGCGCCCTATGCCGAAAAGGCAATGCGGGCGGGCAAGGCGGTTTTGGTCGAAAAACCCATCGGGATGAATGTTGCTGAAATTGACGCACTGATTGCGACCAGCGCGGAAACCGGGTGTTTGTGTGCCGAGGCATATATGCCCGTCCATCACCCGCAATGGGCCAAGCTGCGCGAATTGCTCGCCGCAGGGGCCGTGGGCCAGCTGCGTATGATCCGAGGGCTGTTTACCTTTACCCTTGGGGATCAGAGCAATATTCGCGCCCAAGCCGATCTGGGTGGCGGCGGAATTCGCGATGTGGGGATCTACCCCATCGGCATGTCCCGATTTGCCATGGGGGCTGAACCTGATCAGATCACCTCGCACATCCAGATGTCCGGCGGCGTCGATGTGCTGGCCGAAATTCGCGGCATGTTTGGCGATGTGGTGTTCAGCGCCGTCTGCGGGACGTCCGCCATGCGGGCCCAGTCGATGGAGTTTCATGGCACCGAAGGGATGATCCGCATGCCAGCGCCGTTCAATCCTGTCAGCTTTGCCGAAGCCAGCGTGGTGCTGGACCGCCCGGATTTCACCAGCCAGACTTGGCGTTTTCCAGCGATAGACCAATATAAGTTGCAGGTCGAAGCATTTGGCCGTTCTATGCAAACGGATGTAGACTACCCCGTGCCCCTAAGTTTCAGCCGCGGCAGCCAAGCGGTGATTGATGCAAGTTTCGCAAATGCGCGTGTAGGAGAATTGTAAAATGGACCCAGAAGAAAACGTATCCGGCCGTATTCACGGCGAACAGTTCGAACCCGAAGGCCGCGACACCTTGATGTGGCGCCTGCTGCATATGATCCTGATTTCGTTCATGATGGGGCTGGCCCAAACCGTGCTGACGGCGCTGACAGTTATTCAGTTCATCATCATGGTGTTGTCCAAAGGCAACCCCAACGAACGACTGGCCGATTTCGGTACCGATCTGGGGATTTGGTATGCCAAGGCCGCGCGCTATCAGACGGCAGCCAGCAATGTGAAACCTTGGCCTTGGACGGATCTGGACTAGGAGGCAGGCTGCTGGGCTAGTCGTCCAGCAGCATTTTGTCGTCGCGCTTGGCCAGGGCCTTTAGGGCGGCCAGATCCAGGCCTGCTTGTTCTTCCAACGCTTCGTTAATAATTTCCAGAGCGTCGGGTTCCGAAAAGCCCAAAAGCCTGCGTTGCAGCTCGATCAGCTCTAGCGCTTTTGCGTCCAACTCGCCGCCTGATGCCAGCTGGATTTTCACGAAACGCCGCAGCGAGGCGTGGCGCTTGTTGCGGGCATTGGTAAAGCCGCTGGCAAAGATGCCGGAAATCATCGAGATAAACACGATCCCGACTATGCCCAGAACCATGCCAAAACTACGCCCGGCCTCGGATGTTGGGACGTAATCGGCATCGCCCAGCGTGGTCAGGTTGCGCAAGGCCCATTGCATCGCCCCGGGGATCGAGCTGAACGGCCCGGTTTCGGCGCCCTCCAGCACGAAGATCAGGCTGGATCCCATCACAACTAGCAGCATCAGCACAAAACCCAAGGCCAGAAGCAGGCGCAGCTCGTCCCGCAGAACGCCCAGAACGATGGACATATCGGGGGAATAGCGGGTCAGCTTGAAGGCGCGGCGCAGGCGCAGGATCCGCAAAAAGCGCAGGTCGAACATGGTGGTGCCCGATAGGATGATAAAGAACGGGATGATCGCGACCAGGTCGGTCAGGGCAATCGGCGACAAGGCATAGCGCACCCTTCCCCAGACCGGCCCCTTACTGGCCCAGTGTTCGGATTCCAGGCAAGACCAGACCCGCAGGACGTATTCGGTTAGGAATATCAGAACCGAGAAGGCCTCGAACATAAAGAACTGCGCGGCGTAAGGTTCCCCGATCGAGGGCACGGATTCCAGCATCACGGCCAGTACGTTCAGGACGATCAGGATCACCAGAAACGCATCGGCGACGCGGCTGACCCGGTCTTCGGGATCCTGGCTGACCGCCAAAATCTGGTGCACCCGGGTGCGGGTGAATTTTTCTTGCGCGAATTGGGCGCGGAGCAAACTGAAAAAGCTTTGGGATTGGGACATGAAAACGGCCTTGGGTTCGAACACCCATAGATCAGCCCAGCTGGGACGTTAATGCAAGACCTAAGGCGCCCAAGGACGGCGCGGCAAAAGGGGCGGTCGATGTTTCGCCGCCCCTTTTACGTGTGATCTGACCTGCTTGGCCTTAGGACGCGTCGGCTTCCATCGCTTCCAGCTCGTCAATAAAGCCGGAAATCATCGACAGGCCCTTGTCCCAGAATTTGGGATCGCTGGCATCCAGCCCAAACGGGGCCAGCAGATCCGAGTGGTGCTTGGACCCGCCTGCTTTCAGCATGTCGAAATACTTGGCTTGGAAATCCGGGTCGCCTTCGGCGTAGACCGCATAAAGCGCATTCACCAAGCCGTCGCCGAACGCATAGGCGTAGACATAGAAGGGCGAGTGGACGAAATGCGGGATATAGGCCCAGAAGGTTTCATAGCCGGGCATAAACTCGAACACCGGGCCCAGGCTTTCGGCCTGCACGGACATCCACAGATCGTTGATGTCTTCGGGGGTCAGTTCGCCCTTGCGGCGGGCATCGTGCAGCTTGCATTCAAAATCATAGAACGCGATCTGGCGCACGACTGTGTTGATCATGTCTTCGACCTTGCCGGCCAACATGGTTTTCTTGGCCTCTGGGGTCTCGGCGCTGTCCAGCAATTTGCGGAAGGTCAGCATTTCGCCGAACACGCTGGCGGTTTCGGCCAGGGTCAAAGGGGTTGAAGACAGCATTTCCCCTTGGCCTGCGGCCAGAACCTGGTGAACGCCGTGGCCAAGTTCATGCGCCAGGGTCATTACATCGCGGGGTTTGCCCAGATAGTTCAGCATCACATAAGGATGCGCGTCGGCCACAGTGGGGTGGGCAAAGGCACCGGGGGCTTTGCCCGGTTTTACGCCAGCATCGATCCAGCCTTTGTCAAAGAAGGGCTCTGCCAGCCGGGCCATTTCCGGGTCGAACCCGGCATAGGCGTCCAGCACTGTGGCGCGGGCTTCGTCCCAGCCGACAAGGCGGTCTTCGGCCATGGGCAGGGGCGCGTTCCGGTCCCAAACCTGCAATGTGTCCAGCCCCAACCATTTGGCCTTTAGCTTGTAATACCGGTGGCTAAGCTTTGGATAGGCCGCAACCACAGCGTTGCGCAGGGCCTCGACGACCTCTGGTTCGACATGGTTGGACAGGTGCCGCCCGGCCTGAGGGCTGGGCAAGCCGCGCCAGCGGTCGCTGATTTCCTTTTCCTTGGCCAGGGTGTTGTGGACCCGGGAAAAGATTTTGATGTTGTCCTGGAACACGTCCACCAGTGCTTCGGCCCCGGCTTGACGGGTGGCGCGGTCTTGTTCGGTCAGCTTGTTCAGGGTTGCCTCGATCCCCATAACCTCGCCATCGACGTTGAATTCCAGCCCGGCGATGGTTTCGTCAAACAGGCGGTTCCACGCGGCAGAGCCCACGGTGGACTGGTCGTGCAGAAAGCGTTCCAGCTCATCGCTCAGCTGGTAGGGCTTCATGGCGCGAAGGCGGTCAAAGATCGGCTTGTAGCGGGCCAGATCACTGTTTTCCTTGAAATGCGCGTCCAGAACATCGTCGTCGACGCGGTTCAATTCCAGCGTGAAGAAAACCAGCGGCGTGGTGTAGGTGGTTATCTTGTCCTGGGCGTCGGCCATGAATTTGGCGCGCTCGGCATCGGTGGTGTTTTGGTAATAAAGCAGTCCTGCAAAGGACATGATCCGGCCGCTGATACTTTCGATTTTCTCATATCGCAGCACACAGTCCAGCAGCCCAGCAGCATCCAGATCCGCCAGCTTGCCTTCGTAATCTGCTGCAAAGCCGGAACAGGCGGCTTCTAGCCAGTCCCAATCGCGTTTGAGTTCAGCTGCGTCGGTGCCGGGATACAGATCGGTCAGGTCCCAGTCGGGCAGATTTCCCAAAGGCTCGCCCCCGCTGTCGGTCTGGGCGTCGCGCATCAGGTCAGGGGCCGCGAAGGGCAAGGTAAAGGATGTCATTGGGGACCTCGTTAACTGCAGTGTTGCATCAACATAGGGGTTCGGTGCGGCAAGCGACAGGGCAGGCGCGTAAAAACCCGGTGATTTAGCCGATGGCGACCAATACGGCACCCAGCGCGATCAACGAAACCCCAGCCCAGCCGGTGCCAGACAGACGCTCGCCCAGGAACAAAGCGGCCAAGACGGCTACAAAAACAACGCTAAGCTTGTCGATGGGCGCAACGCGTGAGGCGTCCCCCAGCTTGAGCGCGCGAAAGTAGCACAGCCAGGACGCCCCGGTGGCCAGGCCCGACAAGACCAGAAACACCGTCGCTTTGGCATTGATCGACCCCATGCCGCCGATCTTGCCAGTGGCGACAACGATCACGCCCAGAACCACGGCAACAACAAGCGTGCGCAGCCAAGTGGCAAGATCCGGGTCTACCCCGTCGACGCCCAGTTTCGCCAAAAGGGCGGTTGCAGCGGCGAAAACCGCTGCCAGCAAGGCCCAGAATTGCCAGCTTTCCAGAAATCCAGTCATCATAGTCCCTCGGTCCCGGCGCGGCGCCCTACAGCAAGGCCCGCAAT
>SPJP01000262.1 GCA_006844665.1 Paracoccaceae bacterium
AGAACATGACGGCACGCTTGTGCTGTCGCCGGCTCCCCGCTTTGACGGAGACGATCACCAAGGGGCCAAAGCGACGATCACGTTGCCAATCGCTGCCCCGATTTCCTCTCAGACTTCAATCCGAACCCTTGTTAAGACGCCAGCAGCTGCCAGTGAGAACATAGACCCATGAGCGATATCCTTATTGTTGACGACGAAAAAGACATCCGAGTGCTTGTCGCCGATATTCTACGCGATGAAGGCTATTCCACCCGGACAGCGGGAAGCTCGGATGAGTGTATGTCCGAAATTACCGCCGAACCACCGGGTCTGATGATTTTGGACATCTGGCTTAAAGACAGCGCTATGGATGGTATCGACATCCTGAAGGCTGTTAAGCGTGACCGACCTGAAATTCCAATTGTGATCATTTCTGGCCATGGGAATATTGAAATCGCGGTGGCTGCGATCAAACAAGGCGCTTACGACTTTATCCAAAAGCCTTTCAACATCGACCAGCTGCTAGTTGTGATACGCCGCGCGATGGAGACCTCTAAGCTGCGGCGCGAAAACACCCAGCTAAAGCGCCAAGGTACTGGTGTGGACGAAATGGTGGGGACCGCGCCGTCCTTCAAAGCGCTTAAATCCAACTTGGATAAGGTGACCCGTTCAAATGGACGGGTTATGCTGACTGGCCCCGCGGGATCCGGCAAAGAGCTCGCTGCGCGTTACATTCATGCCCGGTCTGACCGGGCCAGCGCTCCGTTCGTTTCTGTATCTTCTGCAACAATTGAAGCCGAGCGTATGGAGGACGTTCTGTTTGGTCGTGAAAGGGCAGACCGAACCATTGAACCGGGTTTGTTGGAACAGGCCAATGGGGGAATTTTGTATTTTGACGAAATCGCCGATATGCCAATTGGCACCCAAACCAAGATATTGAAGGTCCTTGTTGATCAACGTTTTCAACGTGTTGGCGGAAATTCGAACGTCGAGGTCGACTTGAGGGTGATTTCATCAACAACGCGCGATCTGTCCTACGAGATTAGCGAAGGTCGCTTTCGAGAAGAGCTGTTCCACCGCCTGAACGTGGTTCCCATCGCGGTGCCGGGACTAACGGATCGTCGGGAAGACATCCCCGAACTTGCCCGCCATTTCATCGCAGCCCTCAACGAAAGCCAAGGCCTGCCCAAAAGAGAGCTGTCAGAGGATGCCGAAGCGCTTTTACAAACCATGGATTGGCCTGGAAACATCCGTCAACTGAAGAACGTGATCGAAAGGGTGCTGATCCTGGGCCCCGATAGCGGCGAAATCGCTGGAGACGAGCTTCCAGATCCCAGCAGCACCAGCGCAGACGCGGGCACAGGGCTTGTTACGGGAGCTTTGGCTGCACTCCCCCTGCGCGAAGCCCGGGAACTGTTCGAGCGGGAATATCTGATGACCCAGATCAACCGGTTTGGCGGCAATATCTCTAGGACCGCTAATTTTGTAGGGATGGAACGATCTGCTTTGCACCGAAAACTTAAATCTTTGGGCGTTGTGACCAATGTGAAGTCAGGCGCCCGGGTTGCGCAGATCGCGGATGAGGGCCAATCGGATTGATTGACGCCCAGCATGGTTTCGGGCACCTAAGGGACAACAAGGTCAATTGGGTTCGGAGCCACTGACATGAAGGTGATTATCTGCGGGGCAGGGCAAGTGGGTTGGCAAATTGCACGCCACCTTGCCGGCGAACGCAACGACGTCACGGTTGTCGATAACAACCCAAAACTGGTTAGACGCGCGACAGAATCCCTTGATGTTCAAGGTATTACAGGTTTCGCGTCCTATCCAAACGTCCTGCATGCGGCAGGGGCAGAAGATGCTGACATGGTGATCGCCGCAACCCATTCAGACGAAGTGAACATGGTGATTTGCCAGATCGCCCATTCGGTTTTCGACGTTCAGCGCAAAATCGCCCGCCTGCGCGCGCAGTCCTATTTGAACGCGATTTATTCCGATCTGTACCGCCGCGATCACTTGCCCATTGACGTTGTGATCAGCCCCGAGCGGGAAGTTGCCGAGGCCGCTTTGCAGCGTTTATCGGCGCCTGCGGCCTTTGACACCGAAAATTTCCTTGAAGGAAAAGCACAATTACTGGGGATAACTCTGGATGAGGATTGTCCGGTTTTGGTAACTCCTCTGCGCCAGCTTTCTGACCTGTTTTCCACTTTGCGCACCATTGTTGTGGGGGTCCGTCGAGACGATGTTTTGTTCTCTCCGGACTCGGCTGATCAGCTTTATGCAGATGATCAAGTTTATCTGTTGATGCCGATCGAGGACGTGGCTAGAACGCTGGAAGTCTTTGGAAAGAAATCAAAAAAGCGGGAACGGGTGGTGATCATTGGGGCAGGGAATGTAGGCCTTGCAGTGGCGCAAAACCTGGAGAACCAGCCTGAACGCGTGCGCGTTAAGATCATCGAACGAGACAGGGAAATCGCCGAAAAAGCCGCCGACGCATTGGAGCGTACAATCGTGCTAAATGGCGATGGTTTGGACATGGAACTGTTGTCTGAATCGAACATTTCCAGCGCCGACGCCGTTCTGGCTGTCACGGATGACGACAAAACCAATATTCTGGCCGCCGTGCGGGCGAAATCTGCCGGTTGCCCTATGGCCATTGCCTTGATCAACGACCCGTCCCTTGTGCCATTACTGGGGCCGTTGGATATCGACGCCTATATCAACCCACGTGCCACAACCGTCAGCTCGATCCTGCGCCATGTGCGCCACGGTCGCGTGCGCGGGGTCTACGCCATCGGTGATGCCGAGGCCGAGGTTATCGAAGCGCAGGTTTTGTCCACCTCGCCAATTGCCGGTCGTCTGATCCGGGATATCGAGTTCCCGGAAGGGGCGTTGGTTGGGGCAATTGGGCGAAAAGGCAAGGTGGTCAAGCCCACAGGTTCTACCCGGATCGAAGAAGGCGACGTGATCGTGTTGTTCAGCCTGGCCGCCGACGTGCCAGAGGTCGAACGATTGCTACAAGTTAGCATCGATTTCTTCTGATGGACCGCCTGGACCGGATCCCGCTTTTGGTGACGTTGATCGCGGCCGGGGCGGTGGCGATGATGGTTCCGGCCATGGTTGCCCTGTCCCAGGATGATTTCGAAACCGCGCGGCCATTTGCCTATGCATCTGTTTTATTTCTGTCTTTTTCGATTGTTTTGGGGTTTGCGACCTCGGCCACCAAAACGGGAACGGGAATCCGTCAGCTGTTGGTAATCCTGCTTGTGGGCTTTATCGGCTTGCCTGTCATGCTGGCGATCCCCTTTGCCGAGGCAGTCCCTGACACGCGGTTCATCAATGCCTATGTCGAGATGATTTCCAGCCTGACAACCACCGGCGCGACCTTGTTTGACGCTGAAAGACTGCCACTGGCCTTGCATATCTGGCGGGCATTGGTGGCTTGGATGGGCGGCTTTATGATGTGGGTCGTGGCCTTCGCGCTTTTGGCGCCTATGACCCTGGGCGGGTTCGAGGTCACATCCGTGCTAGAGGCCGGCCGCGGCCAGGAGCGACGCAATTTTCAGGACGACATCAAACCGTTTGACCGGCTATCGCGTTATTTTTGGCGGTTTTTGCCAGTTTATGTGGGGCTAACAGGGCTGCTTTGGCTGGGATTGGTTTTGACCGGTGACACAGCCTCGGTCGCGGTGATCCACGCGATGTCGACCCTATCAACCAGCGGTATAACCTCTCTGGACACGTTTGAAACAAACCTAAGCGGCGTTCCGGGCGAGGTTCTGATCCTGTTTTTTTTGGTGTTCGCAGTCTCGCGTCGCACGTTTATCGGCGGGTTGAACAATCCACCTTGGCACTTGCTGCGCCGGGACCGCGAACTGCGCATTGCGTTGATGTTCATCACTATTATCCCCTTGTTTTTATTCATACGGCATTGGCTGGCCGCGTGGCAGGTGGACGAACATTTCGACATGCGCGCCTGGCCTGCCGTGTGGGGCGGGATCTTTACTGTGGGGTCTTTCATGACCACCACAGGCTTTATTTCGGGGTCTTGGGCTGACGCGCAGCACTGGTCCGGCCTAGAAACCCCTGGGGTTCTAATGGCCGGCTTGGCAATCACTGGGGGCGGGGTCGCGACAACTGCAGGTGGCGTTAAACTGTTGCGGGTCTATGCGCTGTATAAACACGGGTTGCGAGAGATGGAGCGCTTGGTCCATCCATCATCGGTCGGGGGCAGCGGAGAAATCGCCCGCAGGATCAGAACCGAAGGCGCGGAAATCGCATGGGTGTTCTTTATGTTGTTCGCGATTTCCGTCGCTTTGGTGATGACATTGCTGTCAATTACTGGACTGACCTTTGAAGAATGCGTCATTCTTGCCGTCGCGGCCCTGTCAAATACAGGCCCGGTCGCAACAATAGCACCCGAGTCACCTATTTCATTTGCGACCCTTCCTGATGCCTCAAAATTGATCCTGTCAGGGGCAATGGTGCTTGGACGTTTGGAAACATTGGTGATTATCGCGTTACTAAACCCTAATTTTTGGCGCTCCTAAAGCACATATCTGTTAAAACCCCGATATTGGCTCTGGAAACCCCTGAGAACAGAGCTAAGGTTACGAGTAATGGAATGCGTCGGCCGGACGTATTCTTAAGAGACAAAAAAAAGGCGCGCAATAATGGCGAGCGACAGACAAAATCTTCAGGACGCGTTCCTGAATCATGTCCGCAAGACAAAGGTCCCCGTGACCGTATTCTTGATCAATGGTGTAAAGCTTCAGGGCGTAATAACCTGGTTTGACAATTTCTGCGTACTTTTGCGCCGGGATGGTCAAAGCCAGCTTGTGTATAAACATGCGATTTCGACTGTTATGCCGACCCAGCCTATTAGCCTGTACGAGGGCGAGGACTGACCGATCTAGCTTCGCACGAGCCACGCGCGACAAACGCCTGGGTTCTGCATCCCGAAATCACTTCTGACCGCAATCGGCGGGACGCAGGGTTTGCGTTGGCCGAAGCCGTGTCTTTGGCTCATGCGCTGCCTGGCCTCGTTGTTGTCGGGTCTGATGTTGTGCGTCTTCCCAAGCCGCAGCCCGGATTGCTGTTCGGCACCGGCAAGGTGGCCGAGTTGGCGGAACGCATCCATGACAACGAGGTCGAGCTTGTTTTGGTCGACGGGGCCCTGTCGCCCGTGCAGCAGCGAAACTTGGAAAAAGAGTGGAAAGTCAAGATTCTGGACCGTACCGGTTTGATCTTGGAGATCTTCGGCGACCGGGCGCGGACAAGGGAAGGTGTGTTGCAGGTCGAGCTGGCTGCCCTGTCCTATCAACGCACACGTTTAGTACGGTCCTGGACCCACTTGGAACGGCAAAGAGGTGGTTTGGGCTTTGTCGGCGGTCCTGGGGAAACCCAGATCGAAGCTGACCGCCGGGCCATTGATGACGCTGCGATGCGGATCAAACGCCAACTGTCCAAAGTCGTCAAAACGCGAGAGTTACACCGCTCCGCTCGGGCCAAGGTCCCGTTTCCGATCGTGGCCTTGGTTGGATATACAAACGCTGGAAAATCGACCCTTTTCAACAAGATAACCGGCGCAGATGTGATGGCAAAAGACATGTTGTTCGCCACGTTGGACCCAACAATGCGGTCGTTGGAACTGCCCGATGGCTACCAGGTCATCATGTCCGACACTGTGGGCTTCATCAGTGATCTGCCGACCGAGCTCGTCGCTGCATTTCGCGCGACCTTGGAAGAAGTTCTGGCGGCTGATGTGATTTTGCATGTGCGCGACATTGCCCATTCAGAAACAGAGGAGCAAGCAAAGGACGTCTTGCAAATCCTTGAAAAGCTGGGCGTTTCTGATGAAGTGCCGATGGTAGAGATCTGGAACAAGGTTGATCTACTGGACGACGAATCCGCCACGCAGATGAACGCAATAGCTGAACGTCGGGACGATATTCTGACGCTGTCTGCAATGACCGGGCAGGGTATCGACACCTTGCTAAGCGAAATTCGCGGCTTTGTTAGTCCTCCACGACATGAGATGTATGTCTTTTTACCATGGGCCGCCGGGCGGCAACGGGCTTGGCTTCACGCCGAAGGGATAATCGACAAGGAAGAGCCCGGCGAAGAAGGCTCTGTCTACACAGTGACCTGGACAGGACGGCAGGCGCAAACCTTTAGCTCGATGCATTAAGACCACGTCCTAACGCGCTATTCTACAATAATTTTTGTCACACCGGATCCGCCCGCACGGGCGCGATCCACGTCCAGAGACATGGGCACATATTCACCCCGGCGCCACAGCTCGCCCAGATCGTCGTAGTGGCGAGACATCGGATGACCAGATTGACCCGTCGCGATAATGAACAGGGAACTGTCAGGATCGGCAAAATCGTAGACACCGCGATATCCTGCAGCATGCACGTTCAAAAACGGGTTTGGTCCATGACCGATGGTTTTGCCCCGTTGTAGCGTGTGATCGCCGCCAGAGGTTGACTGACGAATGTTCAATAAAGCGCCGAGATAGGGCAGGTCGCCCAATACCGGGTGATCATGGGTCGCTTGATGGGCATCGCCCCAGCGCCAGCTGGCAATATTCCTGCCATAGCGTTCCTGCAGCTCTATTAAGGCCGCGTCTAACGCCCGTTTTGCGATTTGTGTGCAGGTCTCGGTCGCAGTTGACTGAACGATATCGCACCAAACACCGGCACCATTAGTGTTTTTGAACACATTTTGCAGGAAAAT
>SPJP01000263.1 GCA_006844665.1 Paracoccaceae bacterium
CCCTTGCATTGCTCGTCCTAAACTGCCCGTTAATGATTGCATACCGATTTTTCGAAAAAACGCGCCTATGGCGGTTCGGCTTTGTGTGTACTGTCGTAATTGGCCTGTTTGCCCTTGTTTCGGCAATATCGTTCAACATTGATTACATTCTATACACGATTGATGACCCCCAGTTTTTAACCGACCGCGGGGGTATCTGGCATGTGATCTTCAGCTACGCGCGGGATCATTTCTGGAAAGGCGCGGGCTTCGCCGCCTTCTGGGACAGCCCCGATTCACCCGCCATGCATCTTGCGCAGGCGGGCACGATGGCGTCCAGGGTTGGCCATGCCCATAACTCTTTCATAGAAATCCAGGCGACCCTTGGCTTCGTCGGCGTCATTCTATCCATATATGCGTTTGTCATGCTGCCCCTTATAAAAGTTCTATCGTTCCGCATCGCCGAAAATGCAGGGGCGTTTTGCTTCAGCGGCCTTGTGTTCTTAACTGTTGGAAATATTACAAAGAGCCAGTTTTTAGGTCGGGACAGCCCCGAGTGGATCTTTTACTTGATCGTACTAGGCTTGATCTTTGCAAGTACCTCAAAAAGTACTGCCAAAAGTTAGGCTTAGATGCTCACGAAGGT
The DNA here is from genome assembly GCA_006844665.1 of Paracoccaceae bacterium. Taxonomy (GTDB): domain Bacteria; phylum Pseudomonadota; class Alphaproteobacteria; order Rhodobacterales; family Rhodobacteraceae; genus Dinoroseobacter. The sequence goes on from SPJP01000263.1 coordinate 626, forward strand.
TCGTGACGATCTCAAGCTCGGCCACATCTACACCTGTGTTCGGGCCTTTCAAAACCTGTCGGGTTATCAACTGACGCAGATCATCTGCGGTGCGCGCAACGTAGATGCCTGGCCGGCCTTCCAGTTTTTTACAGGTTGCAAGCTGATGATCATTTCTGTGTTCGCCAAAGCTGGCCTGACGCGGAAAGATAATGATCGGCTTTGCCAGTCGCTGCGCAGTCAGAACCGACCCAATCCCGGCATGAGACACCAATAGACGGCACTCACCCACGGCCTCATCAAATTCGCGCGGAAGCAGGGATTCTTGGGCCTTCATGTTCTGCGGCACATAGGGGGTCTCTCCAATCTGGGCGAGGATGGATTCATCGATGTCGCCAACGATAGCATCAACACTTTGCACAAGCCGGTCAAAAGGCAGCTGGGTTCCGATGGTTAGAAAGATCATAGGACGCCCCCGATATATTTGGTTGATCCACTGGCCAAATGTTCCCACTGCGTGAGGTGGAGTTGAACAAACTTAGAGGCAATCTTCCCGCTCAGAGAGATCTTTTCGGAATTGGCGACGCTGTCGATCCAGATCACGTGGGCCCCAAAGACCCGCCCGACAGCCAAAGCCATCAGCCCAGGTGCTGCCCCGGTCGTGACCACGACATCTGGCTTTTGCTTGCGCATAAGCCAGAGAATCTTAAAAAAGCTTTTGATCATTGCCTTGACGTCATTCCGATTGCAATCTGGGACAAGCGTATGATTTTCAAGGCCATATTTCTCGGGCAACCCGTCCAGGGTCGTCGCGTATAACACATCAAAATCAGAAAATGCCGGCCTGATAAGCATCAGTTGCTCCCAGTGTCCCCCACCAGAAGAAATAGCAAGCAACTTAGGCATCGAGTGTCTCCTGAAAAAGAAAACCAAGGGTTTAAGACGTCGGCTCAGCCAGGTTGCGCCGAGCCAGAATGGTTTTTGAAATACGATGAGCCTGGCGTTCCACAAGAACAAACACGATCCGGCCAAGGCATATTATTAAAGCAGATATGCAAATTATAGATCCAACATAAACAAGTGCTGCCTGATCCTCTGGCAGCACTGAAATCAGCGCAACGCCGATATTTTGGTGCAACAGATAGATCGAATAACTACTGACGCCGACAAACACCAAGGCGTTGTTGTTCAAAAATGACAGCCATTTGGGCGCATAGATAAAAACAAAAAAAGCCAAATACATCAGGCCAATAAAAAAGGCGTATATCAGATCTTCGGAAAATAATACAGCCAGTCCGAAACTGGCCGCCAACCCGGCATATAACCACAGATTTCCCTTCTGAGTCATTGACCGCTGAAACATAGCCCCGGCCCAGAACAGATAGAGGAACTGTGTCGCGAATAGAAAATCAACAGCCAATGCTGCTTTGGGGGCAATCGCAAGCCATCCGATCAATCGCAACGTGTAAACAATTACACAAAAAATGGACAGCTTCTTCAGTAAATCCGTTTTGACAAAGAAAGGGATGAAAGCAATCGCAGCTGAAACGATGTAGAAGCGCGCCTCGTAAAACAGCGTCCAATACGCGCCATCAACATAGGCCGCCTGCGGGAATAGAGGGCGCCAAATTCGGGGATCGGTCAATGTCCAGGATGGCAAAAACCCTTGTAGTCCCACACGGCGCGCATCGGTGAAGGGCGTGTCAATGCTCCACATCACACAGAATGTTATGATGGAACAAACCATCATAGGGGGAAGCAGCCGCGCCCCCCGCTTTACCACAAAATCAATAAAAGACCTGCTACGGGTGAGCGAATGAAAAATCACAAAGCCAGAGATCAGGAAAAAGAGCTGAACGCCCAGTTTTCCGTATTCCAGAAACCCAAGCCCATCCCATGTAAATGGATAGAAATCTGAAAACCGCGCACAATAATGGTATAGCATAACGCCCATAACGGCCAAGCCGCGCAAGCCATCAAGCTCTGAAATCCTGTTGGACGTCGACTTTACAACACCATTATCCACTTTCTTATCCATAATGAACAAAGGGACCTGTCACGTTTGGTATCCTTGCCATTCGGAACAAAGAGCCTTCCCCCCGGGTGTCCCAGACCGCCCGGATCGGGGGCCACCCCTTGTGGGATGGTCCCCAACAGCATGTTATCCTTTAGCCCCTTGGCCGCGCGCATAGACATCTTCGTAGCGAATGATGTCGTCTTCGCCAACATAGGACCCGGTTTGGACCTCGATCAAAACCATTGGCACTTTGCCGGGGTTTTCCATCCGGTGCACGGCCCCAAGCGGGATATAGACCGATTGATTTTCGGTCACCAAGCGCACGTCGTCATCCACTGTCACACGGGCGGTCCCTTCGACCACAATCCAATGCTCGGACCGGTGGAAATGGCTTTGCAGGCTCAGCGCAGCGCCGGGATGCACATGGATGCGCTTGACCTGGAACCGGCCCCCCACAACAAGGCTTTCGAACCAGCCCCAGGGACGGTGATCCTTGGGGAACATTGTCGCCTGACCAGACCCTTTGGCCTTTAGCGCGGCAACCGCTTTCTTGACGTCCTGAGCGCGGGACATGTCTGCCACCAAAACCGCGTCATTCATGGCGATAACCATGGTGTTTTCCAGACCAATGCCAACCACTTCCAGATGCTCGCTATCGGACCGCAACAGGCTGTCTTTGCATTCAATCGACGTTGCCTCGCCCGAGGTCACAACCCCGTCCGCATCAGGGCCCAGCTCGCGCCAAACTGCGTCCCAGCCCCCCAGATCAGACCAGCCGCCATCAAAAGGCACAACCGCCAGATTGTCGGCCCGCTCCATCACGGCATAGTCGATCGAGATATCATCGGCCTGGGCCCAGGCCTCTGGCTCTAGGCGCAGAAAGCCAAGGTCGACATGGGCGGCATCCACAGCCGCTGTCACCGGGGCTGTCAGGCTGGGGGCATATTGGGCAAAAGCCGCGATGATGTCTTTGGCTTTGAACAGGAAAATCCCGGCATTCCACATGAATGTGCCTGCCGCGACCATTTCCGTGGCGCGGGCCATATCGGGCTTTTCAACAAATTGCTTCAGATCGACGGCGGCGCCGGACGCGTCCGGCTGGCTGGCCAGTTCCAGGTAGCCATAGGCGGTTTCCCCGTGGGTCGGCTTGATGCCAAAGGTGACGAGCTTGCCCACCTCAACCGCCCCCAGACCTTTTTCAATCGCGGCGTGGAATGCGTCGGTGTCGGGGACCACATGGTCAGACGGGGCAACCAGCATAAGCGCGTCTGGATCCGCCTTGGCCACATGCAAAGCCGCCGACAAAATCGCAGGCGCTGTGTTGCGCCCTTCTGGTTCGATGATAATCGCGCCGGGGTCGATCCCAATTTCGGCCAGCTGCTCGGTGACGATAAACCGAAAATCCGAACCGGTCAGCACAACAGGGGCCGCAAAAGACAGCTGCCCGCCGCCCCCGCTCAACCGCTTGGCCGAGGCTTGAAACAGGGTTTCATCCCCGACAAGCTTGACGAATTGTTTAGGGTAGCTCTTGCGCGACAAGGGCCAAAGCCGTGTCCCAGATCCCCCACATAGAATAAGCGGAACGATATGTGCTGACGTCATGATTTTACTGTCCTATCCTCGGGGCCCATGAAAAGACCCTGTCTTATTTACCCGTTTTCCCGATCAATATATCAATAAAATCAAGCCCACAGCCGAAAATCTGATCAGGGATATCGCGAAAGCTGCCGACAGTGACATCACAATCTGCAGCCCTTGTGGAAACGGCCCCCGGGCCATCCCCTATTTCAAAACATCTGCAACATGACCGAAGAACTCGGCCGCAAGCGCAGCGGCCCGGTGCGGACTGGCGGCCTGGGCATAGATGCGGAATTCTGGCGCGTTGCCAGAGGGGCGCAGATGCACAACGCAGCCATCTTCGAAATTCACCCGCAGCCCATCGGTCAAATCGGTGCTGGCAATGGGACCGGCACTGGCAAAGAACGCATCCCTCTCAGCGCCCGAGGATATCAACCGGTCCAACAGATCCTTGGCCTTGGCCCGGTCTATATCCTGGACCCGGTCAGCGGCGGTAAAGCAGGGCGGTAGATCTGCAACCAGCTGAGCCACGGTGATCGAAGCTGCCCGCACCGCAGCCAAGGGGGCCACGATGGGCAACAGGCAATCCCGGGTCATCAAGGGCGCCAGGGGGCCTTCGATCTGGGCGTCAAACCCCAGCAGGTAACCGCCATTGGCCTCAAACCCGACAACACCTGGCGCGCCCCCCGCAATCGCGGCCTCCATTGCCGCCACAACAAAGGGCGATCCGATCCGGGTCAGATGAACGGTGTCGAATTCAGACAGGCGCCGCACCATGTCATTGGACGACACAGGCGTACAGATCACTTTGGCCCCGACCACACGGGATGTCAGAACCCCCAGAATATCGCCGGGCACGACGACGCCCGCAGCATTGGTCAGCATTGGGCGGTCCGCATCCCCATCGGTCGAGATAATCGCGTCCAACCCGTGGGTGGCGCAGATTTCGGCCAGCATGGCGCGGGTTTCGGGATCGACCGCTTCGGTATCCACGGGGATGAACACATCACTGCGGCCAAAGCGGTGAACGGCACCGCCCAGGGCTTCGATCACATCAGCCATAATGTCCCGCGCGACCGAGGAATGCTCATAAACCCCGATGGTCAAGCCTTGCAGGGCTTGGGGGCCAAAGGCCGTGCGGTAGCGGTCTATATAGATGGCATTGGCGTCAGAATTGAGCGCAAGCGTGCCGGGCTGTTCGGCCTTGGGACGGCGTTTTTCCGCATAGGCCGCGACGATGGCGGCCTCGTCAGCTTTGGAAACTTCGCCCCCGGGCAGATAGAATTTCAACCCGTTGCGATCGGCGGGAATATGGCTGCCCGTCACCATCACTGCCCCCGCGCCTGCATCCATCGCAGCCAGCGCCAAAGACGGGGTCGGCACCAGGCCACAATCGACCACATCTATACCGACCTCTTGGGTCGCCCGGATCAAAGCGTCCGAGATATCGGGCGAAGAGGGCCGCAGATCGCGCCCGATATAGAGCGTCTTGATATCCGGGTTCACCGCCAGAAAGGCGCAGACATAATCTGCGATCAGCGCGTCGGTAAGCTCGATGACAAGGCCACGCAGGCCGCTTGTTCCAAATGCCGGGGACATAAAATTCTCTCTACTCAAGTTTCAACGTAACAAGGCAATCGCTTGGCGCGGTCCTGTTTGCCTCGTCTTTGTGGCACTATTGCGACTTTGCTTTCTGCCGCACCCAGCCCAGAAACGCCTTTTCAGCCGACCGGAGCCGAGGCCGCCCGGACACCGCCCAATAGTTCCGCCATTCGGCTTCTAGCGCATAAACATCCGCACCGGGGAAAAGCTCGCGGGCGGCCTGGCGCAGATCATCCTCAAAGGGAGGCAATTGCGGCCCCGCCTCGATGACCGAGTTGCGCAAAGAGAACCGCAGCTTGTCGCCGGGGACCTCTTCCATATGGTAGTCGGGCAGATGATCGGCCGCGATCATGTCGCGCAGCATTTTGCGGAACACCCGGCGCGGACTGGCGCTGCCGGATTTCTTCAACAGCAGATCCACCGACACAAGCCAGCTGTCTTGCTTGCCACAATGCTTGCGCGCGATCTCGTAGATCCGCCGTTCCAAAGGTTTGCGCAGACGGAAATAATCGCGGCTAAGGGTCAGGACCGATTTCGACAGCACCGCCCGGAACAGCCATTCCGACAAGGTGACCGACACCGATATCATCCGCCCCCCTTTGGATTTGCGGGTGATCTCCCAGCTTTCGATCAAGCCAAATCCGGTGGTGGTCTCCAGCTCGCCGGTTTCAATATTGGTAGTGATGCGCGTGCCAGCCAACCGCTCGAACGCCTCGCGCAGACGACGGTAGGCATCGCCGCTGGTTTCGCGATTGGTGGCCACCAGCAGATCATGGGCGCGCAAAGTCAGGGTCCGGGTCACCGCCCGCCCCATATTCACCGCCGCCATCA
>SPJP01000135.1 GCA_006844665.1 Paracoccaceae bacterium
ACCGCATCTTGCTGGAAAACTACTTCCTGCCGGGTGATCTTGAAGCTCAGATTGAAGCCTTCGTCGACCACTACAACCACCAACGCTATCACGAGAGCATCAACAACGTCACACCCGCAGACGTCTACTTCGGGCGTGACAAAGCCATTCTAAAACTGAGGGAAAGGATCAAACGTAAGACACTCGAAGCGCGCCGCTTGCATCATCGCCAGCGTGCCGCATAATCAAACCAACCAGATGAGCCAAACTCTCTCCTAGGTTACGCAGCCAGTGGTCCCAAAAATCCTGACGACGGACAGTGTCATTTTGCCATCAGAAAAGCTCAAAGATAAAGAGCGCCTGTTGAGGCTCAGGCAGGCGTATATTTGCATTCACGCCATATGCGCTTGGGCAATTGAAGCAAAGAGCCTCGATGTCGTATATCGAATATCTGAGCTTGGCTTGCTGTTCTGCTGGGATGCAATGCGAGAAGAGCCAGTCAAGAAGAAACCGACCAAGCATCAAGTTGCTCTGACGGAAATTCTAGATCAGTACGTCCGGCTCTATCTAATGATGTCCGAGATGTATTTTGAGAAGGTACTGTATCCTCATGCTGAGACACTTCACGCTTTAACGGTTTCGGTGAAGTCGCGAGAACCGGTCGATGCCAATCTTGCGATGTTCGACTTGCTTGGCCGTGCGGCAACCCGTGCAATCTGGACGGACTTGTTCGGGAAAGCTCTCTCGGATGCGGACCCCGAGTTCGCTCGCAGTCTGAACGAGCAGACAAAGAAGATGCTCGATATGTTGGTGGCCTTGATCAACAACAATCCGACTTTGGGGTCTCCATTCAAGGACGACCACATGATCGAGGCAGCTTTGGTCATGTATCTTGCTCAACAAACATCGTCAGGCAGGCGATTTATGCCATGGTTTCATGCCATGGCCGAGAACACATCGTTCGCGCTACTAACCAATGCTAGTTACCCAACGTGTTTTCACGACTACAACGATCTGCTTGCTCACCCTGCGACTAGTGAACAGGAATACCGTGATGAGGCCTGTGTTGGCAGTGTTTTGTATCCCTACCTGTTTGTGTGGCTTCAGTACGGTGCCGAACAAGGTTCAATTGAAGAATTTTCTAGCCGACTTTCCCAAAAAATACCCAACTGCACACATCAGGCGTGGTTCCCCGATGAGGAAACAGACCAGAAAATCTGGCGTGGAGATACCTACCATGGGATTTGCGTGACTGATCTTTCACCAGCAGGTGGACATGCGGAGATAGCTGATAATCTAAACCTAGCGATCAAGGAGTGCGTGGCGATTCTTGAAATGACAGTGATGAAGCGCGGTCTGGTTCCACTTTTCCTGACTGCGTGTAGGCACTATCGCTTGCCTATCCCGCCAACCCTGTGGATGCCGCCGCAAGGCAATTCAGATGCGGCTCAAGCATAGCCCCAGCTTTTGTAGAGAACGAAGTTTCTCTGAGCTTTGGCGAAACTGCGCCGCAGAACTACTGAAGTTTTCCAAGGTCCGCCTATGAGATTTAGCCGTCGTAGTGAATGTCGGCTATGCGGGCTGCAACGGCAGCATCGCCATCTGCGGTCGGACGGCCGGTTTGGGCCGTCCGTGAAGACGGCCCAATCAATTAGATTTCAATGGCTTCAGCGATAGCCAGCGCATCTTCCAGCTCTACGCCGAGATAGCGCACCGTGCTGTCCATCTTGGTATGACCCAACAGAAGCTGAACCGCCCGCAAGTTTCCAGTCTTCTTATATATTTGCGTGACTTTCGTGTGTCGCATTGAATGGGTTCCATAGGCCGTCACTTCCAAACCAATCGAGGAAACCCAGTCCCGAACGATCCGAGCATATTGGCGGGTTGAGATGTGCAAACGCTCGTGGAAGCGGCCAGGCCAGAGATACTCGGACCCGTCCATCAGCGGATTTTCCATCCACTTCGTTAGCGAAGCTCTGGTACCTTCGGAAATCTCGAAGCGCACGGGTTTCTGGGTTTTACTTTGCAACACTGACGCCCTCTCTTTGATCTGGCCGGATGCCATGACATCGACCACTTTCATTTTGACCAAATCGCAGCCGCGCAATTTGCTGTCGATGGCCAGATTGAACAACGCGAGATCGCGGTGGTTCTCGGCAAGCTCAAGCCTAACCCTGATTGCCCACACGTGCTTGGGCTTCAGTGGTCGCTTCTGGCCAACAATGCGCCCCTTGTTCCAAGCTGGGCGTAGCGCACGAATGGCAGGTAAATTTGGTGTTTCCATGACTGATCCTCCGATCCGCCATGCCCTCCCACATCGACAACCCGACGTTGACTGACCTTACATATCACAGGATGCTGCGATCAATCTAACCGCGGCAGAGAGCCCAGATTTACTGATGCTGCAATTTGCACGGATGGCTGCAAAAGCTGTATAAGCCGACATTAACCGTGGCAAGGTGATCCCGGACTGGACCTCTATGTATGTTGCAGAGGTGGGCCGGGTTTGGGTAGCGGAAAGCTGTTGCTTGTAGTTGGGTTGGTCTTGCTAGGCCTCAGGCAACTCCAAAATGGCTCGGGCTTCACGCCAACTTGCGACAGGACATTCGTGCTTCTCGCAAAGATCAACCACACACGACAGCAAAGCTGCGCACACGCGCGTGAACGATGCTTGCGCCTACCTCAAAAGCCTTATGGGTGCTTTCGACCTGTTCCGCAATCGTGATCGGAACGGCGGGGTTGTTCGCCTTGGTTGGTAAGGATCCGGTGATCGCGACGCAAATGACGCAAGGGATAGTCATGGGATGTCCTAGTTTGTTGATACGCTCTAAGGGTTCTGGTCGACCTGGCGCGTGATTGGGAACAGCGTGAACCGGCGTTTCCGGTTTACCATTCCCCATAGGCCTCGAGGTTCCAGCAGCATGATCCCGACCGAAATGACCCCGAGGATGACCATATACCAACTGCCAAGATCAGCGAGGAATTCGCGCAGCACAAAGAACAGGATACATCCCAGAATTGGCCCTTCGAGAGATCCGATCCCGCCAATCACGACGATAAAGATCACAAGAACAGACCAGTCATTGACGCTAAAGGCTGCCTCGGGCGTGATACGGAGCTTTTGCAAGAAGATCAACGCGCCGATCATACCCGTCATGGCCGCGACGCCGACAAACACACCGAATTTAAGCCGAACGGTGCGCACACCCACGCTTGTTGCGGCTTCTTCGTTGTCGCGAACCGCGCCCAAACCCAAACCCACGCGCGAGCGCATCAAGACCCAGATACCAAAGATTACCGCCAGCATGATGGCCAGCGCGATCCAGTAGGTCATGCTTTCGCGGGCCGCACGGCCGTCGGCCATGCCGCGTACAATATCGGTGGGCAATGAAATGCCTGAACCGCCACCCAAGGCGCTGATCTGGGCGAAACTCAGGCGGTAAACCTCGGCGATGACCCATGTGCCGATGGCAAAGTGCGGCCCCGACAGGCGAAACGCCACCATGGCCGTTGGCCACGCCAGAAGGCCTGTCAGAACACCTGCCAAAGGCAAGGCGACAACGACAGGCATGCCTGCGAACATCGTCAGCGTAAACAGCATATAGCCGCCAAGCCCGACAAAGGCCTGCTGCCCAACCGAGATCAGCCCCGAATAGCCCGCAAGCAAATTCCAAAGTTGCGCCAGCGCCAGAAAATAGAAGGCCTCGATCAGCAGGCGCATGGTCCCGCGATCGGCCCAGTATGGGCCCGTGGCCAACCCGATCAGAACAGCAAGGAAAAACCCGATGCGTGCAGCGTCTGTATTTGATACCGGCATCACCTTATCCTTTTTGCTTGGGAAACAGGCCTTGCGGCCGCACCACCAGAATGATCAGGAACACGATGTGGCCTGCCAAAATTTGCAGGCCCGGGTCGATCTGCGCCCCGATCCCTTGTGCGACACCAAGAATGATACCGCCGACCAGCGTGCCCCAAAGGCTGCCGAGTCCGCCGATAATCACCGCCTCAAACGCAAAAAGCAGCCGGATGGGGCCCGCTGAGGGGTCAAAGTTGGTTTTGACCGCCATCAGCACCCCCGCAATTGCGACAACCGCACTGGCGATGGCCGTGGCGACGGCGAACAAATGTCGCCGGTCCGCGCCCATTAGGCCGATAATCTCTCCGTCGTCCGAGGTGGCGCGCAACAGGCGGCCGGTGTTGGTATGCCCAAAGAACCAGTTCAACCCGCCTAACACCGCAACCGCCGCACCGAACATCAGCAGCGGCACCGCGCCAATCGACAAGGTGCCGATCGCGAAGGACGCGGTATCCAGCGCGCCTGCACTTAGGCGCTGGCTGTCAGCACTGAACTGTTCCAGCATCAGGTTTTGCAGGATCACCGAAAACCCGAAGGTCACTAAGATCGACGGAAGGATATCGCGCCCGACCACGCGGTTGAGCACCAACCGCTGCCCGACATAGCCGAACACCGCCATAACCGGCAGCACGATCACAAGCGTCAGCAGCGGGTGCAATCCAAGGCGTTCGAACAGGAGCAGCGCGCCAAAGGCCCCTGCAACGATGAAATCGCCATGGGCAAGGTTCACAAAGCGCATGACCCCGAACATCAGCGACAGCCCTGCGGCAAACAGCGCATAAAGCCCGCCCAGCAAGATGCCCTGCACAATGGCGTTGATCCATTCCATTAGGTTACCTCTTTATCGCGGCCAAAATAGGCGGCTGAAATCATGTCTCTGGTCATTTCGGCAGACGCGCCGCTCAGGCTGACATGCCCCTCTTGAAAGCAATACATCCGCTCCGAAACCTGCAACGCCATGCTGATGTCTTGTTCCACCAGCAGCACAGCGGTGCCGCCCGCGCGGATATCGGGCAGGGCCGCGTAAATGTCGCGCACGATCACTGGCGCCAGGCCAAGGCTGACCTCGTCGAGCAGGAGCAAGGCAGGGTTGCTCATCAGGGCGCGGCCAATGGCCACCATCTGCTGCTGCCCTCCAGAGAGCAGTGTCGCAGGGATATCGCGTTTTTCTTCCAAAATCGGAAAGAGCGCCTGCACGGCTGCCAGATCCCACTGGCCTTTGCGGCCCACATTGGCACCAAGCATCAGGTTCTCGCGCACTGAAAGCGACGGGAAAAGCCTGCGCCCTTCAGGCGACATTGCAATGCCTTGACGCGCAATTTGAAACGATGGAAGGCCTGCGATGTTAGTGCCGCGATACACCACGCTCTGACCGCGGGTGCCAAGCAGCCCTGTCAGGCATTTCAAAAAGGTGGACTTGCCCGCGCCATTGGCCCCGACAAGGGCGACGGTTTCGGCTTCGGCCATTTTGAAATCAATTCTAAAGAGAGCCTGAAAGTCACCATAGAAGGCATCAAGACCGTCGATTTTCAACAGATCGGTCATGCTTCGATCCCCAGATAGATGGACTGCACCTCCGGGGTGTCGAAGGTCGCCTTGGGCGGGCCTTCGGCAATTTTGGCGCCAAAATTGATAACGGCAAGGCGGTCCACGACGGCAAACAGCGCATGCACAACATGTTCGATCCAGATGATTGCGACACCTTGGGCCTTGATGTCGCGAATAGCGGCGATCAGGCTGTCGCACTCCAGATCGGTCAGCCCGCCTGCGATTTCGTCCAGCAGCAGCACCTTTGGCCGTGTCGCCAGCGCGCGCGCCATTTCCAAGCGTTTGCGTTCCAGAAGGCGCAAACCGCCTGCGGGGGCATTGGCAAGGTGTGAAAGCTCCATCTGATCCAGAATGGAACGGCACAGCGCGCGCGCATCTGCCGCGCCACCGCCGCCGAACTCGGCCGCCACCATCAAGTTTTCATAGACGGTCAGCCCGCCAAAGGGTTTGGGGATTTGATAGGTGCGCCCGACGCCCGCACGGCAGCGTTCTGCCGCAGACAGGTTGATTATATCGCGCCCCTGCCACAGAACTTGCCCCGCATCTGCCGCCATCACACCGGCAATCAGATTGAACAGCGAAGACTTTCCCGCGCCGTTCGGCCCGATGATGCCAAGCGTATCGCCCGCGCCAAGCGACAATGACACTCCATCGACCGCTCGCAATGCGCCAAAATTCTTGGACAGTCCTTTTGCCTCTAGCAAAATACTCACGATACCGCCTTTCAAGAAAAAAGGCCCCGCCAATGTGGCGGGGCCAGCTACAGGGGGATTATCCGCCGATCAGCGTGACATCAGCCGTCTTGGCGATTGCCGGATGGTCATCGTTTTCCACGATTTCCAGCACGGGCTTGCCATCTTCGATGTGCCATTGCCCACCCACCAGCGGGGTCTTGGAAATGTTTGGCACGGGGCCGGTCATGAAGTTCACAGGCCCGACAACCGATTGGTAATCGGTGGCCCGCAATGCGTCGCGGATAGACGCGGGGTCCATCGGGTCGGCGCTGCGCTTGAGGGCGTCAATGGCCACTTCAAAGAGCGAGTGCTTGAACGCCAGCGGCATGGTCCACGGATTGCCTGTGGCGGCTTCATAGGCTGCCGCCAGCTCGGCCGAGCTTTGGCCCGTGAAGCCCGACGAATAGGGATGGCCAGGTGACCACCAGACCTCGGTGCTGAGCCCTTCGCCGCGATCCCCGAGAGAGCCGATTACCTGCGGGAATTCCAGCGCTTTGCCGAACGTGACGACCTTCGGCTCAAATCCTTGCTGTGCGGCTTGAAGCCAGAAGGTTGTAAAGTCGGGTGGAGGCACAACGCCTGTCAAGATTTCGACGCCTGCCGCTTTGAAGGCGCTGATCTGGGCGCTGAAATCATCGCTCATGACCTGATAGCGGCCAGGATCGACAAGGGTATATCCCTGCGCCTCAAGGACAGGTGGGAAGCCGACATCAGGGCTGCCCCATGCGTTGCCGTCAGGGTCATTTGGCCAAAGCGCACCGACGACCTTGTTGGTCTCGGTCTGGTTCCATATCCCCGTGAAGGTGGAGATGACATCTTCCAGCCCCCAGAAGAAGTGAAAGGTCCAGTCGAACCCTTTTGCTGGATCGCCCTGACGGCCAAAGAAGTGAGGCTGCCATGGGGTGTCATTGGTCAGGCAGGGAACTTCGTTCAACTCGGCCTGATCAGCGACGGGGTTCGTCGTATCCGGTGTCGAAGTGGCGGTGATCAGGTGGACTTCGTCGTCAAACATCAGTTCTTGCGCGACGGTTGCCGCACGGTTCGAGTTTGACTGGCTGTCTTTGACGATAAATTCGACATTGTAGGTCTCGCCATTGATCTCGAGCCCGCTTGCAAGTTGTGTGCGGAATTGCTCCAGCACAAAGGCGTCCGATTCCGCGAAGACGGCCAGCGGGCCGGTCTGCGGTGTGACGAAACCGATCTTGATGGTTTTTGATTGCGCCAGCGCGGGCATGGGCAGCGTGGATGCGGCACCGAGGGCGGCAACGCCAGCCCCGAATTGGCGACGTGAAAGCGTGGGTTTGGTTGTCATTGGGTGTTTCCTCCTTACACCGGTTGGGGTGAACGCGCGGCCTCAGGCGGCGGGTTCGGGCATTTTGCCAAGGGCTTCGATAAAGAACGGTCGGAACCCATCTGGGTGCTCGCTCATCGGGAAATGGCCGACCTCAGCCATGACCGAGAGCGTCGCACCGGGGATGGCATCCGCGGTGCGTTTGGCATCCTCGGGGGTGCAGGTCAGATCATAAGCGCCGACGATCAGATGCACGGGCGTTTTGGCCGTGTCGATCTGGCCCAGCCGCGCAATCAGACTGTCGTCGCGGGTGTAAAAACTCAGGTCGCCGCGAAACACGCCAGGGCCGGACTGCATGAACATCCACAGGGTATTCCAACGCTCGGCCTCTGGCGCGAAGGGCGAAATATTGGCCGACACAAGCGCCGCCCCCATTTCACCACCATGGGCATCAGGGCGGTCAAACCAGTCGATATCATACCATGCCGGCTGGAAATCACTGGCCTCGATGGCGATGAACCCGTTGAATTTATCAGGGTGCAGTGCAGCCAGTTGCAACGCAATGCGCCCACCCATGGAACAGCCCGCTAACACAGGGCGATCCAGCCCCAGCGCCGTAACCATACCCAGCACCGTTTCAATATAGGTTTCGGTTGTCAGCAAATATTCCTGCGTCTGAAACCCTTCCGGCGGCAGGGATTTGCTGTGCCACGGCATGTCAAAGGCGATCAGGCGATTGGCCTTTGTGACCTCTGAATCATTCATCAGATGCCGCCACTGGCGGGTATCCGCGCCTGCGGTATGCAGGCACAGGATGGGCCGCCCCTGTCCCGCTTCTTCAAAGTAAATCCGCTGGGTGACGCCTTGTACCTCAATCGTCACGTAGCGTCCGACAATAGGTTCGATCATTGGTCCGCCCCCGCTTTCACGCGTCCAAGCGCCATGAATTCCTTAAAAAAACGCATGTTCTTGACCAGCAGCAGCATATCGCCGTCAATTCGCCCACGACCAATTTTGACCAAACCGAAGATATCGTGAAATCCCGGCGCGGGCCGCGACTGCCAGAACTTTTGCAGCGCGTCGGCGTCGGTGCGCAGGGCAAACCGCGAAGGCGTCTTGCGGCTTGGCCCTGCATCAAGCGAAACCATCGCGCCTTTCTCAAACGTTAAATAGAACTCGTCGCCATCAACTTCTATCAGCACCGTTTCCGAAAACAGCCGGCCAAGGTGTTTCAAATGATCAGACGCGTTCAAACGCGCCTGCATTGTCTGTAGTGTGGATCGCATAGCCCCCCCAATGGGCATGGTGACGCCCGTCGTTTCAATCAAACTGGGCCGCAGAAGGAGGATTGGGCAATGTCCGCGCGGGTATCTGGCAATACCCTTTCAGGCGGGACAGCCACCAAGCGCCCCGGCCAAGCGGTGAGGGTATTGGGCGATACCGCACAAGGCATTGGAGGATGCACGTGGCTGGGGAAAGATCACTCAGCACTTCGATCAAGCCCTAAGCAGCTTGATCCCTTATGCATTAACACCTGAGGAGGAGGACATCTTATGGGTATCGTTACGATCGACAACGTCACCGACGTCGTCATTGCGGCACTTGGAAAAAACGGCGACATTGACACGCGCCAACGCGAAATCATGACATCGCTGATCACGCACCTGCACGGATTCTGCAAAGACGTGAAATTGCAGCACGGCGAGTTCATGGCCGCCTGCGACTATCTTACCCGTGCTGGCCAGACCTGTGATGACAAGCGTCAGGAGTTCATCCTGTTGGGCGATATCCTTGGCGTTGAGGTTCTGGTCGACATGCTGACCAACCCTGTCGACAGCGGCGAAAGCGAATCCACCGTTCTCGGGCCGTTCTATCGCGAAAACCCGCCGGTTCTGCCCAAGGGGGCCTCGGTCGTGCAAAAGCACTTCGACAACGAGGAAACGGCCCATTTCGAAGGCTATGTGCGCGACACGAACGGCGCGCCGTTGGAAGGCGTCATTATGGACGTTTGGGAAGACGCACCCAACGGCCTGTATGAGAACCACGACCCCGACCAACCGGACTACAACTTGCGCGGCCGTTTCGTGACCGATGAGAACGGCCATTACGCCTTCCGCGCCGTACGCCCTGTGCCTTATCCGATTCCCGACAATGAAACAGCCGGTGAATTGCTGCGCTATATGGGCCACCACCCGAACCGGCCTGGCCATATGCACTTTATCCTCTCAAAAGAAGGCTATCGCACGTTGATCAGCCAAATCTATGACAGCAGCAGTGAGTGGCTGGAAAACGACTCGGTCTTTGCGGTCAAGGAAAGCCTTGTTGGCGAATTTAAAAAAGCCCCCAAGGAAATGCACGACGATCTGCATGTCGAGTTTGACTTCGTCCTCAAAGCCGAAGCCAAGGCGATGGCCGCTGAATAACGGCACACAAAGATGCTTAGGGGCCCTCGATCCTTCGGGGGCCTTTTTTGCATTTAGTCTGCATTTCGTAAAATGTTCTGGGCTAGTGTGATGCAACTGCTTGGGAGGCCTGTGGCGTGAACATCAAACAACTGACGTATTTTGTGGCTGTCGCTGAAGAGCTGCACTTTGGCCGCGCGGCAGAACGTCTTGGTATGGCGCAACCGCCACTGAGCCGTCAAATCAAACAAATAGAGGAAGAATTGGGTGCACAGCTGTTCAATCGTGGGCGCAACGCCATCACGATGACACAGGCCGGCGAGCGGCTTTATGACCGCGGCACCAATATCCTGCGCCAGATGGAGGACACCAAGCTTGAAGTGCGCCGGATTGGGCAAGGGGCCGAAGGGCGGTTGCGGATCGGCTTTGTCGGCTCGTCCACCTTCGGGATGTTGCCGAACATCATTAAATCGTTTCGCGCCAATTATCCTGAGGTCAACCTAAGCCTGATCCCGATGAACAATGCCCAATTGCATCGCGCTCTTGTCAGTCGCGAAATTGATGTGGCCTTTGCACGCCCCGCGCTCAAAGACCGTGAATTTGTCACCCGAAAGCTGGGGGAGGAGGCCTTGGTTCTCGCGCTGACGGATACGGTTGATACAGGTAATCGCACAGTGGTTAATCTGAATGATCTCGCGGCGGAAAACTTCGTGCTCTATCCTGAATACCCGCGCCCCAGCTTTGCCGATTTCGTGTTAAACAGCTGCGCCGAACAGGGATTCGAGATTGCGAGCCGCGTCTTTACGATGGATCTGCAAACCGCGCTCAGCCTTGTCGCGATTGGCGAGGGGGTATGCATCGTGCCTGCCTCGGTTGCATCCGGCACGCGCAATGGTCTTCGGTTTTGCAAGATCGAGCAGCCTTTGGCACAAACCGAGCTGTCGGTAAATTACCGGCTCGACGAACAGGGCATCCATGTTCGCAACTTCGTTCAACTGGCCCAATCCGTCGCGCGCAAGACGTTGTAAGATAATCTTAAAACGACGTTCTAAGGCTAATGGCCGCGCGTCAGGTAATCGCCGCAACGCGGTGCTGGCTGTCACTACGATCCCGTTTGTAGTGGGCCACTTTGCCAGGATCGAGATCAACAGCGATCCCTGGTCCTTCTGGCACCTTTAGGGAAAAATCTGAATACGCGATCGGAGTCGCAAGGATCTCATCCTTAAGGAGCAACGGCCCGAACAGTTCGGTGCCCCAATCCAAAGCCTCAATCGTTGAAAACAGCTGCACGGCCGCAGCGGTGCCAACGCCCGCCTCAAGCATGGTGCCAGCGTAGAGGCCGATGCCCGCAGCTTGGGCAATCGCAATCACCTCGGAGGCGCGCTTCAAGCCACCTGACTGCGCAATCTTGACCGCGAAAACATCGGCCGCGCGGTCGGCTGCCACAAGCAAGGCGTCATCTGGCCCCTGCAACGCTTCATCCGCCATCACCGCGATTTCATAAGCGTCAGTCAAATGCTTCAGAGCTTTGAGATGTCTGGAACCGATTGGCTGTTCGACAAGATCAACGCCGATTTCCTGCAAGCCTGACAGGCCCCAACGGGCTTGCGAGATTGTCCATGCCTGATTGACATCGACCCGAATGCTGGCGTCGTCCCCCAGTGCAGATTTGATCGCCGCAACATGGGCGATGTCTTCTTGCACGGTGCGCTTGCCGATTTTGAGCTTGAATATATTGTGTCGACGTTGCGCAAGCATCTCTTGAGCTTCGGCAATGTCCTGGTCTGAATTGCCGCTTGCCAGTGTCCAAGCTACGGGCATCGAGCTGCGCACTTTGCCACCAAACAATTGCGAGACCGACACGCCCAACCGACGCCCGAGCCCGTCCCAAAGCGCCGTTTCCACGGCGCAGTGCGCAATCGGGTTCCCGCGCACGACCTTCTGCATCAGGTTCGTTGCTGCATTCACGTCGTCGCCGCTCATCCCTTCAAGGGTGGGTGCGATGTAGGTATCAATGGCCAGTTTGATGCTTTCAGGGCTTTCGGCACCATAGCTCATGCCGCCGATAGACGTCCCTTCGCCCAAACCTTCGGACCCATCTGAAAACCTGACCCGGACCAAAACGATCGACTGCACCAGCATCGTTGTCATCGACAAGACATGGCCCCGGATCGTGGGGATATCGACAATTGTCGTCTCTATGTGTTCAATTTTGGTCACGAGGCCTGCCGTTCGAATTTGTCTATATGGGTTGAGGTTCGCGTGCGAGGCCAAAGAAGTCCAATACTGGGATGGTCTCGGATGATACCCAACGCTTGAAGTTCAACAGTGCAACGTGTCCGCAAGCTGTGAGTTCGATCTGCTTCAGATGACGCGCTTATAGCGCGTGTCGGCAATACGAGCTGCGATCACAGTATTGGTATCAGCTGCCGGATGTCGCCTTTTGGCCGCAAACAGACCCTGCAAACACCACATCGGATGGCAGTTTTGTCCGCATTGTGGGCGTCCACTTAACAAGCGTTGTCGCGGTTGCAGCGAATGTCCGAAATGCGGGCTGCAACTGCAGCATTCCGAAGTCATGTCAAGAGTCCGCTATGGGCCGTTCGTGTCGCTCCTGCAGAAGTGGCGGAAAGGAGACGTTCGCTGCGGGTGCGCGTTTTGTCGTCGTTGTGGAGAAAGCCGGCATTCGGGATTGCGAGATGGTCATTCAGGCTTCATCTGCAAGCGCGTGGAGGGCGAGGCTGAAGGACTTACTGGCCCTGCAGCGTGATCCTTTTTTCTGGGAACGTATCAACGGCCCCCTGCAATTCGGAGTGCTCTTTTGCATAGTCCTTAATATCGATCCCGGAGCGGGCTGCGTCTGCGGCTTGGCGCAGGGCAATGACGCCAGCGGCTGCTCCGCTGGGGTGGCTCAGGATGCCGCCGCCTGCACAGAAGATGAAATCGTCATTGCCCAGCAAGCTGCGCGCTGGATCAATCTGCCAGACCGTTTGACCCGAGGAGTAGACGGGCATGGCCAGATGCGCAGAACCGCCTTCGGCGACTGGCGTTTGGACAGAGGTCGCTGACGCCGCGATCACATCATCGGATTCAGTAAATTTGTTGGCCAGGCCGTTCACATGCAAATGGTCTGCGCCCGCAAGGCGCCAGAGCTTCTGCATCACCGGAAAGCTGATCCCGATATTCGGCGACCGGGAATAGATCCCCCAACCGGCACGGTGTCCGTGGATCGTCATTGGGCTGCGGTCACGCAGGGCGCGCAGGCCTGTGAGGCCGACGGAACTGATGCAGACCATTGCGCAGGTGCCGCCATGCGCCTCCAAAAGCTCAAGATTGCGCCACATCTGGTCAATCTCATCGGTAAGGTTGAAAGCGTACATGACCTTTTTGCCTGTCTGGTCCGCATGGGTGTTGATGACACGGGAAACCTCTTTGACGCGTTCTTCGAATAGGCAATGGGGACCGTTGGCTTGCAATTCGTCATCTTTGATAAAGTCGATTCCGGCCTCGACCAGCGTCTTCACAAGAGCGGCGGTTTCCGACGGGTTCAAGCCGACGCTTGGCTTGATGATGGTGCCGATGACGGGGCCCTGATGCCCGCCCATAAAATCCCGCGTGCCCGGCGCGCCAAACTGCGGGCCAGGGTGGTCTGTCGCAAAGGCGGACGGCAGCTGCATTTCTACAAGGCGGATAGCCGAGAGCTCAGCCAATTCAAACAGATTGCCCGCCAACGTTGACAAAAGCGTTGGCAGGGATGTTCCGAAATTGTCCAAGGACCAGCTGACGGTTACCAAACCCCGTTCATAACTGTCGCCTGTTTTTCGGCTGGGCAGTGAGGGCGTCGGGCGGCTTCCCGTGATCTCGATCTTTTCGATCCGTGCGGCAGAACGTTCGCGTAATTCATCGGTTTCAGCGGCCAGTCGTGTGAAGGTGCCGGTGGATTGCTCTCCGGCCAGCACTTGCGCTGCCCGGGCGACGCCGACAGGGGATTCAATATCATAGGTGGCGGTAATGCGGTTCATTGCGGTCCTCCTCCGTTTCGGATCCATCCGAAATATTCATGACTGCCCATCTGGCCGCCTTTGAGTGCAAGCTGCAGGCCATCCATCGGCCCCTCGGCATGGGCTTGAAACAACGCGGCACCTGGTATGGTCGGTGCCAACGCGGTCAGGGCATAGATGCCCAACTGCCGTGTTGCGTGGCCAGAGGTGTCCCCTCCCGAGACGACAGCGCGGCGCACACCGCTTTGCGTCAGTGTCTGGTGTAGAATGCGGCCCAGGGCTTCGCCGGTTTTTTGGTTGGCTTCGGACAGGTTCTGCGCGGCTGCGGTTTTGAACGCCTCGACGGCGGGATCGTCGGGGCCTTCGGCAGTGTATACGAGGGGGTCGCGTCCTTGGGCTATAGCCCTTAAACAGGCGGCAACTGTGCGGGCGATTTCTTTATCCAAGTCGTCCGGGGTTTGGCACACGCATGTTGCATCAAACGCAATTCCCGCAAACCCATTGGCCTTGGCCCATGCGATCTGATCTGCGGTGGTGGGCGAGACCGAGCCCGACACCACGACCATCCGGTCTGCCGGCCCGATCCCCTGTGGCGCGTCGACCTTGGCGATCTGGCCCGTGTCCTGCCAGTGGCGCACGAGGGCATATTCGATCCCTTGGGAGCCGACGACAAATGGGTTGGCATCGCGCCCGTCCCAGAGCAAACGGCCAGCCGCTGATTCTGTCGCAGCGTCCATGCAATCGAGTGTGACCACATCGATGCGTTCGGGCTTCGCCGGTGCAACTGGCAAATGCACCTCTTCAGAGATTTCTTCCAGCGTCAGGTACCGCGCGTCGATCTTGTTCGACTGCAAGGCGATATGCTTGGCCACGTCGGATTCCTTCATTGGTGTGATCGGATGGCGCGCCATAACAGGGTGTCGATCGAGCCGGAATACCGCATCGCCAAAGCCCGCAAACAGATGTCCGAAAGACTGATAGCGCCGCATCTGCGGGGCCGCGATCAGGACAGGCACGGCAGCGGGCGCGGCCTGCGCTACACCGATCTCAATCGCCCGCCCGATAGAGCCAACTTGGGGAGAAGAATCCAAGGTGGAGCAGACTTTATAATGCAAAAGGCCCGGTTTCAGTGCCGCGAGCTGTGCGAAAATTTCTGGCAATTCCGCGTCCATCCATTCCGGCGACTGTGCCCTGGCCGTGGAAGCCACGCCAATTCCTTTGAGGTTGGGGTACTTGGCAAGCTGGGCCTGTGTCGGTGGTTCCAGAAACAGCATGGCGGGCAGGCCTGCAAAAGTCAGAACCTCCATCACTGCTGCGGCACCGGTGAAATCGTCCGCATACCAAGCGACGACAGGTCCATCCGCGATGCTGTCTTTTGGGTCTGCCATGATCTTGGTTCCCCTCCCACCTAGAAAACAATTGACATACAAACATACTTAGATACTCATTATACCAGTTGTCAATTTATTCCCGCCGGAACTGCGGGAGCCACGGGAGGGCTGTTCATGACAAAGCTGGCTTTGTTTGGTGCAGGCGGGAAGATGGGAATGCGCCTTGGGGCAAATCTCGCCAAGAGTGATGCATTTGAAACCTTGCATGTGGAGGTCTCCGAGGCGGGACAGGCAGCCGTTCGCGAGGCATATGGCGTCGAATGTGTTGACGTTGATGTAGCGCTCGATGGTGCGGACATCATTGTATTGGCTGTGCCTGACACGGTAATTGGCAAGGTCGCGTACGGGATCATCAACAAGGTGAAACCCGGAGCGATGATCTTTGTTCTAGATGGCGCGGCCCCTTTTGCCGGGCACCTGCCAGAGCGTAAAGACATCAGCTATTTCATGTCTCATCCCTGCCATCCACCGATCTGGAACAACGACAACACCACCGAGGAGCGTCGTGATTACTTTGGTGGTATTTCTGCGGACCAAGGGATTGTGAATGTCCTTATTCAGGGGCCTGAAGAGCACTATGCGTTGGGAGATCGCGTAGGTCAGGCGATTTATGCCCCTGTTGTTCGGTCCCACCGCGTGACGCTGAAACAATTCGCTCTGTTGGAGCCCGGCCTGTCCGAGACGGTCAACGGCTCTTTGATGAAGGTGTTGCGCATGGCGATGGATGAGGTCGTCAAGAAGGGCGTGTCCTATGAATGTGCACGCGACTTTCTACTGGGGCACATGAACATCATGGGAGCGGTGATGTTCGACCAGCACCAAGGCGTCTTTTCCGACGCCGCAAACAAGGCAATCGAATTCGGGATCCCGGTCCTGATGAAAGACGACTGGCTGCGCTGTTTCGACGACGAGGAAATCGCAGCAAGCGTCGACCGGATCACCTGATCCACAGAAGTCGGGCAATGTCCCGAACACAAAAAACGCTTAAGGGAGGAAACCAAATGCGTACAATCAACAAGGCACTCACGGGTCTGGCAATGGTCGCTGTCTGCGCGACGGCGGCAAGCGCGCAAACCACGCTGCGCATCCAGACACACCAGGGGCAATCTTCGTCCTATGGCCAGGCAATCCAAGACTTTGTGGACTCTGTTTCGGTCATGTCGGGCGGGGATCTGAATATCGAGATGTTCTATTCGTCTTCGGTTGTTCCATCTGCCGAAACTTTTGACGCGGCCATCAACGCAATCCTTGATTGCGACATGACCAATGGCAGCTACCAAGCTGGCAAAAACAAAGCATTCCAGTTCGTGTCCGATACAATGGGCGGCTACGACACGCCTCTTCAGTATCAGGCATGGGTTGAAATGGGCGGTGGTCGCGAAGCGGTGAACGAACTGTATGAAGGCTACAACATGACCTTCATCGGTGCCCATGTTGGCGGTCAGGAATCCCTAACATCGACACGCCCACTGGCCGGTATTGCTGATTTGGAAAACTGGAAGTTCCGCGCACCTCCTGGAATGGCGTCCGACATCTTCGCATCGCTTGGCGCTAAGCCAATCGTGATGGACTTCTCCGAAGTGATCACAGCGCTTGAGTCCGGTATCATCGACGGTGCGGATGCATCCACATTGGGCAACAACCTGCGGATCGGCACATACGACATCGGCAAGCACACAAACTTCCCAGGTTTCCACTCGATGGCGGCTGACCACCTGGCTTGCCGTACGGACGTGTGGGACGGCTTGACCGAGCAGCAGCGCACGATCATCGAAGTGGCCTACAAAAACGTAGGCATGGATCTGATCCTGCAAACTCTGGTCGACAACGGCGAAGCCCTGGCGAAACTGCCTGGCATGGACGTGACGACCTACAACTGGTCCGCTGAAGACCGCGCAACCTTCCGTGCCGCTGCACAAGAGCAGTGGAACGTATATGGTGGCGAGACTGAAGAAGGCCAAGCCATGGTCAATAGCCACGTTGCCTTCATGCAGCGTATTGGCTTGATCCAGTAAACCTGACTTAACGTCTGGAAAGTTGCGCGACCCCGGCAGGTCTGGGGTCGCGTTCTTAATCGGGCTGGGCGTGCCCGAAATTTGTCAGGGAGGGGCAAATGGTCGAACATGAACGTACAGGTCCGTTGGATCCGATCACTTGGGGTATCAGCCGAATTGCTATGTGGCTGCCAATGTTTATCGTCGCGATCATCTTTTTCGAAGTCGTTATGCGATATGTTTTCGGCCGTGCTACGATGTGGGTCAACGAGACATCTCTTTGGGTCGCGGGCGCCGCATACATGTTTGCTGGCCTCTATTCGATGCAGCAAAGAAGCCACATTCGAATCTATATACTGTATGACCTTGCCCCGCTTTGGTTGCGCAGGAGTTTTGACGTAATTTCTACCATTTGTATCGTTATTTTCGCGATCGCTTTGATCTGGGGCGGGTATGACGATGCAGTGCGCAAATTCATGACCTGGGAACGGTTCGGGACAAAGTTTGATCCGCCCATTCCTGCCACGCTCAAGCCATTGATCCTGATCACTATGGTGCTGTTGGCTCTGCAGGCGATTTCCAATCTGATCTATGACTGGAACACCGATCAGGGCGAAGCGCCCCTGGTCGAGGATCTGGAAGAGCTGCTGGAACATGTGGGCGCAGATCATATGGAAGCCCGCCCCGCAGGCGCGACCACCGATCGCGAAACCGCCCTTGGCGACACCAAGAAATAAGCCCGCAGAGAGAGAAACGTCATGGATATCGGAACCATATCACTTGTTCTGCTGATGGGCATGCTTTTGCTCTTGGCAATCGGAATGCCTTTGGGCTTTGCTTCAGGGTTTCTGGCCGTGGTCGTGATGGTCATGAAGTTCGGCCCGGACCTGCTGTTCAGCAATTTCGGCACCGGGCCGCTGAACCTTTTGGGTCAGCGCATTTACGGGATCATGACCAGCTATGTCCTCGTGTCAGTTCCCTTGTTCATCTTAATGGCGAACCTTTTGGAACGTTCGGGCATCGCCCGAGACATGTACGACACGCTCGAAGCTTGGATGAGCCGTACACGCGGTGGCATCGCCGTTGTCACTGCACTGATGGCCGTTGTCATGGCCGCCATGTCGGGGATCATCGGGGGCGAGGTTGTTTTGCTAGGGCTGATCGCGCTGCCGCAGATGCTGCGTCTTGGTTACGACCAGAATCTCGCCATCGGCACAATCTGTGCCTCGGGGTCGCTAGGAACGATGATCCCACCGTCGATTGTGCTGATTTTCTACGGTCTTATCACCGATACATCGATCCATGCTTTGTTCCAGGCCGCCTTTGTGCCGGGCTTTATTCTGGCGTTAGGATATATCGCTTATATTCTAATCCGCACCAATCTGAACCCATCTTTGGCCCCCTTGCCAGAACCGAAGGACACCGACCTGACGGGCGCGCAGAAACGCAGTTATGGGTTGGCACTGATCGCAATGTTGGTTGGGGCTGCTGCCGCCATTATGGTTGTACGCGGTTTCTATCTGAATGCCTTTAACCTGATCGAAAGCGACACCGGCGGTATCACAGCCATGTTCATGGCCAAGGCAGGCATTCTGGCGCTAGGTTGCGGGGCGTTTCTGTGGTTTCTGACCGGCAAGGGCAATGCTGTCGCGGCATGGCAGAACGGAAAAGGCATGGTTGCCCCGTTGCTGATCGTTTTCGTCGTACTTGGGTCAATCTATGGTGGCATCACCGGCATTACCGAAGCCGCAGGCATCGGCGCCATGGCGGTTTTGGTTCTGATCATCATACGCGGAGAGTTTTCATGGGGCCTGCTACGCCAAGCCTCTATGCGGACGTTCAAATCAACCGGCACAATTATGTGGGTGACCATCGGGGCAACGGCCTTGGCGGGTGCCTATACTTTGGCGGGCGGGCCGACCTTTGTGGCCAACTTGATCGTAGAGCTGGAACTGCCGACCCTAGGGATCTTGTTGATCATGATGCTTGTGTTCCTGTTCATGGGCGCTTTCATGGATTGGACAGGGATCGTGTTGCTGGTCATGCCGGTGTTCCTGCCGATCGTTCTGAAACTGCCTTGGGACGAACTGGGGATTACAGGCGGCCTTGACACACAGATGGCTGTTCAGGTTTGGTTTGGTGTCTTGTTTTGCGTCAATATGCAGGTCAGCTTCCTGTCACCCCCCTTTGGCGGCGCAGCCTTCTATCTGAAATCGGTGGCACCTGCCCATATCACGCTACCGCAGATCTTTAGAAGCTTCCTGCCCTTTATCGGAATTCAGGTCATGGTCTTGATGCTCATCTTGCTTGTGCCTCAGATCACGACCTTATTCCTTCGCTAAGAAACGGGGGCTTAGCGGACTGAGCCGTTCAAAACAAAGGCTCAGTCCGGTGCTCGGCACAATCTTCGCGCAGATGATTTGAACCGAAATGCAGCAGCATGTCGTTCTTCCCGGCAGATGTGATGCAATAATCCTTAGCTGGACTGGTCATCTGGTTATACATGTGGAAAACTTAATTTGACGGAAAGCAATGAGGTCGCACTCCATGATCACTAAGCCCGATCAAGATGACATTGACGCGCCGATCCTGCGTCAGAAACTATCGGATCAAGTGTTTGATCGCCTATTGGTGATGGTGCGAACCGGAGAGCTTTCTCCGGGTGACAAATTGCCTTCGGAGCGGGCCCTGATGGAGCGGTTCAATGTGGGCCGGCCCGCCGTTCGCGAGGCTCTACAAACCTTGGCCAACAAGGGTCTGATCACCATTGCCCATGGTGAGCGTAGCCGCGTCAACAAGCTTACGGCCGGTATCGCTTTTGATCAGGTCGATGATATTGCAAAGCTGCTGTTATCCACCGAGCCGTCCAATCTTGAGAACCTCAAGCAGTTCCGCAAAATTCTTGAAGCTGGTTCGATCCAGATCGCCGTCAGAAATTGTACAGCGGACTCGATCGCCGAACTTCGCGCACTTGTAGAGGATCAACGGAGCAAGCTTGGCGGTGAAAAAGCGTTTATTGAGGCCGACATTACATTTCACGTGGCTATCGCCAAATTGACGGAAAACCCACTGATACAGACCGTGACGCAAGCGATGCTGTCGTGGCTGTCGGCTTACTACAAACCGGTTTTGCATTGGCAAGGACGCGAGGACACGACCTTGCTCGAACACGCGCATATTGTCGATTTGATGGAGCGGGAAGATGTATCCGGCGCACAGAGATTGTTGCTCGATCACTTGAACCGATCCGATCCGCTGTACGATTCCAATTGAGCAGCCAGTTTCAGGTCCGCATGGACATCCAAGCCAAGGAAACGCCTGTTTCTCCCTTAGGTTTGTATTCGGCCCCCAAAGGGGTGGCCCAACCTAAGGTTTGGATTTGTGAGAATACTGTCTGGTAGTCGACCTCGCCGTGATCCGGAGTGCCCCTGTCTGGGACGGACGCGAACTGGATATGACCGATGATTGGCAACCGCCGTTTTAACTGGGCGATAACATCGCCCTCAGTTCGGCCAACGTGGTAACAGTCGAACATCATTTTGAGGTTCGGTGCGCCAACGTCCTCAATGATATCTTCTGCCTGCTGTGTGGTTCGCAGAAAGTAGCCGGGCGCATCATATTGGTTCAAGGGCTCAATCAGGATCGTACGGTCGTGTCGCGCAGCTTGGTCACAGGCATAGACAAGGCTGTCGATGAACCTGTAGCGTGCTTCGACACCTTTGGCGACACCGGCCATCACGTGAATGCAGGCGGCATCCACACTGACGGCATAAGCGATAGCCTCGTCTATGGCGGCGTGAGCCTCAGCTTCGCGGCCCGGAAGCGCCGCAAGCCCGTTTTCTTTGGCTGCTACATCGCCGCGCCGGGTGTTGAGACCAAGCATCCGCAGCCCCGTTTCCTCTAGGGCGGACTTTACGTCCTTTGCCGGGGTGTCATAAGGCCAGTGACACTCGACAGCGTCGAATCCGGCCGCATTGGCGGCTCGGATCGCGTCTGGCAACGGGCGGTCCGTCCATAAAAAGCCAAGATTTGCAGAGAATTTCGTCACGTGTCCCATTCCACATCAAAGGTCGTTACAACGGCGCGGACCTGATCTTCGGTCAGCCCAATTGGGTTCATGCCACGGGTCATCAGCGCAAGACGCGCGGTGTCTTCGAGTTCTTCGATCGCGTTGCAGGCGGCTTCGACGTCTTTGCCCGCCACAACCGGCCCATGGTTTGCCAGCATCACCGCAGATCGTTTGCCTGCCAGCCCTCGAACTGCCTCTCCCATGGCGGGATCACCGGGCAGAAAGAATGGCAAGAGCTTCACCCGACCAAGCTTCATGATCCCGTAGGGGGTCAGGGGCGGCAGGAAATCATCGGCATTTGCATCTGGCATCATCGACAATGCAACCGAATGGCAGGAATGTAGATGCACCACCGCCCCAGCTGTGCTGCGGGTCGTATAGAATGCTGTGTGCAGCGGCATTTCCTTTGTCGGCTTATCGCCGTCGATGAAAGCGCCCTTGGCATCGAAGCGGCTGAGGCGAGCCGGGTCAAGGCGGCCAAAGCTGGTTCCTGTTGGGGAAACCAGCAACCCGCCGTCGTCTGTTCGAGCCGAGATGTTACCTGTGCTGCCATGGGTCAAACCCCTGTCAAAGAGCGATTTTGCAAGGGTGCAAATCTGCTCTCTCAAATTGCTCTCGCTCATGGTTTACCTCTTAGGGCTTTGTCGGCCTTTTCAAAGAAATTCTCAGCGCCGAAATTTCCCGATTTCAACGCGACGACCAGATCGGCCCCTGCACGCAATGCCGGGACACCCGGATCGATTTCAGGGCCAATTTCAAGCGTGTTTATCCCAAGACCTTCGACAACGGCCCCAGATGTTTCTCCTCCTGCGGTGATGATACGCGTCACCCCCCGTTCGACGGCGCGTTTAGCGGTCTGGGCAAAGAACGCTTCTAACGCCTCGGAAGATCTTTCCAGGCCGTATTCTTCTTGGACCTGCTGAATGACTGAAGGGTCCGCCGAGGAGTAGGCCAATGGAACACCCGCAGCCTCTATCAGCCAATCAGCGATTGCTTCGGGGGTAAGGCGTCCTTCGATGACGTCCGCCGCCAGGATCTCTTGGGTTGGATTGCTGATCGCGTGATGGGCCACTTGCGCGCGGGTCGCGATTGAGCATGAACCCGAAAGTGCAATGGATTTTCCGGTCTGTCCGGTCCAAGGGACTTGCCCTGAGGTACATCCAAAATTGGCAGGCAAACCAAGTGCTACACCGGAACCGCCGGTGATCAACGGCAAACCCTTTGCGGCCTTTCCGATCTCGACCAAGTCTTTGTCGCGGATCGCGTCAACGATAATGTGCCGTTTTCCGGCAACGTGCTGGTCATTGAGACCACGGGCAATTTCCCCAGCACCGGCGAACACGGTTTCGGCGGCCACATGCCCCACCTGATACCGTGTTTGCGGTGCCAGCCAACGGCGAATGTCGGGGTCACTCATTGGGGTCAACGGGTGATTCTGCATGCCGGATTCGTTCAGCAAGGTGTCTTTGACGAACAGATGCCCCTGATAGATGGATCGTCCAGTTCCCGGGAATGCAGGGCAGATGATGACTTTGTGGGCATCAAGTGCCTCGGCCAAAGCGTCGGCCACCGGTCCGATGTTGCCTTTTGCGGTGGAATCGAAGGTCGAACAGTATTTGAAAAAGAACTGTTCACATTCTTGTTCTTGCAGCCATCTCAGCGCCGCCACTGACTGGGCCACTGCCTCGGCAGGATCGATGGAGCGTGATTTCAACGCTACGACACCTGCTTGAACATCATCGCTAGCAGGACCGTCAGGTAAGCCGGTATATTGAACGACACGCATTCCTCCCTTGGCCAAGGTATTGGCGAGGTCGCTTGACCCGGTGAAATCATCTCCTATGCATCCCAGTCGCATCATGCGTCTCCTGGCAAAGAGAGACCCGCGTTGCGGGCATACACCTTGGCGACGGCCGCGTCATCTTCATGGCCCAGCCCCATACCGGCAGCAGCAAGATACTGCTGAAGTGCCGCCGCAGTGATCGGGGCGCTGAAACTGGCCGATTTGGCAATGTCGAGGACGATGCCAAGGTCTTTCGGCCAGATGTTGACCTGGCTATGCGGTGTGTAGTCGCCAGACGCGATATGCGGGGCGCGGTTCTCGAGCATCCAGCTTGTGCCTGCGCACTGGCTTATGACCTCGACGAATTTTTCAGGGGAAACGCCCTGTGTCATGCCAAATGTCAGGGCTTCGGCCATCGTGGCAATGTGAACACCGGCCAGCAACTGGTTGACCGCCTTCATCGCAGACCCGGCACCGGCTGTGTCGCCAAGTTCAAACACTTTTTCTGCGGCTGCGTCCAACACGAATCGGGCTGCTGCAAAAGCGTCAGATGTACCGGAAGCCATGATCGAAAGCTGACCATTGGCCGCCTTTGCTGACCCGCCTGAAATTGGTGCGTCCAGGTAATAGAGGCCCAATTCGTTGCATTTCGCCTCCATGGCTCGGGCGAATTCTGGTGGGACCGTCGCACATCCAATGACAACCGCGCTCTGCCGCATCATTGGGGCCAGACCGCCTTCGCCAAACAACACGCTTTCGGTCTGGGCGGCATTCAGAACAACGATGACTGCGGCATCCAGCGATGCTGCGACATCAGCCAAGTCACCTTGAGCGCCGCCTTTGGACTGAAATCTCTCTACTTGGCGGGGGACCACATCAAAGCCATGGGTCACTTGGCCTGCGCGCAGGCAAGACTGGGCGATCCCAAACCCCATTGACCCAAGGCCTATCACGGCGGTTCTGAACGTTTCAGGCATCTGGCAGACCTTACATATTATGATTATTGACGTGCTACATCGGCACTGGTATCGATACCGGTATCGGTACCATACGTCAATATTCTATGTCTTTTCGGACCTGACGATTGCTGAAGTTCCTTTGACACGTTAGGCGAGACTGGCGCGGACAGAGCTTAGGGAACTTGATATTGGACGAAAGAATCCGGGTGACATTGGCCGACGTCGCCGCCGAAGCGGGCGTCAGCAAGATGACAGCATCGCGTGCCCTTCGCGGTTCTGGCGATGTATCGAACACCAACACAAAGAAGGTGCGGCAAGCCGCGCGTAAGATCGGTTACGTCGGGAACCACCTTGCCTCGTCACTGTCAGGACAGCGATCGGACCTCATCGGCGTTGCTATTCCAAGTTTAGCGAACATTGTCTTTGCAGACGTTCTGGCTGGCATCGCCGAGGCCATCGAGGGAAGCGGCTTGCAACCGGTCTTTGGCGTCACCGACTATGATCTGGGCAAAGAATACGAGATAATTCGAAACATGCTTTCGTGGAAGCCGGCTGGACTGATCGTGACGGGTTTGGACCAGTCGGATGACGCAAAGCGATTGTTGGCGAACGCAAATATCCCTGTTGTTCAGATTATGGATTTGGATGGGACGCCTGTTGATGTTTGTGTGGGTTTTTCCCAGCGTGCCGCAGGAGAGGAGATGGCCGAAGCGCTTCTTGACATGGGCCGCAAGCGCATTGCCTATATCGGCTGCGGTGTCGACATGGATGTCCGGGCCAAAAAGCGACTGGAGGGATTCACCGAACGTCTTTCGCGGGCAGGTCTGAAACTTGCGGCAACCCGAATTGGCGATGGTCCGTCGGGGATAACAGCGGGTCGAGAACTTACGTCTGAAGTCCTGAGTGAGCATCCCGATCTGGACTGCATCTATTATTCGAATGACGATCTCGCGGCCGGGGGCGCGTTTCACTGTATCGCAGCCGGACTTGCCGTTCCTGGCGCGATTACTCTTGCGGGCTTCAATGGCTTGGACATCCTTGAAAGCCTTCCCGTCGAGATTGTAACATCCCGGACGCCAAGACGAGAGATTGGCAGAACTGCTGCAAAATTGATTGTCGAAGCAAACAATGATGCCGATAAGCATCAAAGTCAGATTTTAAAGTATACTCCAGTCATAGAATTCGGCGATTAAATCACTCAAGGAGAGTTCGTGTTTATGTGCCTTTATCGCTGCCGGCACGTTCCCAAAACCGCTGGTATTGGGAAGGGCAGATCGTTGAGAGCTATCGCGAGATTCACAATTTTTCCCGCATGAAACCGAACGATCCTTAAAGATGCTGCGCACCCATGGCTATGTCCGCTTCGAAGAGGCTGCGCTGCGGCGAAGCAACTATTCATGAAGGTCTGCAATGGGCCGTGACCGACAACACCAATCGGGCGGATTGGCAAACATGCTGAGAAGTGGAAAACGGCAGGAGTGAGCCCAAAATTTCAAAGGCTGCGCGAAGCACGAATGACAGGTTTCAGCTGGCTGTAGCTGTTATAGGCAGGTGAGCCCGGAAATTTTCCTTCACAATGTTCTATTTTTGTTCTAATATTGGACAGATCAGTTCATCAAACCAACCGTTGTTTTGATAGATGAAGTAACGTTCACGGAGTGAAATGCTGTGGCAGAACAGGCGTTCGTAAAAAAAGTAAAAGCGCAGATCGCGTTGCTCAATGAGGGCAAGCCACTTGAAGCGTTTGATCAATTTTTTTCTGCAAAGGGTGTGATGTTTGCCAACGGCGTTATGTTTGCGAAAAACGCTGCCGAAGGTCGCCAGAAGCAAGAACCGTATATTAATTCCGCCACGTCGATTTTTGGCAACGTTGTCGATCTTGTTGTATCGGAAGAGAATGAAATTTGTGCCTTTCGAAATCGGACATCATTCGTCGCTTCTGACGGAGAAAGACACCAAATCGACGGGGTCTGTTGGCAACGTTGGCAAAGCGGAAAGATTGTAGAGGAACGCTATTTCGACGGTGATGAAATGCACAGGATGCTAAACAATGGCATTCTGACATCGCCAGAGAAAATCGAATAGGCCTGCTCGAGTTTTACGAAGTTAAGTCACCCAACTTACTTGAAGGCCCAGCCGCACTAAACAAACGCTGTCAAGAGCCGCTCTGAGAGAAATTTGCAAGACGGCGTTGGGGCTCCGCTTTGTGAATCAGTCTTTACAAACTGATTTTGGTAACCTAAAAGTTACCAAAATGGGGGCTCTCAATGAAAATATCCCACAAGCAAGCATTGGTTTTGGATGCACTC
>SPJP01000117.1 GCA_006844665.1 Paracoccaceae bacterium
CGGAGACCGTCGTGACGAATCTCAACCCAACCTTGTCGATCTGCGTCTTTTGTGGCTCTCGCGAAGGGCAAAGCCCAAATTACCGTGCCTCTGCCGAAGAATTCGGCACTTGGATGGCAGATCAGGGCCATCGCTTGGTCTATGGGGCGGGTGACGTAGGGTTAATGGGGGCGGTCAGCCGCGCGTTTACCGACAAGGGCGGACGCGCCATGGGGGTGATTCCAACCCATTTGCTGAAGCTGGAAGACGGCCGCAGCGACCTGCACAGCTATGTGGTCACCGAAAATATGCATGAGCGTAAAAAGGTCATGTTCATGAATTCAGACGCAATTGTCGTGCTGCCCGGCGGCGCAGGATCACTGGACGAGTTTTTCGAGGTCCTGACCTGGAGCCAGCTTGAGCTGCACAACAAGCCGATCTACGTGCTGAACACGGATGGGTTCTGGGATCCGCTGCACGCCCTGATTCAACACATCATCACCCAAGGATTTGCCGCTGAAACCCTGGCAGACCTGTTTGAAATGGTGCCAGACGTGGCCACCCTAAAGGCCCGGATCACCCAGGCCGCGAAAAGCTAGGGGCCGGGTTCTAAACCCAGCCCCCGCCCTTGATTTAGCGTTTCAAAGCAGCCGCTTCAGCGGCAAGCTTGGTGATCCCATCCCAGTCCTGGGCGTTCACCAGATTTTTAGGCGCAACCCAGGATCCGCCAGCGCAAACCACATTGGACAGGCTTAGATAGCTGTTGGCATTGGCCAGGGACACACCGCCCGTTGGGCAGAACTGAACCTGCGGGATCGGCGCGCCGATCGCTTTCAATGCAGGTGCACCGCCATTTGCCTCGGCCGGGAAGAATTTCTGGATCGTGTAGCCTTTTTCCAAAAGCAGCATCACTTCGCTGGCTGTCGCAGCGCCGGGCAGCATTGGCAGATCCGCCTCATTCGCCGCGTCCAGCACTTTGTCAGTCGCACCAGGCGATACACCAAAGGTCGCGCCGGCATCTTTGGCCGCCGCAACATCATCTGGGGTCAGCAAAGTTCCGGCCCCAACCGCACCGCCTTCGACCTGCGCCATTTCGCGGATCACGTCCAAGGCTGCTGGGGTCCGCAAGGTGACTTCCAAAGCGGGCAAACCGCCTTTGATCAGGGCTTGGGCCAAATCTGCAGCGCTAGAGGCATCTTCAACAACAAGAACGGGAACGATAGGCGCCAATGCACAAATACGAGCAGCTTCGGCACTGGATTGGATCGGGGTCATGATATGTCTTTCTGCCAGAAAATAAGGACTTAGATAGTCAGGCCCAGCCGATGTGTCAAACGCAGATCCTGGCACCATTTGCCGCTGGTCCCACACAATTGCGGAAAACCTGGAACATTTCCCGGCCAATTCCATGGGAATTTGCCGACAGATCTGGCGTCAAAGCATCCCGGTCCAGCGCCCCATCGGTCAAGACCGACAGTTCACCGTTTTTCGCATCAACCCGGATCAAATCCCCGTCCTGCAACTTGGCCAAAGGTCCGCCATGGCTGGCCTCGGGGCAGACGTGGATCGCAGACGGCACCTTACCACTGGCCCCCGACATCCGCCCGTCAGTGACCAAAGCCACCTTATGGCCCCGGTCCTGCAATACAGCCAGAACAGGTGTCAGTGAATGTAGTTCCGGCATCCCGTTGGCCGCAGGACCCTGGAAGCGCACCACAACCACAACATCGCGGTTCAGATCGCCCGCCTGGAATGCCGCCTTGACCGAAGCTTGGTCTTCAAACACGGCCGCTGGTGCCTCGATGATGTGACGCTCGGGCGCGACTGCGGAAACCTTCATGACCCCTTGGCCCAGATTGCCATTCAGCTCGGCCAGACCGCCAGTTGGCTTGAACGGATCAGACACTTTGCGCAGGATTTTCTCGTTCAGGCTGGCCTTTGGCCCGTCTTGCCAGACCAAATCCCCGTCGATCAGTTTCGGGTCCTGAGTGTATAGTTCCAGCCCCTGCCCCATAACGGTTGTCACATCGTCATGCATCAAACCCGCTTCGCGCAGCTCGCCAATCATATAGCCAAGACCGCCCGCTGCATGGAAATGGTTCACATCGGCCAGACCGTTTGGATAGACCTTGGCCATTTGCGGCACGATGGCCGAGATTTCGGCGAAATCTACAGGCTCGATTAGAACACCGGCCGCTGCAGCCATGGCAGGCAAGTGGATCACCAGGTTGGTCGACCCGCCCGTGGCCATCAAGCCAACAATCCCGTTCACAATCGCCTTTTCGTCCAGGATATCGCAGACCGGCGTATAGGCATTGCCCAGCCCGGTGATCCCCAAAGCTTGGCGAACCGCCGCGTCGGTCAAAGCCTCACGCAGGGGGGTGCCCGGGTTCACAAAGGACGCACCCGGCAGATGCAGGCCCATGAATTCCATCAGCATCTGGTTCGAGTTCGCAGTACCATAGAACGTACAGGTCCCCGGCCCGTGGTAGGACGCCATCTCGGCCTCCATCAGCTTATCGCGTCCCACTTCGCCGGTGGCAAACAACTGACGCACCTTGGCTTTTTCGTCATTGGGCAATCCGCTGACCATGGGGCCCGCCGGGATGAACAGACCCGGGATAAAGCCGAATGTGGCTGCTGCAATCACCAGACCGGGCACGATCTTATCGCACACGCCCAAATAGACCGCTGCATCAAAGGTATTGTGGCTTAGGGAAATCCCTGCCGACATCGCGATCACGTCCCGGGAAAACAGCGACAGCTCCATCCCCGGCTGGCCTTGGGTCA
Source organism: Paracoccaceae bacterium (assembly GCA_006844665.1). GTDB lineage: Bacteria > Pseudomonadota > Alphaproteobacteria > Rhodobacterales > Rhodobacteraceae > Dinoroseobacter. The sequence continues at coordinate 2,770 of SPJP01000117.1, forward strand.
CCCCATCACACATCGCAGGCACGCCGCCCGCCACCTGGGCCGTGGCCCCTGCTGCCCGGGCCGAGGCGCGGATTTTCTCAGGGTAGCCTTCGAACGGCTGATGAGCGCTGAGCATATCGTTATAGGCCGTTACGATCCCCAGGTTCGGGGCACGTTCGGCCACCAATGCATCTTTGTCCCCGCCCATGGCAGCATAGGCATGGGCCTGGTTGCCACAGGTCAAATGCGCCCGGCGCGGCCCGTCATCGGCGGCTTTGCGCATCCGCTCTAGGTAAGTGGCACGGGTCTGGGCAGAGCGCGCAACAATACGCGCCGTGATATCGGTAAGTGTCGGGTGCATCGTCATCAGGTGATCCTTGGCCAGCGGCGGTCTAGGGAAATGTTGCTATTCTGTTAGCGCTAACAAAGAAAGTGGTCAACCTGTTTCCCGGCCCAACACCCTGCTATTCTGCCGCACCCTGCAGTGTCCCAGTAAATGCATAGCGGCCATATTAATCCAGCAATTCTAATTTAACGAACAAGCGCCTAGATAGGTCATATCGAGTTACCTTTCTCAATTATCCGAATAGCAGGATGTTCAAGATGAACACTACATTGTCCCAAGACGAACTGAACGAAATCTATGCCCGCGCCCACCAAATGCGTGCAGAAGCGTGCCGCGACATCTTCCGCGCCCTAGGTTCCTGGATTGCACGGGTCACGCATATCGGCCACGTATCCCCAGCCAAAGCCTAGGGTCAGGACCCACAAATCCCTTTCCCATTGCGGAAATCCCGCCTAGAGGGGGGACATGACACATGACCCCTCTTTACCCGTTCTCCGCCTGAAACCCAAAAGCGACACACGCGCCATTCGATTTGGGGCCCCATGGGTCCACGGCGATACGTTGGTTCTGGACCGCCGCTCCAAAGCGCTGGCCCCCGGCACCTTGTGCGAGCTTCAGGACGCCGAACGCCAGACCGTTGCTCTTGTCGCGGCCAGCACATCTGCCAAAATCGCGGCCCGTGTGCTGTCCTTGGACATCACAACCCAAATTGATCAAGCCTGGTTCGAATCCCGCATCAAAGCGGCCATGTCCTTGCGCGATCGCGCCTTTGACGCCCCATATTACCGGCTTATCCATGCCGAGGGCGACTACCTGCCCGGCCTGATCGTCGACCGGTTCGGCGGCACGCTGGTTGTCCAGCCCAACGCCGCATGGCTTGAAAACCACATCGAGCAACTGACCGCTGCGCTTCTACAGGTCACAGGCGCAAAGCACATCCTGAAAAACGGCGCCAGCCGCGCCCGTGCCTTGGACGATCTGGACGATGAAAGCGCGGTTCTGGCAGGCTCCCCGCCCGAACGCGTAACCGTGCCAATGAACGGTGCGAAATACATCGCCGATCTGGCCGAGGGTCAGAAAACCGGCCTGTTCTTTGATCAACGCCCCAACCATGCTTTTGCCGCCCAATTTGCTAAAGACGCGACGGTTCTTGACGTGTTCAGCCATGTCGGTGGGTTCGCACTGGCCGCACTGGCCAATGGCGCGACCTCGGCCCTGGCCGTTGACGGATCGGCCCCCGCACTCGCTTTGGCCGAACAAGGGGCTGCCGAAATGGGCTGTACTGACAAGTTCAACACCCTGAAATCAGACGCTTTTGCAGCCCTCGAATCCCTGGCCGCCGATCGGCGCCTGTTCGACCTGGTGATCTGCGACCCCCCCGCCTTTGCGCCCAACAAAACCGCCCTGGGCGCAGGCTTGCGCGCGTACGAGCGTGTCGCCCGCAGCGCCGCGCAACTGGTTGCTCCGGGTGGCATTTTGGTTCTGTGCTCGTGTTCCCACGCAGCGACCGTGGAAAAATTCCGCGGATCCTGCCTGCGCGGCATCGGGCGCGGCGGGCGCGTCGGGTCTTTGATCTATACAGGGTTTGCCGGGCTCGATCACCCCGTCCACCCCAGCCTATCGGAAACCGGCTACCTAAAAGCCCTGGCTTTCCGTATCAGCTGATGCGCGTACTGCTAGACGCCTGCGTTTTGGTCCCGACCCTGACGCGGGCGTTGATGATGCATCTGGCCACATCCGGCCAAATGACCCCGCTATGGTCGCCGATGATCCTGTCTGAATGGATGCATGCCGCCAAGCGCACCGGCCCCGTGCAAGCAATGGGCGTCGAAGGCGAGATTGCCGTGATGAAGGCCAGGTTCCCCAACAGCCTGGTCACGCCGGCCGCGGATTTAACAGATAGCCTGTATCTGCCCGATCCAGACGACACCCATGTTCTGGCCGCTTCCATCACCGGCAAGGCCGATCATCTGGTCACCTTCAACGCCAAAGATTTCCCGACCCGCACCATGGCCGCCCACGGCATCCCCCGTACCAGCCCCGACGCGCTGTTATTGCTGCTGGGCACCGATCCGACGACCGAGCCTGGCCTAAGGGCCGAGATTGCCAAAGCCCAAGATGCCACCGGGCTACCTGCCCGCACATTACTTAAAAAGTCGCACCTGCCACGCTTTGCCAAGGCACTGTTTCCAAAGGCTTAACTGCCCGACCAGCGCGCCTCGTTCTGCTCGATCGCGGCGATGCGGTCGGCTGTTTTCGGATGGGACATGATCCAAGCCGGTACTGCCCCGGCCTGCATCCCTGTCAACTCCTCTAGCTTGGCGAACAGAGATTTCTGCGGCCCTGTTCCAATACCAGATTTCACCAATAAGGCGCTGGCATAGGCGTCAGCCTCATATTCATCATTGCGCGACATTTTCGATGCCAAAAGCGAGGTCAACCCATTGGCAATCATTACCCCGATCCCCGGCAAAAATCGCGACAGCACCATGGCCAGGATCGTACGGATCGCATTTTGCCCCGAAAAATCAATCATCCTTCGCCGTGTATGACCCAGGGCGACATGGCCCAACTCGTGGGCAATAACACTCGCCATTTCCTCGGCCGTAACCTCACCCGCGCGGTATTTCTTGTAGAACCCCCGGGTGATAAAGATCCGCCCGTCCGGCGCGGCCAACCCGTTTACCGGCTCGATCTCGTAAATATGGACCTTCAACCGCGGCAAATCCAAAGACCCCGCCATCTGGTCAGTCAACTGCTTCAGCTCCGGATCGGCCAGCTCGGTCGATTGCTGATCCAACTGCCGCCGCGTCCGCCAGGCCGAGAAGAAATACATGCCCAGCCCGTAGAACACGGCAAGCAGAATGGGGGTAAGTTTTAACATACAGCAAATATGGGGCTTTTAGCGCCTCGTGCAAGGCGCGGACTAGCGTCGTTCCGCAGCAACGCCTTTATATCAACAATTTTTTAACGCCCCGCCGATCTGTTGGCCGAACGCGCAGCCTGCTTAGCCTCGAACTGCGCCCAAACATGCATGCGCCCCTTTTGACGGGCGTCCGCCAACCAAAGTTTTCGCCGCAACCCGGGTTTTTCAAAAGACTTGTAAATACCGCCCGAGAATTTGGGCCAGTCAATTGCCAACCCAAGCTTAACCATTTCCGCCGACAAATCTGTCCCATCGGATAGAAAACATTTGGCAACGGTACGCCCATGGGTATCGATATGATCAATCTCTGCCCGAATTTCCTTGCCTTTACACAAAGAAACCAAGGCCCATTTTGCTTGTTTGCCATAAGGATGGTTCATCTCCGGTGCATCCACACCAAACAGACGAACCTCAACCCTTTGAATCCTAAGAGAATCTCCATCCAAAACAAAGGCGGGTCCTCGCAGTTCTTTGTGCAAGACCGCTCGCGTTTCTCTATCAGCGTCCGAGGATTGAATGCGGCGCGGCGAATGTTTTCGGGTG
>SPJP01000116.1 GCA_006844665.1 Paracoccaceae bacterium
GACGCCACCGTCAAAGGCGGCACCTATTTTCCCATCACTGTGAAAAAGCATCTGCGCGCCCAGGAAATCGCGGAAGAATGCAATTTGCCCTGTCTGTATCTGGTCGATAGCGGCGGCGCGAACCTGCCCAATCAGGACGAGGTTTTCCCCGACCGCGACCACTTTGGTCGCATCTTCTACAACCAAGCCAGGATGAGCGCGAAGGGCATCGCCCAGATCGCTGTGGTCATGGGATCGTGCACCGCAGGCGGCGCTTACGTGCCTGCCATGTCTGATGTGACCATCATAGTCAAAGATCAGGGCACGATTTTTCTGGCCGGTCCCCCCTTGGTCAAAGCCGCCACGGGCGAGGTCGTCTCGGCCGAGGCTTTGGGCGGCGGCGATGTCCATACCCGCCTGTCCGGCGTGGCAGATTATCTGGCCGAAGACGACGCCCATGCCCTGGCGCTGGCCCGCCAAGCCGTGGGCAATCTGAACCTTTCGCGACCCGATACTGTTGCGATGAAGCAGCCCCAGGACCCGGCCCATGATCCCGAAGAATTGCTGGGGGCTGTGCCTGCTGATCTGCGGACACCTTATGATATTCGCGACGTGATCTGTCGCATCACAGATGGCTCGGAACTCGATGAATTCAAAGCCAGATTTGGCGAAACCCTGGTCACCGGCTTTGCCCATATTGACGGCATCCCTGTGGGCATCATCGCCAATAATGGCGTGCTGTTTTCCGAGGCCGCCCAGAAGGGTGCCCACTTTGTAGAGCTCTGTTCGCAGCGACGTATACCTTTTGTATTTTTGCAAAACATCACCGGCTTCATGGTCGGCCAGAAATACGAAAACGAAGGCATCGCCCGCCACGGGGCCAAGCTGGTCACGGCCGTGGCCACGACCTCGGTCCCCAAGGTGACGGTGATCGTCGGCGGCTCGTTCGGGGCGGGCAATTACGGCATGGCCGGGCGCGCCTACCAGCCGCGCTTTCTGTTCACTTGGCCCAATTCCCGTATCAGCGTCATGGGAGGCGCTCAGGCCGCTGGGGTACTGGCCACGGTCAAACGCGACGCGCTGGAAAAGGCGGGCAAAGAGTGGAGCGCGGAAGAAGAAGCCGCCTTCAAAGCCCCGACCTTGGACATGTTCGAACGCCAATCCCACCCGCTCTATGCCTCGGCCCGGCTGTGGGATGATGGCGTCATCGACCCGCGCCAAACCCGGCAGGTTCTGGCCCAGTCCCTGCGCACCGCCCTGAACGCCCCGATAGAGGAGACGCGCTTTGGCCTGTTCCGCATGTAGCCCGCGCGACGCTCTGATCGTCGTTACAATTTTCTCAAGACAGCCGTTGCCAAAGGCCCGCCAATGATCCGCAAAATCCTGATCGCCAACCGGGGCGAAATCGCCTGCCGGATCATCCGCACTTGCCGCCAAATGGGCGTGGCCAGCGTGGCGGTATATTCGGACATCGACGCAGGCGCGATGCATGTTCAGATGGCCGACCAAGCCGTCGCCTTGGGCGGCGCCACCCCCGCCGAAAGCTACCTGCGCGGCGACGCAATTCTGGCCGCTGCCCTGTCCACCGGCGCAGATGCCATCCATCCCGGGTACGGCTTTCTGTCCGAAAACCCCGACTTCGCCGATGCCGTGGCCCAGGCCGGTCTGATCTTCATCGGCCCCTCGGCAGACGCGATCCGGGCCATGGGGTTGAAGGACGCGGCCAAAGCCTTGATGCAAACCGCAAGCGTCCCCGTGGTGCCCGGCTATCACGGCGCTGATCAGTCCGATGCAACCCTATCTGCGGCAGCCACCGAAATCGGCTACCCAGTGCTGATCAAAGCCGTGGCCGGCGGCGGTGGCAAAGGCATGCGTCTGGTCGAAACCGCAGATGACTTCGCGGATGCCCTGGCGTCAGCCCGGGCCGAGGCCGCATCATCCTTTGGCAACCCGGACGTGCTGGTCGAAAAATACATCACCCATCCCCGCCATATCGAAGTTCAGGTCTTCGGCGACAGCCACGGCAATGTGGTCCATCTGTATGAACGCGACTGCTCGCTCCAGCGCCGCCATCAAAAGGTGATCGAGGAAGCCCCAGCCCCCGGCATGACCGACGCTGTCCGCGATGCCATGGGCAAAGCCGCAGTCGAGGCCGCCCGCGCCGTGAATTACACCGGCGCAGGCACGGTGGAGTTCATCGCCGACGGATCAGACGGCCTGCGCGCGGACGGCTTCTGGTTCATGGAAATGAACACCCGCCTGCAAGTCGAACACCCGGTGACCGAGGCCGTGCTCGGCCTCGATCTGGTCGACTGGCAGATCCGCGTCGCCTCGGGCCAACCCTTGCCCCTGTCCCAAGACGAAATCCAACTGAACGGCCACGCGTTTGAGGCGCGGCTTTACGCCGAAGACCCCGCCACCGGATTTCTGCCCGCCACCGGGCCGCTGGACCATTTGCAGGTCCCGGGTCATTTGCGCTGCGACAGCGGCGTGCGCTCGGGCGATATGGTCAGCCCCTATTACGACCCGATGATCGCCAAGCTGATCGCCCACGGCCCCGACCGCGCCACCGCCATGGCCCGCCTACGTGCGGGCCTCGCCCAAACCCAGATCGCGGGCGTCACCACGAACCGGGGCTTCCTTGTCCGGCTGCTCGATCAAAAGGACGTGGCCAGCGGGGCGGTGGAAACCGGCTTGATCGGGGCTCATTTGGACGACCTGACCGACCTGCCAGAGCCCAACGAAACCCAACGCGCTATCGCCGCTTTGACCTTTGCGCTGCCAGAAGGCGGCGCACCGGATGCGGGCCAAACCCTATGGGCCCCGCTGGAACAACAGATCACCCTGCAAGACGGACCTGTCCGCTACCGCATCCTCGGCCCCGCAAAGGCGCAAGTGCTGCAAGACACGACTTGGTCCGACTATATCTACACCACCCGCTGGGCCCCAACCGAAGCCCACGCCCCCGAAATCCCCGTCCTGCACGGCGACACTGTCACCCTGTTTGGCGACACCACCACCACCCGCTTTCATCGCCCCGACCCGTTGGCCACCCAAAGCCAGGATGCCGTCACCGACCAAATCATCGCCCCCATGCCGGGCCTGGTCCGTGCCGTCTTTGTCACCCCGGGCCAATCCGTGGCCCTTGGCGATAAGCTGGCGGTGCTGGAAGCGATGAAGATGGAACACGTGCTGACCGCAGGCCGCGACGCCCGGATCGAGCAGGTCTTTGTGCGCGAAAACGACCAGGTCGAGGCGGGCGCCCCCTTGATCCAACTGGAAGAGGCGCCAGAATGACCCAGTATATCGAGCTTGTTGAAATGGGCCCGCGGGACGGGTTGCAAAACCAAGCCCGAGCGATCCCTGTGGCCGATAAAATTGCCCTGGTCGATCTGCTCAGCCCCTGCGGTTTCAAACGGATCGAGGTCGCCAGCTTTGTCAGCCCCAAATGGGTGCCGCAAATGGCAGGCAGCGCCGAGGTCGCAGCAGGAATCACCCGCGCGCCCGGGGTCCGCTACACCGGGCTTGTGCCCAATCTGAAAGGGCTGGAGGCCGCGAAAGCCGCAGGAATAGACGAGGTCGCGGTGTTCGCCTCGGCCTCTGAAGGGTTCTCAAAGGCCAATCTGAACTGCTCGGTCGCCGAAAGTCTGGCGATGTTCGCCCCAGTTATAAAATCTGCGCAAAACATAGGCTTGCCCGTGCGCGGCTATATTTCCTGCATCACTGATTGCCCCTTTGATGGCCCAACCCCGCCCGTTGCCGTGGCCAATGTGGCCGAAGCGCTGTTAGAGCTTGGGGTGTACGAGCTGTCCTTGGGCGACACGCTGGGTCGGGGCACCGAACCCGCCATCACCGCCATGCTGGACCGGGTTGTGCCCGAAGTGGGCGCCGAGAAGTTGGCGGGCCATTTCCACGACACCGGCGGGCGGGCATTGGCCAATATTGACCTGTCATTGGACAGGGGGCTGCGGGTATTCGACACCTCGGTCGGCGGATTGGGCGGCTGCCCTTATGCGCCGGGGGCGGCGGGCAATGTGGCCACGGAATCTGTGGCGGTGCATTTGCAAGCCTTGGGATATGAAACCGGGCTGGATCTGGCACAGGTGGCCAAGGCTGCCGAATTTGCAAAAGGATTGCGAGGATGAGTGTTGTTGTTACAACCGATGATCGAGGCGTGGCCGTCGTAACCCTGAACCGGCCAGACAAGCACAACGCGCTGACCTCGGCGATGATAACCAAAATGACGGCTATCGCCGACGCTCTTGCTGCGGACGCGGGCGTCCGCGCGGTTGTTTTGGCAGGCGCAGGGCCCAGCTTTTGCGCGGGCGGCGATCTGACTTGGATGAAACAACAGATAGAGGCGGATCGTGCCACCCGCGGGTTTGAGGCGCGTAAACTGGCCCAGATGCTGCAAGCCTGGAACGCCCTGTCCAAACCGGTGATCGCGCGCATTCATGGCGCGGCCTTTGGCGGCGGGGTGGGGCTGGCCTGCATCGCCGATATCAGCATTGCATCGGATCAAGCGCGCTTTGGGTTAACAGAAACCCGTCTGGGGTTGATCCCAGCCACCATCGGCCCACATGTTCTGGCCCGCCTTGGCCCGGGCGCGCGTCAGGTCTTCATGTCCTCGCGCCGGTTTGACGCCGCAGATGCCCTGCGCCTTGGCCTGATTGCCCGCGCGGTGTCGCCAGAAGATCTGGACAGGGCAGTTGAGGCGGAAATTAAGCCTTATCTGGCCGCCTCCCCAGGTGCGGTGGCCACAGCCAAGGCTATGGCCTTGCGTCTGGCCGCCCCTGTGACAGAACAGATGATCGACCAATCCATCGCCGATCTGGTGGATCAATGGGAAACCCCCGAAGCCCTGGAAGGCATCACTGCGTTTTTGGAAAAACGAAAAGCTGCTTGGGATTTATCTTAGGCTCAGGACCCAACAATTTTCCAGGCCGAATGCTGTCATCACACCTCATGTGTCCCGTCCGAAAGCGCCGCTTGTACAGACAAGGTTGACGACCCGCCTGCGCCATTCCCTTGAAATGGAACGATTTTGGCACCTGAAGCCAAAGGGGCAGCCCCTAGGCCGCGTCGTCCAATTGTGTTTTTTCTACCGGTGGTTTGACCGAAAAACGCGCCAGTTTCTGAAGTGTTGCCTTAGAGCTTTCGGCAACGGCCTTCGCCGAAACAACCGTTTCATGTACTTTATGCGCCGCGGACCCTGCCTGAGACGTCACCACATGCAGTCTTTCGTCAAAGTTGGACAGGTTTGTTGCGGCGGTTTTGCTGCTGTGGATCAGTTCTGATGTTTCGCGGGTTGCCTCCTGGATGGCGGTGTCGATGCTGTGAAACGACTGGTCAGACTGCCCAATCGCATTGACCGCGCTGTCCACAGCCTGGGTGACTTCGGCAAGTTTTGCCGAGATCTCAGCAGCGCTTTCTGTGCTGTTATTGGCCAAAACGCGGACCTCTTGGGCGACGATGCCAAAGCCGGCCCCCACTTCACCCGATGCCCTTGCCGCCTCGACCGAGGCATTCAGGCTGAGCAATTTGGTCTTCATTGCAATGGCTTCAATGTCGGCCACAGAGGCCGTGATGTTTTTGACATTCGCGTCCACCGCCTCGATGCGTTCCAAAGCGTCTTTCGAGATGACCTTCGCCTCTTCGGAAGATTTTCGCACGTCTTCCATTATGTTTTGCACGTCGGCCAGACGCTGCCCATTTTGCTCAATTTCTGCCTTCAGCTGCCCCATATCTGACGACAAAGTCTTGGCAACATTGGCATTTTCATTGACGATTTCATCCAGATGTTCCGAGTTCTCGGCAATACCATCAACCGACATTCCAACGGTTTCGGCCGAGGCTATGATATCGGTCAAAACCATGGAAAGGGTGTCGCCGGTTCTGGCAATGTCGTCTCCGATCTTGGCGAACGCGCCTTGATGATCAGACGACAGTTCGGCCGTCATATCCCCTGTGGCCAATGCCGACAAAGTTTGTGTCAAATCGTCTAATCCGAGCCGCGCCGCCGTGTTGATTTTCGTGATTCCAGTACACAGCGTGGCCAGATAGCCATTTAGGTCGTCGCTGGGGAGATCGACGGAAAAATCGCCCTGTGCCGCGGCGTCCACGGCGGTTTTGACGGACTGCATTACCCCCGAAACCTCGTCCAGGCTGCCATTGACCGCCTCTTTCATCTCGCCGATGACGCCGCCAAACGCACCGCTTATGCGGGCATCCAGATCGCCCTTGGCCATGCGTGTCAGGACCTGGTTGACCCCCCATGGGGCGTCGCCGACCGACTGCGACAAGGTGTTTGTTGCGATGACAGCCGGGTGAAACTGCTCTGGCGTGTCATCAAGCCCTATCCGTTGCGAAAAATTGCCCTGGGCCATGGCCGACAAAACATCGGACAGTTTGCTTTGAAATTGCTCGATCTCCTCGGCACTGGCGCTGTTTTCGCGTTCGGCTTGCCGTCGGTGCTTCAAATCCTCCATAATTTTGTTGAACAAGATCGCGGCTTCTGCGCTTTCGTCCCCGGCATCGACAGTGATGGGGTCGACCTCGGCATCGGGATTGTCGG
>SPJP01000115.1 GCA_006844665.1 Paracoccaceae bacterium
ATGCAGATGCAGGGTTGTTTGGCGTAGATTTAGACGTTTAGGAATCGCGCAGGCACGATAGAAGCAGTCCTAAGGCATAATCTCTTGCTGAAATTCGAACATTCCCGCGACCGAGCGCGCCGAATTCTTGCAAGAATGTTTCGGGTTGCCTGTTTTTCTTGCATACTCCGAACCAAACACGACCTTCGGGCTTGAATTCTGATCCTCCGGGGCCGGCAATTCCCGTAATCGAAACCGCAATATCTGCCTTTGCGGCTAGCAACGCGCCTTGCGCCATTTCCGCCGCAACTTGGGCGCTTACTGCGCCATATTCTGTTAAAGATGAATGATTTACATCCAAAAGTTCATGCTTTGCGAGGTTTGAATAGGTCACGAAGCCACGCTCGAAAATAGCAGAGCTGCCGGGGACGTCAGTCAAAGCGGCACTCACCAGCCCGCCTGTGCAGCTCTCAGCGGTCGTGATGTGGATGCCTCGCGCTATTGCGAGCTGGACGATTTGTTCCGCACTCATAGAATCGCTTTATGGGCGATGAATGCGGCGAGGCCGACGACAAGGGCCGCCATAACACCAGCGATTACGTCGTCCAGCATGACCCCCAGGGCATCATGACGGCGATCTGCCCAGCCAACGGGGCCGGGTTTGGAAATATCGAACAGTCTAAAAGCGACAAATGCGGTTAAGATACCGGGCCAGAGCGCCAAAAAGTCGGCTTTTGCCATCATAGCACCTAATGAGACAGGCCAAAGGGCGATCCATTGGCCGACGACCTCGTCCACGACAATTTCAGACGGATCGTGGTTGTCTGCACCCAATGTTGCGCCGTAAGTGGCCCACCAACCGATGAAAAACAGCGCGATTGTGGACAGGGCGAACAAAGGAAAGCCGCCCAGAACATGCAAACCCCAGGCTAAAGGAAGGGCAACGAAAGATCCCCATGTCCCAGGTGCGGGTTTCAAAAGGCCGGTTCCGAACCATGTTGCTATGATGCGCATCATATTTTCACCAATGTTGCTGTGGCCATGCAGGCGATGCCTTCGCTGCGGCCTGTGAAGCCAAGTTTTTCTGACGTTGTCGCTTTGACGCTAACACGCGAAACTTCCATCTCCATTATTTCGGCCATGCGGGCCCTCATAGATTGGGCGTGGGGTCCAATTTTGGGATATTCGCAGATTAACGTGCAATCTGTGTGGGTTATCTTGAATCCATGTTCCCGAGCCAAGGCGCAGGCATGGCGGAGAAATACAGCGCTGTCCGCGCCCTTCCATTGTTGGTCTGAAGGGGGGAAGTGTTGGCCAATATCGCCCATCGCCAATGCGCCGTAAATCGCGTCTGTTACCGTGTGCATGCCAACATCCGCGTCCGAGTGGCCTTGCAGCCCCCGAGAATAGGGAATTTTCACCCCGCACAGAACCACATGGTCGCCTGGTCCAAAGCGATGTACGTCAAAACCGTTGCCTGTTCGAATATCCATCTTGTCCTCTTGCAACATACTGGCCGCTTTTTCGAAGTCCTGGGGCGTGGTAATTTTGAAATTCTGCTCTTCGCCCTTTACAATGGCGACGTCAATGCCTGCGGCGCGGGCAACCTCTACATCGTCCAATGCGCCGGCTTTTGCAGCGCGATGCGCGGCCAGGATTGCATTAAATTGGAACCCCTGAGGCGTCTGTGCCCTGTAAAGCTCCGTTCGATCCTGGGTTCCTGCGACAAAACTATTTGTACCACGCCAAAGCGCGTCAACAATGGGCAGAGCAGGTGCCGCCCCGCAGTTGGTATCTAAGGCCTCGGAAACGGCGCTGATAACAGATTGGCTTATGAATGGGCGAGCGGCATCATGAATTAAGACATGGTCCGGCGGATCTTTAGCCAGGAATTCCAGACCATTCCTGACCGAAACGACCCGGGTCTCGCCACCAGTGATAACACTTATTCCTTTTTTATCAAAATCTTGCGCGAACAACATGTCATCTTGGTTTAAGACAACGACGATCCTTGGGAATTGCGCAAAGGCATCCAATGTCCAGTCGATAACCCGGCGTCCGGCGATTTTGCGCCATTGCTTGGGCAAGCCTCCCCCAGCGCGACGCCCACGACCGGCGGCAACAATTAAAATTGCAGTATCGCCCATGTTGCCGCTCCTTCTCGCCTCTGTTTCTTAGCTATCGCAAACAGATCGTGCAATCTAAGTTCCTTAAGTCCGAGTATTGTGCCTAAAATTTAATCATCGCCTGTTTTTCCGGCTATTCCTCTGGCCGGTTTCTTGATGGTCACGGGCAAAGCAAGTAGCACAGGCACAGAGCGCACAAGGAATAAGCACGTGGTTAATATTGGGGCGAATAGCTGTGAGCTTGCAGCACTTAAGCCACCCGTGGCGCTGGCACCGCTTGCGGGGATCACAGATTTGCCTTTCCGGCGCTTGGTTGCGTCTTTTGGGGCAGGCCTTGTTGTGTCTGAAATGGTCGCCAGCCAAGAAATGGTCCAAGCACGCCCCGGAACCCGAGAGAAAGCCGAGCTGGACTTATCCGGCCCTCAGACAGCGGTGCAGCTGGCGGGGCGAGAGCCTTATTGGATGGCGGAAGCGGCTAAGTTGGTCGAAAGCATGGGCGCGCAAGTCGTTGATATCAATATGGGCTGTCCGGCGAAAAAGGTCACTTCCGGCTATTCAGGGTCGGCGCTGATGCGCGACCTGGACCACGCTTTGCGTTTGATCGACGCGGTTGTCGGCGCCATAAACATTCCCGTGACGCTGAAAATGCGCCTTGGATGGGATGATAGCAGTGTGAATGCGCCTGATCTGGCCGCGAGGGCCGAGGACGCTGGCGTGAAGCGGTTAACAATCCATGGGCGGACACGCTGCCAGTTCTACAAAGGCTCGGCCGACTGGGCAGCCATTAAGGACGTCAAACAGGCGGTAAGTATCCCTGTATTGGCCAATGGGGACATTGTGGATTCGGCATCGGCCAAGCAAGCGTTGGAAAAATCAGGATGCGACGGCGTAATGATCGGCCGCGGGGCCCAAGGTAGACCGTGGATATTGGCCCAGGTTGCCCATGACCTTTATGGGACCAAACGTCCTGAAATCCCTGCAAAACATTCATTTTTCGAACTTATATCAGTGCATTACGAGGCTATGTTGAGTTTTTACGGCAAGTCGCTTGGCGTTCGCGTCGCACGCAAGCACTTGGGATGGTATTTGGATCAATTGGACGTCACCCCTTCGATGCGAAGAGAAATCCTTACAGAAACCGACCCAAAATCTGTCTTGAATGCTCTGGGCTTGGCGACCATGGGAGAGGCGGCATGACCGAAAGAACAGGCGCCTTGTGGGTTTCGATGCCCATTCCGGCCTTTATAATTCAGTCGGACAACACAATCGCAGATCTAAACCCCGCGGCCGAGATTTTTATGAACTCGTCTGCCAAGGGAATGATGGGACGGCCAATTTGGGACGTTTTGATGGTCGACTCACCCTTGGATGAGGCCGTGAAACGGGTTCGCAAGAACCTAGCTCCCTTGTTTATTTCCGATGTTGACGCTGGTTCGGGTAGCAGGCCACCGGTGCAGTGCAATTTACAGATTGCGCCCCTGGCCGACGCCCCCGACGAAGTTCTTATTTTGCTGAATCCCCGTGAAATCGCCGGCCGTCTTGGACGTTCGTTCAAAACCAAGACGTCGGCGAAATCCGCAATTGGGATGTCCGAAATGCTGGCCCATGAAATCAAGAATCCCCTGGCTGGCATTACAGGTGCAGCCCAGCTTCTTAGCATGAGCTTGGGCGGGGAAGATATTGAATTAACAGACTTAATTGTTGAAGAAAGCCGTCGGATCGTAAAGCTGCTGGATCAAGTTGAACAGTTTGGCAATCTTAGGCCACCAGCCTGTAAGCCGGTGAATATTCATGATGTTCTGGACCGCGCGCGAAAATCCGCGATGGTCGGGTTCGGCACCCATATGAAAATCAAAGAGAATTACGATCCGTCACTTCCTTTGACTTATGCCGATTCTGACCAACTGCAGCAGGTGTTTTTGAACCTTCTTAAGAACGCGTCCGAAGCCGGAGGGCCCGGCGGGACTATAGAAATTCACACATTCTACGATATTTCCTTGCGCCTTCGCCATCCTGATGGAACCGGCGGTGCGGTTCCTTTGCAGATCGAGATCATCGACGATGGGCCCGGGCTAAGTGGCGATATCGCGTCAGAAATTTTTGAACCTTTTGTTTCGGGAAAAGAGAATGGAACCGGACTTGGGCTGGCACTCGTGTCCAAGATCGTATCCGACCACAAAGGATGGATCACCGTTGATTCAGTTCCTGGTCGAACCGTGTTCCGCATCTCATTGCCCGTCGCGCCAACTTCTTAGGAGCCACATTATGGATGGAACCGTTCTCGTCGCTGATGACGATCGTACAATTCGAACCGTATTAACCCAAGCCTTGACCCGAGCAGGGTGTAAAGTCCACGCGACCTCTAGCTTGGTGACATTGATGCGCTGGGTTGAAGAGGGTAAAGGCGATTTAGTAATTTCCGACGTGGTTATGCCTGATGGTAATGGTCTGGAAACATTGCCAAAAATCAATGAGCTTCGACCTGGCCTGCCGGTGATTGTGATTTCAGCGCAAAATACGATCATGACGGCAATTCAAGCTGCCGAAGCGGATGCCTACGACTATTTACCCAAGCCATTCGATTTGCCGGACTTGATGAAGCGAGCGGCGAGAGCTTTGGAGGTCAAACGAAAAGCTGCACCACCAAAAGCCGAGACTGAAGGGGCGCAGAATGACCTGCCTTTGGTCGGGCGTACGGCTCAAATGCAGGCGCTGTATCGTTTGGTTGCCCGTGTGATGAACACCGATTTGCCTGTGATGATTACTGGTGAAAGTGGGACCGGTAAATCTTTGATTGCGAAGGCTATTCACGACTTCAGCGATCGGCGTAGCTTGCCATTTGTGGCGGCGAGCGCCTCTGACATCGCCAGTGAGGATGCTGTTGCGACGATCATGGCTCGTGCGCGCGGCGGTTCAATTTTATTGGATGAAGTCAGTGACTTGGACGCCTTAGCTCAAGCACGGCTGGTCCGGGTCCTGGATGTAATGACAGAAAACGCGCCGCGCATCATGTCATCCAGCCAAAATGACCTGACCCAGAAGATGGAATCAGGTCAATTCCGCGAGGATCTGTTTTATCGCCTTGGCGGCGTGACCTTGGTCGTTCCCGCCTTGCGCGAACGCGTCGACGATATTCCCCTGCTGGTCGAACATTTTCTGAACAGGGCTGAACGTGAGGGCGCGCCGTATCGCAGATTAAGCGCTGAAGCGATGGAAATGGTGCGGGTGTATTCCTGGCCAGGCAACGTCCGACAGCTTGAAAATGCGATCAAGAGGCTGTTGGCGACGTCGGCTGAAGAGGAGATTACCCAGGCAGAGGTAGAACTTATGCTGGGCAACCAGCCCGCCGCAGAACCTTTAATGCGTGGCAGTGGTGAAAACGAACAGCTTGCGGCATCGGTCGAGAAACATTTGCGTCGATATTTCGATCTGCACGCAGGCTCTTTGCCGCCTCCGGGGCTGTATCAGCGTATTCTTCGCGAGGTTGAGACACCTTTGATCGAGATTGCCCTGGACGCGACTGGGGGTAACCAAGCCAAATGTGCAGATTTGTTGGGGATAAACCGGAATACGCTGCGCAAAAAGATAACTGACCTCGATATTCAGGTGACTCGCCGCCGCAGATTGATGTAAAACAGCAACATAGCCGTTGCGCTGTTGCAACGACTTTGCTGTCGTATCATCAATCTGGGCGTTTCAAGTGAAATCAATTACGGCTCGATCCTTAACCACTATGTGGTTACGTAGCAGTCAAATTCAGGCATGGGTGACCTTTGCGTTGTTCGCATTGGGTCCCGTTCTTGCTGTCGCGACGTTCCTAGTCCTTGGCCCGTTGCAGGAAGCGTCCAGCTCTAGCTGGCTGCGCTTTGTTATCTTATCGGATTTGGTCTACGCGTTAACTGTTGCCGCCCTTGTGATGCATCGGGTTTCTCAAATGGTGACGGCGCGCAGGGCAAAATCGGCGGGATCGCGTCTGCACTTGCGCCTAACTTTGGTTTTTGCCCTTGTGGCGCTGGTTCCCACGGTTTTGGTCGCTGTATTTGCGACGATTTCGATCAATTTCGGTCTGGAAGGGTGGTTTTCTGACCGTGTTCAAAGGGTGCTGGGGTCGTCTCTGTCTGCGGCGGAGGCCTATGAGCAGGAAAAGCGCATCAACTTGCAAGAAGACGCCGTCGCGCTGGCGACAGCCCTGGATCAAGCTGGGCAAAGTTCAGCATTTGTCACCGATGGCGACCTTCGAATTTTTCTGGGCGATACGCAGCAACGCATTCAGCGGGGGCTGCGGGAAGCATTTATTCTTGATGGCACTGGCGAGATCAAGGTTCGGGGCGACAAGAGCTAT
>SPJP01000114.1 GCA_006844665.1 Paracoccaceae bacterium
AGCCCCGAACCTGGGCGCGGATCCAACCGGCCTTTGGGGCGCCGCATCCGAGGTCAGCCTTGGCAAAGACACGCCCTCGGGCCATTGGGAACTGGCAGGCGTGCCCGTGCCCTGGGACTGGGGCTATTTCCCGAAAACGATCCCCGCCTTTCCGCCTGACCTGATGGCGTTGGTGGCGCGTTTGGCCGGAACGGACGGCACTTTGGCCAATTGCCACGCCAGCGGCATTCCGGCGTTGGAACAATACGGTGCCGAACATATGCGCACAGGTTGGCCGATCTGTTACACAAGCGTGGATTCCGTGTTCCAGATTGCCGCCCATGAAGACAGCTTTGGGCTGGACCGGTTGTTGAAACTGTGCGCCGATCTTGCGCCCCATCTGCACGAAATGAAAGTGGGCCGCGTGATCGCCCGGCCTTTCATTGGCGCGCCGGAAGAAGGCTTTACCCGCACCACCAACCGCGCCGATTACGCGATGCCCCTGCCGCAACCCTGCCTGACCGATTGGGTCAAAGACGGTGGCGGGCAGGTGCTGGGGATCGGCAAGATCAAAGACATATTCTCGGGCCAGGGCCTGACCCGGTCTGTCAAAGGCGCGGATGCAGACCTGATGGACCATCTGGTTGCGGCCGGAAAAACCATGCCCGATGGCAGCCTGACCTTCGCAAATTTTGTCGAGTTTGATTCCGTCTACGGCCACCGGCGCGACGTGTCGGGCTATGCCAGGGCGCTGGAATGGTTCGACAGCTGCCTGCCGCGGTTCTTTGATACACTCGGCCCCGACGACATCGCGATTTTCACCGCCGATCACGGCAATGACCCTACTTGGGTTGGCAGCGACCACACCCGCGAACGGGTGCCCGTCATTGGCTACGGGCTGGGGGCGCGCCCTGTCGGGCTTGTGGGTTTTGCCGATATCGCCCATAGCATTGCCACCCATCTGGGCGCGCAGCCCCATGGCACCGGGAGATCCTTTCTATGACCGCCACTGCTGACATCCCAAAGCTCGAACTGCACCTGCATCTGGAAGGGGCCGCGCCGCCGAAATTCATCCAAAGCCTGGCCAAGGAAAAGGGCGTGGATCTGTCGGGCATCTTCGATGAACAGGGCAATTACAAGTACGACGGCTTCGTCGATTTCCTGCGCGTGTACGAGGCCGCCTGCACCGTCCTGACCGGCCCAGAGGAATTCTACAAGCTGACCAAGGCGGTGCTGGAACATTCCGCTGCCCAAGGGGTGATCTATACCGAAGCCTTCGTGTCGCCGGATTTCTGCGGCAACAATGATGTTGGCGCGTGGAAGGAATATATGGCCGCCATGGAGCAAGCCGCGACCGAGGCCGAGGCGACCGACGGCATCATTCTGCGCGGCATCCTGACCTGCATTCGCCACGAAGGCCCTGACACCGCGAAACTGGCCGCCAAATGCGCGCAAGAAACCGCGGGCGACTGGCTGGTGGGCTTTGGCATGGGCGGCAACGAAATGGTGCATCGCCAGGCCGATTTCAAATACGCGTTCGATATGGCGGCAGAGGCCGGTTTGCACCTGACCACCCATGCGGGCGAATGGGGCGGGGCGAAAGAGGTGCGCGACGCCGTGTTCGATCTGGGGGTCGAACGAATTGGCCACGGGGTCATGTGTATCGAGGACATGGATCTGGTCGAACACCTGGCCGAAACCGGTGTGGTGCTAGAGGTCTGCCCAGGCTCTAACGTGGCACTTGGCGTGTCTGACACGTGGGCAGGCCACCCGATCGAACGGCTGCGCGCCGAAGGCGTCAAGGTCACCGTGTCCACCGATGATCCACCGTTCTTTCACACCACCATGTGCCGCGAATACGATATGCTGGCCGAAACCTTCGGCTGGGATGACGCCCGCTTTGCCCAGATAAACCGCACCGCTGCCGAGGCTGCGTTCTGCGATGACAAGACCCGCGCCCGGGTCCTAAAACGACTGGAGTCCTGACCCATGAGCCTGCCCCATTGCACCGTTGTTGATCACCCCTTGGTTCAGCACAAACTGACCTTGATGCGCGACAAGGACACGCCGACCTCGGAATTCCGGCGTTTGCTCAAGGAAATCGCGGCGCTTTTGGCCTATGAGGTCACCCGCGAATTGCCGATGAAAACCGTGCAGGTTGAAACCCCGGTCGAGGTCACAGACGCCCCAAAACTGGACGGCAAAAAGCTGGCCCTGATCTCGATCCTGCGGGCGGGCAACGGGCTGCTGGACGGTATCGCCGAGCTGATCCCAAGCGCCCGGGTTGGCTTTGTCGGCCTGTACCGCGACCCTGAAACGCTGCAGCCGGTGCAGTACTACTTCAAGGTGCCAGACGCGCTGGACGAACGCCTGGTGATCGCTGTGGATCCGATGCTAGCCACTGGCAATTCATCGGTCGCGGCCATCGATCTGTTGAAGGAATCGGGCGCGACCAATATTCGATTCTTATGCCTTCTGGCGGCACCGGAGGGGATAACTCGGATGAAAGAGGCCCATCCGGATGTTCCAATTGTGACAGCATCTGTGGATAGTCACCTGAACGATCATGGATATATTGTTCCAGGACTAGGGGATGCGGGTGATCGCATCTTCGGTACTAAATAAAGTATCCACAGTCTTTACAGGCCCCTATGCACGCGTCATCTTCGGGACACGATTCATGGGGGTCAAAATGTCAGTACATCGGATTATTGCAACAACGGCACTTTTCGTCGGCAGTCTTGTCGGCGGGACTGTGATGGACGCGCAGCAGGCATTTGCCGCAGGACGCGCCCCGGCCGAGCTGCCCCCCAGCAGCTATGTGGGCACGCAATATGTCGACAGCAGTGGGTGTGTTTTCGTGCGTGCCGGATCTGGCAACACAGTCAGTTGGATCCCCCGGATGTCGCGGGACCGTCAGCACATGTGCAACGCGCAGCCGACAGTTGTGGGTGGCGCCAACAACACCGGGCGGACAACGGCAGCGTCAACCGCCAGCCGGGTTGTGCAATTGACCGTGCCCAGTGCGGCCCAGACCCAAACGCGCGTGACCCCACCGCGTGTGACCTTCCGGCCCGAAGGCACAGCGACGACCCCAAGTCAGAACCAAAATAACAACGTCGCCTCGGCCGCACCCGCGCCATCGACCCAGCCGTCGGCCGTAACGGTTGCGCCTTCGACGGGGACCACCCGCACGGTGACCGTATCGACCCCGCGCCGCCCGGCTGTCTTGCCTGTGGTGACGCCTCGGGTCGCGGCGACCCCCACCACGACCACGCGCCCTGTGACAACAACAGCCGCTGCCAATACCTGCGCCCTGTCGGGGATCAGCACGCAATATGTCACCAGCCGACGCGGTCTGGCCGTACGCTGTGGGCCGCAGCAGATCCACCCATCGGCCTATGTGTCCCGGACAACCGGGACGCGCGCCACGA
The DNA here is from genome assembly GCA_006844665.1 of Paracoccaceae bacterium. GTDB lineage: Bacteria > Pseudomonadota > Alphaproteobacteria > Rhodobacterales > Rhodobacteraceae > Dinoroseobacter. The sequence continues at coordinate 3,414 of SPJP01000114.1, forward strand.
CAACGGCGGCTCAGGCCGCGAGCCAGCCCACAGCCCAAAGTGGCGGTGCCCCGTTCGAGGTGACAAACCCCAATGCACAAGTGGCGGCCGGTTATCGGTCGGTCTGGAATGACGGCCGTCTGAACCCGAACCGCGGGCCACGAGGCGGTGCTGCTGCGACAGCCGGTCGTGTGGTGATGTGGACCAGCGTCGCGCCTTACCGCTTGATCGATATTGCGACGGGCGAGGACGTGACCGCGCTTTACCCGCAATATACGCCGCCCAGCCAGACTGTGGCTGTCGCGACATCCCGCTATAACTTCCCACCGCAGACATCTGCTGCTGGGCGCTATATCCCATCCTATTCCTCGCGGACACCGACCAGTGCCGAGGCGACAGTCACCCGTAGCCGTACTCAGGCGGCGCAGGTGACCAGTGCGCGGACCGGGACCGCCCCGATCACTGTTGGCCGTGGCCACCGCTATGTTCAGCTGGGCGCCTATGCCAATCCGGCGAATGTGAACCGGGCCATCGCCACCTTGCACCGTCTGGGCCTGCCTGCAGCCAAGATCCGCACAACCCAATCAGGCCGCGCGATCGAGCTGGTTGTGTCGGGCCCGTTCAACGATGCGCAAAGCCTTGCCCGGGCGCTGCAGTCTGCCCGAGCCTCTGGCTATGGTGATGCAATCACACGGAAATAACGGCGAGAAGGTCTAGCCCTGTTCGCACAAGGTCTGCAGGGCGACCCAGCTGTTGTCGGGCAAAAGCTCTGGTGCGGTGCCTGCGGAAAACGGGTCGGCCTCGATCAAGGGTAGGGTGGTTTCGCCCGTTGGGTCCAGCGCCATGGCGTAGGGGGTCGACGGCACCCGCGCCTGCCGGAACGCGGCCAGAAGGTCGTCGGTTTCCAAAGCGGGCGGATCGCTGCGCAGCACCCGCCCGGCATAGTCTTTTAACGTGTCATCATCCACCACGCCCGTGGTCAACAGCCCAAGGCTGGTGCGCAGGCTGGTGCTTTCAAGCATCTGTAAAAGCGGTGTTCTTTCCCTGCGCGCCAGCTGTTCGGCAAGGGCAAAACCTGCGGCCACATCGGGGGTGTCGTGGTTTTCCAAAACGCTGCGGTCCAGCAGGATAATCCCGCCGGGCAGGCTAAGGCTGGCACGGGTCAGGGCGGGGACAACGAATAACCGCGCGGGGGGCGAATCGTCTAGCCGTTGGGCGATGACACGCAGCTCGGGCGAGCCGCGAGCTGGACCGCAGGCCTGCCCGGTCAGTTGCATGATATGGGCCTGCAGCTGGGTTCCGATTTCCACCCGTTTGGCCAATGGGACAACGCGTTCGGCGTGGTTGACCACTGCGCCGGGCAGCCAAAACACCCCGCCCGCAAGGATGCAGGTGGTCAGGCCAAGGGCGATCCACAGGCGCAGGCGGCCGGGCTTTGGGGCTGCGTCCTCCATCGCTTTTTGGACTTTTTCGATGGCAGAAATCATTTCAATATCATCGACTTCCAAGGTCTCGGACGCGTCGGATCCGGGGATGAACAGGGCCGGAACTGCGCCGGGATTCAACCGTTCGACCGCCGGAAGGGACCAATGTGCCAAGGGTTGTTCGGCTTTGTCGGTGATCACAAGGGAGGCGTCGCCCAGAAAGACATAGACGTCACGGCGCTGGGCCTCGGGCGAGGCGCGCCAGAGGCCGGTGGATTCCAGTCTTAGATATGCGTCTAGTGCCGTCATGGTGCGGCGGTCCGATCTGCTCGACTTTCTGGCAGAGTACCAAAAAGTCGCCCTTGCTCGCAATCACCGTTGTTGTCATGCAGGGCGTAGAGGTGTTCACATGGCAGATAAGCGAGCTTTGCAAGCGTTGGGATTGGTGGCCATCGCCATGGCCATCCTTGGGCTTATAGACAATTTCATGCGCCTTGTGGCCGAAGATGCGGGCCTGTGGCAGTTCCATTTTTTGCGCGCCTGCATGGCTTTTTGCCTGCTGATCCCCTTGATCTATTTCGCCAAATTAACGTGGCGCCCCAATAGGTTATGGGCTGTTGCGCTGCGGTCATTTTTTCTGATGGCCGCAATGATTTTGTATTTCGGATCCCTTGGTATCATGCCTGCGGCCTATGCGGGGGCCGGGCTGTTCACGGCACCGATCTTTGTTCTTTTGATCAACGCCTTTGTGTTGAAACACCCTGTTGGCAAGTGGCGGCTTTTCGCCGTTGCGGTTGGTTTTTCCGGGGTTCTGATGATTTTGCGGCCCGGCGGGGCCGATTTAGGGTGGAGCGCCCTGATCGCGGTGGGCGCGGGTGTGTTCTACGGCGCAGGCGGGGTTATGACCCGACGTCTTTGCGCCGAGGAAAGCACCACAACGCTGCTGATCGGAATGTTCTTATGCCTTGGCCTGTGCGGGCTGTTGGGCGTGACCGTGACCAGCCTATGGGTGCAGGGCGACAGCTTTTTCAGCGAGGGCTGGCAGGAATTGACGCCGCGCTTTGTGGGCTTGACCCTTGTGCAAGCTGTCGGATCCTTGATCTCGCTTGCGTGTTTGGTCCGGGCCTATCAAATGGTAGACACATCCTATGTCACTGTTTTTGAATATTTATTCCTGATATTTGCCCTGTTCTGGGGGGCGTTGCTATGGGGGGATTTCCCCGATTTTGTCGGCCTGTTGGGGCTGGTATTTATCATTCTTGCGGGGGCCGTGATCGTTATGCGCAGCCGCGAGGTCGAGTAAAGCACAGAACGATTAAGAAAGGGTTGAGCCATGGAGATCAGAAACCTGGTTCAAGAGCGCGATTTCGAGGCGGTCATCGTGTTTTATCGCGAGGCACCAGACTATTGGATGCTGGCGGAAGGGATCGAGCCGGGGCCGGATAAGACGTTGGAATTCTTTACAGAATGCGCGCCGGGGTCGGATATTGCGGACGCAACCAAGCTGGGTGTTTTTCTGGATGGGCGATTGTCTGGACTGGCGGATCTGTCGGTTGGATTTCCCGAGCCGGGGGACGCCTATCTGGGCCTTATGATGCTGGGGCCATGGGCAAGGGGCCAAGGGATA
>SPJP01000120.1 GCA_006844665.1 Paracoccaceae bacterium
GTTTCAGGCCGGGTCGTCGCGATAGAGATATAGTCGCGCGTTTCGCGCAGCGTTACATTGCCGTCTTCGTCTTTCTCGACATATTCATAGCTCTCGCCGCCCGCCAGCGGGTATTTGAAGTGCCACATATGGCCCGGCGTCTCGATATTCTCGACCTCTAGGTCGGAAATCGCGGTCTCAAAATGCGGGTCCCAGTTGGTCAGGCGCTTGCCGCGATAGATCAGACCTTTGTCGTACATCTCGACAAAAACCTTGATCACCGCATCGTGGAAATTGGGCGAGTTTTCGTGCCCTTTGCGCGGATCCCCCGGCGCACCGGCCATGGTAAAGGCGTTGCGGTCCCAGTCGCACGAACAGCCCAGACGCTTTAGCTGCTCGACAATCGTGCCACCATATTCGCCCTTCCATTCCCAGACCTTGTCCAGAAAGGCCGGGCGGCCCAGATCCCGGCGGCCCGGCAGGTTTTGGGCGGCCAGCATCTTTTCAACCTGCAGCTGGGTCGCGATGCCCGCATGGTCCTGGCCCGGTTGCCACAAGGTTTTGAACCCCCGCATCCGGTGCCAACGGGTCAAGATATCCTGCAGCGTGTTGTTGAACGCATGGCCCACATGCAGCGCGCCGGTCACGTTGGGCGGCGGGATCATGATCGAGAACGACTCCTCGCGGCTGGCATTGGCCCCTGCGGCAAAGGCCTTGGTTTCTTGCCACTTCGCTATGATGCGCGCTTCGGCCTCGGCGGCCTCGAATTTCTTGTCCATGGGCATGGGTATCTTCCCGGCATAAAAGTTTGGCCGAGGAATAACGGAGCCAGCCCAGAAGGGAAAGGGGTGTAAAGGCGCTGCAGTGTGGCCAATATCGCGGCCTTTGCGGACGCATTGATAACCTTTTTTGAAACTTGCCGTTATATCGTCAAAAACGCTTTGTAACCTTGGTTAACGCGCCTGTGAAAAAACGTGGCTTTGCACATGGCGCATGCGGCGTTTTACTAAAGTTTAAAGAGGACGACTATGACAGACCCAAGACCAGACACAGCCCGCGCCCCGATGACCCATGTGGTCATTCTGGATGGCACGATGAGCTCGGTCGAGCGGGGGTTTGAAACCAATGCCGGGCTGTTGTGGAAATTGCTGGCCGAACATAACGCGCCCGATGTGCGGGTATTCTACGAACCCGGCATCCAGTGGCGCGGCGTGCGCAACGCGTTAGAGGTCATCGCAGGCATCGGCATTAACCGCCAGATCCGCCGGGCTTACCGCTGGCTGGCCTTGGGCTGGCGTCCGGGGGACCGGGTGTTTTTGTTTGGCTATTCCAGGGGGGCCTACGGGGTGCGGTCCTTGGCGGGCGTCATTGATCTGCATGGGCTTTTGCAGCCCGAACATGCCACCATGCGCAACACCGAATTTGTCTATTCTTATTACCGCGAACGTCGCGCCAGCCCTTTCGCGCCGCGGTTTTCCAAGCGCTATTGCTGGCCGGCAGATACCAGCCCCGCGGTCGAGATGATCGGGGTCTGGGATACAGTCAAAGCACTGGGATTGCGCATCCCGGTTCTGTGGCGGCTGGCCCCCAACGCGACCGAATTTCACAATGACCAGCTTAGCCGCATCGTGAAACGGGGCTATCACGCCCTGGCCCGGGATGAACGACGCCGCGCTTTTTCGCCCGTTCTGTGGCGATCCCGCCCGGACTGGTCGGGCCAGATGCAGCAAGTCTGGTTTCCTGGCAGCCACGGCGATGTTGGCGGTCAGTTAAACGGCTTTACCCCAGCAAGACGCCTGTCCAACGGACCGCTGGTCTGGATGTTAGAGCTGGCTGAAGCGGCAGGTTTGGCCCTGCCAAAGGATTGGCAGGCGCGGTACCCGGTGGATCTGAATGCGCCATCCGCGGGGATGAACCGGGGCTTTGGGCGCTTGTTCTTTTCCAGAAGAATGCGAGTTATTGGCGTTGATCCGTCTGAACGCATGTTCGATGGCAGCCCATTGCCCTTGCCCCGCCCCCGCCGTTTGCGGATCCCGAAACTTCGGCACCCGCGCAGGCCCAAGGGCCGCAGGTTGGGGTTGTTTTAGGCGACTTCTGCCAGCTCTACCCGTGGGGTTACGCCCAGGGCCGAGCATACATCGCGGGTCAGTTCTGGCGTGTTCAGGGTATAGAAGTGTAGATCTTCGACGCCTTCGTCCAACAGCTCGGTACACAGCTCAGTGCACAGCGCGGTCGATAGCAGCTCGGACCGGTTATCGCGATCGGCTTTGTCAAACGCCTCGTCAAGCCATGCGGGCACAGTGGTGCCACAGCGGGCCGCGAAATTGCGGGTCTTGGACCAGTTTTCAATCGGCAGGATGCCCGGGATGATCGGCGCGGTGATGCCCGCTTTTTTACATAGATCACGGAACCGCAGGAAGGTTTCAGCCTCGAAAAAGAACTGGGTGATTGCTGCAGACGCGCCCGCATCAATCTTGCGCTTCAGGTAATCCACATCGGCCACAGCGCTTGGCGCTTCGGGGTGGCGATCGGGATAGGCCCCGACGCGCAGGGTAAACTTGCCAGTGCCAGACAAAGCCTCGATCAGCTCGACCGAGCTGGCAAAACCGTCGGGATGGGGCACGAACTTGTCTGTCCCCGCCGCAGGATCACCGCGCAGGGCCACAATGTTGGTCACCCCGGCCGCCGCATAGCTTTCGGCGATCTCCATCGTTTCGGCCTTGGTCGCGTCCACACATGTCAAATGGGCGGCCACGTCCAGACCAAAACTGGACCCGATGGTTGTGACAGCCTCGTGGGTCAGTTTGCGGGTCGTGCCGCCTGCCCCGTAAGTGACCGAAACGAATTCAGGCGAAAGAGGCGCAAGCACCCGGACCGTGTCCCACAGCTTGAAAGAACCCTTGAGCGATTTGGGCGGAAAAAATTCGAGCGAAATGCGTGGGGCGGCGGTCATGTCTGAAACGATCCTTGATTTGTCGTTTTTATCCATAGCATAAGCATCAGTGTGAAACAAATTCATCAATCTCATTATCATTGTGAGGATCGCTCATGCCGATGTATCTAGAGTTCCGCCACCTGCGGACCATCAAAGCGATCCATGACACCGGGGGTCTGGGCCGCGCGGCGGATACGTTGAACATCACCCAAAGTGCGTTGAGCCATCAGATTAAAGGGCTGGAAGCGCAAACCGGGGTAGAGCTGTTCGTGCGCCGGTCCAAGCCCTTGCGGTTGTCAGCAGCCGGGATGCGGCTGCTGCGCCTGGCCGAAAAGGTCTTGCCCGAAGTTGCAGCGCTGGAAGACGAATTCGACGGGTTGCGCAAGGGCAAGACAGGTCGGTTGCACATCGCCATCGAATGCCACGCCTGTTTCGAATGGCTGTTCCCGGTGCTGGAAGCCTTCCGCAAAAACTGGGGCGAGGTTGATGTCGATATCCGCCCTGGCCTTAGCTTTGACGGACTGCCCGCCCTGCAACGGGAAGAAGTCGATCTGGTTGTGTCATCGGACCCCGAGGATCTGCCCGGCATCACCTTCACCCCGCTGTTTGATTACGAACCCGTCTTTGTGGCCGCCAGCACCAACCCCTTGGCGCAAAAGGGCTTTATCGTCGCCGAAGACCTGCGCGATCAGCTGTTGATCACCTACCCCGTGGATCGCAGCCGTCTGGATGTGTTCACAGAATTGCTGGGCCCCGCCAAGGTCGAACCCCGCGCGATCAGGCAAGTGGAACTAACCGCCGTGATCTTGCTGCTGGTCGCCAGTGATCGCGGCGTCGCCGTACTGCCCGATTGGGTGGTGCGCGAAGTGCGCAGCAATGCCGACTATGTCACCCGCCCCCTAACTAAGGACGGCAAGACCAAACGGCTTTATGCCGCCACACGGACCGAGGACGCCGACAAGCCCTTTATGGCCCATGTCCTGCGCCTGATGCGCACCGAACCGATCAAGCTGCAACGCCACTAAACAGCACAAAACCCCGGCACCAAGGATATCCCCCCGGTCCGGTGTCTGTTCTGTAGGATCAACCTGGCCAAATCGCCATGGTTGATGAAATGAAAGATAGGCGGCCGCCCACTGCGGACCTTATCCCAAGCCCAAATCGGGCTTTCCGGTGCCGGGTGCCACCCCGGCTGTGCCAGCGAAACCGGAACGGGCGTCACCCCGAACGGATCGTCCATGTGCTGTGAACTGTTGTCCACGCGGTACCAAGGGCGTTTTTATCGTTAATGAATTAAGAATTCGCGACTTCTGCGCACGGTGCGTCTTTGCAGGGCTAGACTTGGCGCTCACATGGGTCTACGCCACGGCCTGCCCCTCGCATTTCGGAGACTTCAATGGCCATTGGCAGCGCTAATCTGAACATCATGATCAAAGCTGCACGTGCGGCTGGTCGGTCCTTGGTAAAAGACTTCCGGGAAGTCGAGAACCTGCAAGCCTCGATGAAGGGCGCTGGGGACTTCGTATCCAAGGCCGATATCGCCGCCCAGGACATCATTAAAGAAGAGCTGATGACCGCGCGTCCCACCTATGGCTGGCTGGCCGAAGAAGACGCGGCCGAAACCCCAGGCAGCGACCCGACCCGTCGCTGGATCGTTGATCCGCTGGATGGCACCACCAATTTCCTGCACGGCATGCCCCATTGGGCGACCTCTATCGCCTTGGAACATAAGGGCGAAATCGTGGCTGGCGTGATCTTTGACGCGGCCAAGGATGAAATGTTCTACGCCGAAAAAGGCAACGGCGCTTGGATGAACGAATCCCGCCTGCGTGTGTCTAGCCGCAACCGGATGATCGAAAGCGTCTTCGCCTCTGGCTTGCCCCATGCTGGGAACAAATACCTACCCGCCGTTCTGCAAGATCTGGGTCAGGTCCTGCCAATTTGTGCCGGTGTGCGCCGCTGGGGGGCTGCTGCGCTGGACATGGCTTATGTCGCTGCAGGTCGGTTCGACGGCTACTGGGAACGTGGCCTGAAACCCTGGGACTTTGCCGCGGGAATCGTTTTGGTGAAAGAGGCCGGCGGCCTGGTCGAACCCATCCGCAAAGAGCAGAACATCATGGAAGACTGCCAAGTATTGGCCTGCAACGGCGACGTGTTTGATCCGCTGGCCAAGGTCCTGCGCAAGCGCTGATCGGGCGCGGCCGTACGCCCTATCTACGTCGCTGGACCCGCGGGACCGAACTGCGCGACAGCTTATAGGTGGCTTCCGCATGATCGGGCGCCCCTAGGGTGCGCTGCCAAAACGCGCGCCCGCCAAGGCGCATCCAAACCGGCATAGCCAGCACCACACCAGCCACAAATCCACCCGCATGGGCCCAATGGGCAACGCCCGAACTGCCGCCCCATTGGCTGACCCCGTTCAGCAATTGCAGGCCAAACCACACCCCAAGCATAGCCCATGCCGGAATTGTGATCACGCGCACGAACACGATGATAAAGATCAAGACATCGACCCGCGCTTTGGGATAAAGTAACAAGTACCCCCCCATCACCGCCGCAATCGCACCGGACGCTCCGACAACGGGCGTATTGCTGTAGGGGGCGACGTAATATTGCGCCAATGTCGCCAGAAGACCGCCCATCAGATAAAAGCCCAAAAACAGAGCCGGACCCATCTCGTCCTCTAGGTTATCGCCAAAGATCCACAAAAACAGCATGTTACCCGCGATGTGCATAAAGCCAGCATGCAGGAACATCGATGTAATCAGTGTGTGGTGCCCTTCGCCCGATGTGATGCGAAGCGGGACCATACCAAATTCGTTAAAGAACGCAGTCAACGCAAAGGGTTCCGTAAGCAGTGCCATATACCCGGCGAACACGATAATATTCGTGGCCAAAAGCATGTAGGTTACGACAGGCGTACGGCGGGACGGGTTGTGATCGCGAAACGGAAACATGGGCCGACGTTGCAGGGCAGCAGCCCCGTGGTCAAGCGAGATACTTGACCCAGCCCAAATCTGGTCCATTCTCTGTGACATGACAAACATGCTTCCATCCCTGATCGCCGCGGCCCTTCTGGCCTGCTCTGGCAGCCTGGCACAAGCCGAGTGCGCCCCTGTCCCCAATCACATCGAGGCCGAGACCGCCTTGCTGGAACAACTGGCCAACGCGCCCTCTGCCCGTGTCGGACAAGAATTGTCCAGCCGGTTGTGGGGGATCTATCTGGACGCACCCGATGAAGCCGCCCAAGCCCTGCTGGACGAAGGCATGGATCTGCGGCGCATCGGGGATTACATAGGTTCAATCGCTGTGTTGGACCGACTGATCGCCTATTGCCCCCATTATGCCGAGGGTTGGAACCAAAGGGCATTCAGCCACTATCTGGCCACGGATTTTCCCAGCGCTTTGGAAGATCTGGACAACGCCCTTGCCCTGAACCCCCGCCACGTGCCGGCCCTGTCAGGCAAAGCCCTGACATTGATCGGAATGGGCCGGGGCATGGCCGCACAAAAAG